>CAYYNB010000044.1:0-21608 GCA_964472565.1 uncultured Anaerolineaceae bacterium
GGGATATAAGGCGTAGTTTCATTAGACAGATTCATGCGGTATAATCCTCCTATGGTTGAACAATAGGAATTTAAGCGCAATCATCACGTGGTGTACTCGTACAATACCATGTTGTATTTTGTCCGAAGTATCGCTGTAAGGTGTTGGTTGATGGGGTGGACAGTCGCCTGAAGGAGATCATTCAGGAAGTAGCCATCGAGTTTCGCTGCGAAATATTTCAACTTGAGATTATGCCGGATCACGTTCATAACCTCTGCGAGGTGGACCCGCAGTTGGGTATCCACCAATTTGAAAAGTCCATCAAAGGTCGCAGTTCGCGTCTGCTGCGCCGCGAGTTTCCCTGGTTGAAGAGCCGCCTGCCGTCCTTGTGGACCCATTCGTACTTTGTGGCGTCGGTTGGCAGCGCACCACTGGCTCTGATCAACCAGTACATTGAAAACCAGAGGCGCGTCTGAATGCAACTCAAAACCTTCCAGTACCGCTTGTACCCGAAACCGGCTCAGGCGCAGCAGATGGTTCAAGTCCTGAACGTCTGCCGCCACTGGTACAACATGTGCCTGGCCGAACGGAAGTGGAGCTACGAACTGGAAGGCCGCCGCGTCAGTAAGAACGACCAGATTAAACAGGCGCGGTTGTATCGTCAGACTTTCCCCCAGGCTCAAACCGTTTTTTCCCAGACCTTGCAGTCGGTAGCGGTTGATCTGAGTAAAGCCTTTGACGCTTTCTTTCGCCGGGTCAAGGCGGGGAAGCAACCGGGCTATCCCCGCTTCAAGAGTCGTAATCGGTTCCACAGCTTCACTTTCCCGCAGTACGGGTCTGGCGTGAAAGTGGATGGGCGACGGCTGCGGTTGTACGGCGTTGGTCGTGTGGCCGTGCGCTGGCACCGGCCCATTGAAGGCACGATTAAGACGGTGCAAATCGTCCACCAAGCCGGCCATTGGTATGCCTGTTTTGCCTGTGAAGTGCCAAACGCCGCCTGCTTGCCCGCTGCGGGGAAAGTGGTTGGCGTGGATGTCGGTCTTTCGGCGCTGGCGACCTTGTCCAGCGGAGAAAAGATCGAAACCCCCCACTACTACCGGACAGGTCAGGCGAAACTGCGCGTTTTGCAGCGTAAACTGGTGCGGGCCAAGCGGGGGAGCCATAATCGTCACAAGGCGCGCCGCGCCGTGCAGCGTCAGCATGAACACATTGCGAACCAACGGCAGGACTATCTGCACAAGTTGAGTACCTATCTTGTGCAGCAGTACGATGCTATCGCGCTGGAAGATTTGCACGTCACGAACATGGTTCAGAACAAACACCTGAGCAAGAGCATTCTGGACAGCGGGTGGTCGATGTTCCGGCAGTATCTCACGTACAAAGCTGCAAACGCTGGTCGCGTGATCGCCTTCGTCAACCCCGCTTATACGTCCAAATTATGTTCGACCTGTGGTGCGGTGTTTCAAGACTTCGACCTTTCAACTCGTTGGGTCGAATGCGCGTGTGGCCTGTCGCTCGACCGGGACCACAACGCCGCTTTGAACATTTTGAGTCGAGCCGGGTGGGACACATCCGTGCCGGATAACGTAGGGCGCTGTCAGGCCCATGCGTCCGTCAGAAGCCCCTGCCTTTAGGCGTGGGGAGTGTCACAAAATCTAGGCTCACGACACGACTGGACTTAAACCGTTAAGGATTAGTATGAGAATACATTACACGCTCGACGACAGCCCGGCGCGACTGCCTTTGGCAATCCGCAGCAGCGAAGGGGCGATGGATCGTGCCGCCGATTTGCGCAATGCACCCGGCGTCCAACTGGTTGAACTGACTACCCAACATATGCTGAACACCGGGACGACTCTGGTGGATGAACTCACGGATTATTTCGATAACGGTGGTCCCAGTGAGTCCGATCCGTATGGGTTGGCGCTGTGTTATGCCAACCGCGAAGCATTAACCGACCTGCTGCGCGACCTGCGCGACCTCCCCACCGGACTGGTAGCCTTTGCTGAAGTCGAGGCGCTGTTTCCGGTCACATTCATGCGTGAACTCCAATTCACCCTGGCGCTGACCAGCGTGGGGTTCCCGGCGTTTGGTTATGTGCGCGCCTTCAAAGATTCTGAGGGCGAAGAATATTATGGGCTGGTGGTGAATCTGGCACAGGCCCAGCCGCATCTGGAAGCCAGCCTGGGCACCTACTCGGTAGACCTGCTGGTCAACATGATCCGGCATGGGTTCTTTAATCACCAGGGCTTTTTGCTCGCCTACAGCGAATACTGTGAATCGATTGGGCGCAAGCCGGAAAAACTGCATGATCGGCTGAAAGATAAACTGATGGCACGCGGGATCGCGTGGTATCTCAGCTACCGCCACGACATACCGTTTTATGATGACGTGCTGCGGCTGGACGAGACGATGATCGGTGAACATATCGCCCATTGGAACAAACTGATCGATTCGTCGCACAAAAAAGGCCAGGGGGAAGATATTCTGGACGAATGGCTGGCGCGCCCCGACGCAGACGGCTTCACAGGCGAACTCAGCCTGGATGTGGTGGGCTATCTGGCGGCGCGCACGATTGCCGCTGAACATGGCAACAAGGGCCTGCGCGATTCTGTGACCAAAGGGGGCGATTACTTCCTCAAGCTGTATAACGATCTGGCGGGCAACAAGCTGAAAGGTTGATGAAAACCGATCTCCCGGCACGTCAGGCTTTACTGGCGCATTATGTCCGGGCCTTTGCGCTGGATCAACACCTCAATCAAGACTTGCTGCGCTGCCTGAAAGTTTACCAGTACGCGCCGCAAGTCGAATTTTATGTGCAGACCAATGAGCAGACGATCATCTATCTGCTGGTGGCGGGCAAAGTCCAGATCAACCACTACCACGCCAACGGGAAACTGTCCGTGCTGGCGATGATGACGCCGTTGGCGGTGATTGGGGACCTGGAACTGTTCAGCTACGAAGCCATCAAAACGAATGTCGTCACCCTCGAAGCATCGGTGCTGCTGGGGATCGAAAAGGGCTTCGCGCTCCAATACGGCGCGGACGATCCGCGTTTTCTACGCTTCATCATCCGGCATCTGACCGAAAAGCTGTACCAGACCAGCCGCATCCACACGGGGAATGTGCTGCCGCTGATCAACCGGCTGGCGGCGTATCTGCTGGAACAGGACGGGGATGTGATCGCGCTGTCGTCCAAATCGCATCTGGCGGGGCTGTTGGGCACCACCCCGCGCCATTTAAACCGGGTGCTCAACACGCTGGCTGACGAGGGCAGCATCCAGCCGAGTCCGCACACGATCCGTATTCTGAACCGGGACAGCCTGCAACGCCGCATAGAATCGTAACAGGCGGGACATTTGTCCTTTCGGATCGCCGCGTTCGCCTTTAGAGTCGTGGTGAGCGAAGGAGATAAACAGCTTATGCGAAAGATACTGATTGATACGGATACGGCGTCGGATGATGCGGTGGCGCTGATCATGGCGCTGCGCGATGAAGGCGTGCAGGTCGAGGCGATCACGGTGGTGGCGGGCAATCTGCCGCTGGATCGCGCGGTGAAAAATGCACTAATCTGCGTCGAAATGGCCCGCACCTATACCCCGCCCGTCTACCAGGGAGCCGCCAAGCCGCTGCTGCGCGATCTGTACTCGGCGGAATTCGTGCATGGCGATGACGGCATGGGGAATATGGGCCTGCCAGAGCCGCATCTCACCTGCACGGCAGGCCATGCCAGCGACAAAATCATTGAACTGGCGCAGCGCTACCCCGGCGAGATCGAGATCGTCACACTGGGGCCGCTGACCAATCTGTCGCTGGCCTGCCTGAAAGCGCCGGAGATCGCGCGGCAGGTGAAAAGCGTCTTCATCATGGGTGGGACAGGCTTCGGGCCGGGCAACATCACCCCGGTGGCCGAATTCAATCTCTACGTGGACGCGGAAGCCGCGCAGATCGTGCTGAACAGCGGGCTGCCGCTGACCTTCGTGGGATGGGATGTCAGCACGGACGACACCTTCATCACGCAGGCGGACATCGACTGGCTGTTGAGCGGCGGATCGGAGATCGCGCAGTTCTGCGTGCGGTGCAATGACGCCCTGAAGCAGTACAACGCGGATGCCTGGGGGAAGATCGGCATTGATCTGCCGGACCCGGTGACGATGGCGGCGGCAATCCACCCGGAGATCATCACACAGCAGACAGACGCTTACTGCTATGTGGAATACCGGAGCGAGGCGGCCTACGGCCAACTGGTCATCGACGCGCAGCATCTGCTCAACCGCCCCGCCAACGCGACGATCTGCCAGAAGGTCGATGCGCAGCAGTTCAAAGCGCTGCTGTTCCGGCTCATTCAGTAAGCGAAAAACTCACAGACCTACTTGGAACAAAAGGGTCGAATCGGAGAAATAACCTTTTTCTAACAGGCCGCAGGTTAGAAAATGGTGAAAGTAGGTTACTTTTTTAACTTACTTTGGGATAAAAGTAGCCTACTTTGGGATAAAATGTGGGATAATTCAGGCTAAATGGGGTGAGATTTAAGCTAAATGGCAGGGAATTCAGGTTAAATCGGAGGGCACCGGCGCACTGATAGAATATGCGTCAATTTATAGGGCGTTCACCCCTCACGTCAAGAAAAACCCTACCCCCGCCCCCTTCCCGCAAGCAGGAAGGGGAGAAGCGGGCGCAGAGTAATTCGGTGTTACTGGGCGGCGATGGTGATGCTGCCGACATCGGTGCGCAGGGTGAGCGTGGGCAGGTTGTCGCCCGTCCCCAGAGTACCATCCCAGGACGCGCCCGGCTCAGAATCAGAAGGCGCTGAAACATCGTTCACATCAATACTGCCAACATCGGTGGCCGCATCAAGCTGGATGGCGATGTCCGCCGGGAATTTCACATCGATATTGCCCGTATCGGTCGTGATCGCGCAGCTTCCGGTGCCCGTGATGGTGCCCGCAAAAGAGACATCGCCCACATCATTTTTCAGCGACATTCCGGCGGGCGCGACAACATTGGTCAGGGTCACATCACCCACGTCTCCTGTGACGGTCAGCTTATCGGGCGCGGTGATGCCATCGATTTCCACCTCTCCGACTTCCATCAGGACCGTAAGATTAGTTGAGACGGGAACTGAAATCGTCAGATCGACGCTGTTGGTGTTGGTATGATCGCGGTATTTGGTCTGAATCGCATCCACCAACACAGCGGCGTCCTGCTGCTCGACCTTGACCGTCATGTTTTTGACTTCTTCGCGCGCATCGTCTTCCGTTTTGGCATAAGCGGTCTTGGTGTAATCGACCTGCACCTGACCGCTGTCGCCCGCGCGGATCGTGATGGTGCCGACTTCGCCCCGGACATCCACCGTGATCACGGCATCACTGTTCAGCGTGATGATTTCGGAGCCGGTTTCGCTGGCGCGTTTGTTTTCGCCGCGACTGCCCAAATGGTCGCAGGCGGCCAAAACGATAGTGCTGATTAATACGATCACAACAAGCACTTTTTGACGAGACATCGGTATTTTCCTCTTGGTGTGGTGGGGGCAGATCGCCCTGCCCCCTCAGGCTATTTCGACTGAACTTTGATCTGGCCCATATCACTACGCAGGCGAAGCGTGGGCGGGTCGTCGGAGCCAGTGCCCAGCGTCCCGGTCCAGCGTGTTCCGGCGTTGTTCCGGCTGGTCGAGCGGTTATCGACCACGAAATCGTTGACCGTCACCGAGCCGGTATCGGTTTCCGCATCGATATACACATAGGCATCGGGAGGCAGGGTCACTTCGATGTAGCTGTTGCTCTGAATCTCGAAGGTGCCAGACGGGGCGAGTGTCCCGTCAAACCGCACTTCAGAGAAAGTGCTGCTGATGTCCAACCCCAGCGCGTTCACATTCTCGATCTTGATCGAGCCGATGCCCAGATTGATGCCGCTGATCTCACCGGAGTTCTGAATTTTCAGATAGAGTTCATAGGGAACGGTGATTTCCAGATTGACGTGACTGAACATCTCATCGATATTCGAGATAAAGTCGCCGCCATCATCCTGCTGTGTCACCTGAACCGTGATGGTGTCATCCGCCGACTGGACTTCAACGGCGATGTCGCGCAGATTCTGCTGCGATTCCGACTGACTCCAGCCGAAAGCGCGAACCCGGTATTCGACCACCACTTCGGTGGCGTTTTTGTCACCCGTGATGTGAATATCTCCGGCGCGGTTATCGACATTAAGGGTGATGGGAGTATCGAGGTTATCCAGCGCCACCCGTTTGACGCCGCTGCTGGTCGCCTGATTGTCCATCATGACGCCCGCAACGATGCCCACTGCCCCACCACACAGGCAGATCGGCAGGACGCAGCACAGACAGCACGCGAACAAACAGCCAATGACGACAAACAGCGGTCCACGACGGCGGCGCGGTTTTTGTTCCTCAAACGGGTATTCGGGGGCAATGGGAAGCCCGCGCTTCGGTTTTTCGAGATCGGGCACCCCATCAATCTCCGGGATATGCTCGAATTCTTCGTCCTGCATGGCTGTGCGTCCTTTCTGGCAGAAATGTGTCCTACCAAGAAAGTATACGTGCAACCAGGAATTTACGTTGCGCGCGCGGCGTCGATTTCATCCTCTGCCGCCAGCGCCGCCGTACATTCCGCACAGTAGCCGGTGAAACACGAATTGGCTGATAAAACAGTCAGGTGTTGGGTGAGGGCTAACTCACGGCGGAACGCATCGATAATATCGGATTCGACGGGCACAATTTTGCCGCATTTTTTGCAAACCAGCGTATAGGTTTCGCGCAGGGTGCGGAAGCGGTATTCTTCGCGGCTTTGCTCCTCGCCCACGATACGCCCCTCGACCAGCCGCATTTCCTTGAACAGCGTCAACGTCCGGTAGACCGTCGCCAGACTCAGCGACGAGTCTTTCTGATTCGCCAGGTCGTAGAGGGTTTCGGCGTCGATAAAGCCATCGGTGGTACGCAGTACATCGAGGATCGCCAGCCGCTGGGTGGTGATACGCAGTCCGGCATCGCGGAACGTGCGCAGAATCGCCTGTTGTTGTGGATCGTGCAGTTCAGTTTCAGTCATACCAATTACCGTCCTGAATATGTCCAACACTGATTATGACATATTCGGGGCGGGGATGAAAAAGATGGGTCAGCGCGGTTCGTGTTGGTGAGCGCCCGAATCAACCGGATCAAAAAGCGGCCACCGAAGTGACCGCCATGACCTGCGAATGCCTGAAAGGAGACATTCACGCGCGAATAAAGGCCCGGTACAGGTTACTTTGATTCGCACGTCTCCTTTCTTAACTGGTAAGGGCTACAATTTATTCAGGATTAGCGACCGAGGCGAACAACTTCGCTGGCCTGCGGACCCTTCGGCCCAGTAGTGATGGTGAATTCAACGCGCTCGCCTTCGACCAATTCGCGGTAGCCAGTGCTCTGGATCGCGCTGTGGTGAACGAAGACATCGGGGCCATTTTCGCGCTGAATGAAGCCGAAGCCCTTCTGAGCGTTGAACCACTTGACAGTACCTTGCACACGATTAGTTGACATTTGGGGGGAACTCCTTCCCAGTTAAAAGAAAATCGGTTGTTGTTGTGGGGATAGGAGCTAGTACTGGCAAAACAACTACTGCACCGTTGGTTCATGTTCGCCGAACAGCCTACTCCACTACGTCACTAATCGTAGGTGAGATTTGCATAGATGTCAAGAGGGTCTTCAGGGGAAAAGGCCCAATCTCAAACAGTTTTGAGGCAGGAATGATATATACAGTGTGAGCGCTCATGACCGGAGGAACGGATTGAATGAAAAAACGGCAATACGCCGCCTAAAACGGGGCGACATCAGCGGATTGGCGCACCTGGTCGAGCGGTATGAAGTTCGGGCGGTTCGCACAGCCTATCTCATTACCCATGACCAGGCGCTGGCCGAAGATGTCGTTCAGAATACGTTTCTGCAAATTTACCAGCGTATGGATCAGTTTGATGAACAACGGGCCTTTGCGCCCTGGTTTATGCGCAGCGTGGTGAATGCGGCCTTGCGCGCCGCTCGCCAGCAGCAGCGCAGCCTGTCGTTAGATGGGCCAACGCCAGCCAGCGCATCGACTTTTGCCGAGCTGCTGCCGGATCCGCGTCCGGGGCCGGATGACGAGGCCGAACGGGCGGAACTGCGGCAGATCGTGTGGGAGGCTCTGGATCAACTTTCGCCAGAGCAGCGCGCGGCGGTTGTGCTGCGGTACTACCTGGAACTGAGCGATGATGAAATGTCAGATGAGTTGGACATCGCGCCGGGGACGGTCCGCTGGCGGCTGCATGCGGCGCGGAAACGGTTACGCGGGCTGCTGCGTTCATCAACAGAAGATACCGCGCACCAGCGTGGGGGCGAATATGGATGATAAAACACTCAAACAGGTGATCAAAGACATGGCAGAACATGATATTCCTGAAGAACACAAACTATGGTCGCGGCTGCAACCGCACCTGGAACCCCGCCGCAAGGCGTCGCGCTGGGTGCCACCCGTACGGCGGTTGAGTTGGGTGACCGCCCTGCTGGTGCTGTCGCTGATGATCAGCGCCGTCACGTATGCCTTTTACCAGGGCGGCAAGCGGCAGGATGGTGATCCGGGTTTGGAGCATATTCAGGACGACAACCTGATCACACCGATTGGGGAACAAGTGACTATCGAGGGTGTGCAAGTGACGCTCGATTGGGCGTATGCGGATGCGCACCGGATTTCAGTGGCGTATTCGATAGCCGGGCCGCTTGGAAATGTGGAATTTCGGCCCGATGTCATGTTGTATGATGCTCAGGGTAATATGGTCCCGCCGATGTTCGGTGGCGGCGGGGGGGGCGGCAGCGATGGTGCCATCGAGATTGCCGGAAACAACAATTTCGACGGGCAGGCCATCCAGGGCGATCCTGAAGAAGTAGCGCTGCGGCTGGAAATTACGCTCGTAAGCCAGTCTACCGCGACTTCGGCTGCTGGCGGCGGTGGCGGTGGTGGTGGTGGCGGGGGGGGGGGCGGCAGCAGTACCGAAAATTCAACGCCCGCCCCGACTGCGCTTCCGCCGCTGGAAGAACCGATTGGCCCGTTTGTCTTCGAATTTACGGTGCCGTTTTATCTGGCAGTCGAAATCGAAGTCGGGCAGACGGTGGCAGCCAATGGCGCAGCAGTAACGCTGGATACGGTATCGATCACCCCATCGCTGACGCACATGAACTTCTGCGCCGAGTCGGATGATCCTGATGCCGCCTGGTACCGCGATCTGTGGCTGCCCTATGGCGCGCTGAATGCCGGCCCGACGGAGCTAAATCCGTTGAGTGGCGGTTCGGATCTGGTGGATGATCGTCACTGCTATGAGTTGGGCTTCCTCGCCTCCTATGACCAACAGGCGGCAACCTGGACCCTGACCATTGACGAGTTCGCCGGGTTCCCAGACTATACGCAGGAGGAATTGATCGCCGCGTTTGCTGAGTCGGATGTGGTGGTCCAGTTCCTGGATGAAGCTAACTGGGAGATCGTGGAAGCCCCCGATGGGGCCGACCTGGGGCTGATCACCGCGACCATCATGGATCGGTTCACGCCGAAATTTGAAGGCCCCTGGACATTCACCTTCGATGTGCCGGGGCAGGAATAACGCCTCAATTTTCGACTGACACCCAATAAAGATTCCAGGTTATCGAAGGTAGGAGGCAGGCTTGCAAACCTGCCTCCTACTGTGTCTCTTCTCATACACAAATTTTGTCCATTGAGCGGGGAGAATATACACTCTACAACATGAACAATATATCCCGCTTTTCACTAATCACAGTCCTACTACTCGTTGGGGCGCTGAGTTTGACCGCCTGCGGTGACGATACGGATGCCGCCGAAACGCTCACGCCGATTCTGGTTTATGTCACGCCCACCCCCGCCGAGGCGACTGTCACCAGCACGCCGCCAACGGATTCCACGACCAACACGCCGGAAACCGTCGCGCTGGCGGAACCCACCGCGCCATCTGATCCCACCGTGACGAGTTCGCCCACCTTAGCGCCGACTGAGACGCCCGCACCAACCAGTGCCCCGACTCAGACTCCGGCGCAGGTTGCAGCCCAGGCGACATCAACCCCGGCGGCGGGGGGACAGTTCGGTCCGATTGTCGGCCCCGACTTTACGCCCGAACCGCTGCATACCGCGCTGCCGATGGCGGTCAGCGCGCGCCCCTGCCCGGTGATCATCAACGCGGAACAGGTGACGCTCTACACCGAACCAAGCACCGCATCTCCGGCGCGGGGCACCGCCGCCATTCGCCAGGCGCTGGACGTAAGCGAAATCACAACTGACGCCAGCGGCAGCCAATGGGCCAAAACAGCGGGGGGATGGGTGCAGTTGGGCGATCAGGCCGCGCTCGACAGCATGCGCGCCTGCGAGATTCTGCGGGGCAATACGCCGAATACGACGCTGGCCGGGCTGCATATCATCAGCATGACCGGCGAACGCGAAGTGATGAATCTGGTGCAGCTTTTGGCCGCTCGTGGGATCCCGATGGGCACGGTGAAGGGGCTAAACGGCACGGAAACGCTGCTGGTCAAAATCAAAGAAGCCTCGCCGCAGACTACCACCGTTTACCGCTCGATTCTGACCGATTTTGGCTTCTGGGACTGCCCCGAAGCGCTCTTTACGGATACGCTGCCCGATCCGGTGTTAACCGCCCAGGAATGGATGGCGGGCGTACTGCCGCACTGGGAAAACGTATCAGCCGATTATTTCGAGCCGATCAACGAATGCCCGGCCCCGCTGGACTGGCTGGCCGAGTTCTCGATTGAAACGATGCGCATCGCCAACGAGGCGGGTTACTGCCTGCTGCTGTTTGCGCTGCCCGGCGCAACGCCGCCGATGGATCAGTTCGATCAACTGCTGCCCGCCTACGAATACGCCGCGCAGCATCCATGCCCCAACGGGTTGATGAACGGCATCGGCCTCCATGCCTACAGCCTGGAGGATGACAAACTGGCGTCGGAATCGGATGTGTGGGTGGTGTTCCGCCACCGCCTGATGGCCCAGCGGCTGGATCAAGTGCTGCCTGTTGCGGCCAATCTGCCCGTGTATATCACGGAATTTGGCATCGGCGGCGGGACAATTGATCCGGGCTGTGAAGCCGTCGTGCGCGATACGATCCAGTACACCTACCAACTGGAGGAAGACCCGTATATCAAAGGCTTCCACCTGTGGAGCGTCGGGTCTGGCGCGCAGTGGTATGACGTGACACCGTGCCTGGATCAACTGGGCGCGTCGCTGCTGGCGTATTACGGGAAATAAACACCAGCGCTCACCCGTAAATTTTTGCCTCGATCACTGGCAGGTTTTGCATCAAAGCCCCAACCTGCCAGTGATCAAAATCCCCTACGGCCTGTATAAAAAATAATAGGTGTTTCAAAGTATAATATAGTAAGTGATGATTTGAACATATTCAGGGGCGCGAAAATATGAGTCACATTTTCATGAGCTATACGCAAGATGATTATGTTTTCATGAACAGCATATCCCTTGATCTTGAAAATGAAGGCATCGAAGTTTGGCGCGATGAATCAATTAAAAAAGGCGATTCGCTCTGGGATAAGACGATTCGAGACAAAATAGAGAAGGCGATTTGCATGGTCGTTGCGCTGTCGCCCAATGCCGCGCACTCCAAATGGGTTATCGCAGAGGTCAACACCGCGATAGATATAAATTTGCCTGTATTTCCTGTTTTAGTTGATGGCGATCCAAAAGAAGCTATACCATTATGCCTTAAAACCACCGATTATATTGACTTGCGCGGTCCCCAATACAAATCGGGAATGTCGGAACTGGTTAAAGCTGTCAAAGAGCAGTTTCCAATCGATAATTATGACGAGCGCGGCAGAAGATTTGAAATTGAAAAGCAATGTATCGGTTTATACACGGCCTATTATCTGAGAGAAAATGCCTGTGAAGAAGCAGTTGCCGTAGACGGTGGAACCACGAATATTTTTGCGCTTGAAAGAATATTTCGTGATTCGAGAGAAAGGCGCTCAACCGTTTCGGTAGTGATGACGAATCATCTCGGCATACTTCCCGCCGTTCAAAAACAGTCAGAAGAGGCTCATCCCAATTGGTACTTCACAGGGGGGCGTGTCCGCGAGAGCCGGAAAGATTTTGCCGAAGGGGCCGAAGTAGCCGTCGCTGCCTATGAATATTCAATGGCAGTTGTAGGGGTGAATGGATTTAGGGACTGTGTTCTTTATACGACTTCGCCAAGAGAGCATCCCGTCAAAAAAGCTATGATTCAACAGGCCAAAAGCGTCATATTCCCTTTTGATTCATCGAAGTGGGGGCGGCTGGCTGGAAAAGCGCTCTATACTCTGGATGAAATTCTGCCCTCAAAGGAAAAGGTTATTCTTCTGACCTGCTACCCTATTCGTGGTGAAAGCGAAGCCAAAAAAGAATATGATCGCCGGGAAGAAACTTTCAAGGACGAGCTTCGAGAGTTTCTCGAAGCCTGGACCACGAACATCAGGCTCTTTTTGACTCCCCTAAACCCCAACGAGTCCGATGCCGGAGAGAAACGAGAAGTGCCTAAAGACGATCTCTTCAGCGTGCTGAGGGAGATGCTTGACTCAATTTCAAAGAAAACGAGCGGAAGTCCAATCGGGCTTATCATTGGTATCGAGTTGTGGTGATCAGGGGCATACTCCCGCAGCAGCACCCAAAAACGCCGGGGTTGTGATCCCGGCGTTCGGCTTTGCATGAGAAGCGCTTACTGGATTTTGACTTCGATCCGCTTCGGCTCGATTTTCGGCGTTTTGGGCAGATCGAGAGTCAGCAGACCGTTCTGATACGTCGCTTGAATGCCCTGCGTATCCAGCGTGTCGGCCAAACGAAGCGTGCGCTTAAAACTCCCGGCGCGGCGCTCGCGGTAATGGTAGCGCTCGCCGTCCACCGGCTGGTCCATCTCGCCGCGAATGGTCAGCAGATCACCATCCACCTGCACATCGAGCTTTTCCGGCGCGATACCGGGAACTTCTACCCGTACAATAAATCCCTTATCACTTTCGAGTACGTCCATCGCGGGGCGAACATCGGTTGTCGCTAATCTCATCATCTCAGGCACTCCTTATTGTGTGATGAGACTAGAATGCCACACGCATATAAGAATCACCTCAACGCCGTGTAAGAACTATCTTGGCAGTGCATAAACGTTTCGTTTACGCGCCGGAAACCGGGCGGCGCACCCGCTCGAAGGGGTTGATCAGCGTCAACCCCGCCGCCAGCGCGCGCAGGGCAGCGCCAATGAACAGAATAGTCGTCAGTTCGAGGCCCACACCGTCCAACTGGCTGCCGATCATCGGCCCGACAAAAATGCTGAGCGAGACGATCTGGTTAAACAGCGTCGAATAGGATGTGAGGCTTTCAGGCGGGGTATGTTCGCTGAAAAAGTTAAACGCCGCCAGCGATACCAGAACCCACGTCCCGCCCGACAGCGCGCTGGCGAAGAGGGTTACATTCAGGTTGGAGGTCAGACCGAGAATCAGGGCCGCTAACGCCGTCCCGATCATTGCCAGCGACATGGTACGCAGATTACCAAGCTTGCTCAGAATGCGGTGTGCCATGAAAGCCATCGTAGCCGCCGCCGCGAGTTCGGCCACACCAAAATAGGACATAAACTCTTCGCCCGCGTCCAGCTCATCCACCAGCCGCAGCGGGATAATCGCCGCCAGCACAAAAAACGTGACATGCGTGGTGATCAGCACAAACGCGACCCGCTGAAAAGAGGGCACCTGCCAGGGCCGGACTTTCGGCTGTCCCGCCGGGATACGAACTTCCGTGCTCGTGGTGCGCACCTGCTGGACATGCCACATACTCATCAGGGACAACCCAAAGGCGGCGATAAACATCAGTTGGTAATTGTGGGGGAAGCCGACCTCTTGCAGCCAGACGCCAAACACCAGCGTGCCGATCCCAAACATGCTGTTAAAGACCAACGAGCGGCGGCTGGTGAGCGCGGCCAAGGCTTTGATCCCTACTCCCTCGCGCATCAGCACCAAAAAAGTCACCGACGACACCCCCTGGGCGAAAGCGGGCAGCGTGACCGCAATGACCAACCAGTAGGTCTGCCAGTCGTCGGGGAAAAATGGGGTCAGGGCGGGCAGCAAAAACACCAGCCGGAAGCCAAAACCGGGCCAGAACTGCGCCTGAACGGTGGTCGCGTAGCGGCTGCGCCACCACCCGGATAACATCGAACTCAACATCGCGGTAATCGCGGGCAGCGAGGTCATCAGGCTGAGCAGAAAGGCCGACGCATCCAGCCGGATCGCATAGACGGACAAAAAGCGCGCGGTGGCGGGAATGCCTAATCCGAACCACCCAATATCAAAAACAAGGTGGCGAAAATTACGTTGCTGGATTTCGTGGGGGAGTGAATCATCAGGTGAATACATCGCTACCAGACCCGTTCGAGTCTTAACCTTTGCTCAAGTATTTTTACTCAGTCAATTATGATCGCCGTTTATGCAGCACGTGTCAAGATCATTCCAGCAGCAGGCTGATCGGGCAGTGATCGGACCCCATCACATCAGGATGGATGGCTGCGGTATGCACACGCGGGCGCAGATCGGGCGAGATGAAAAAGTAGTCGATGCGCCAGCCCACGTTCCGCGTTCGCGCGCCACCCCAGAACGGCCACCACGTATACGCCCCGGTGAGTTCAGGCTGCAACGCGCGGAAAATATCCACATAGCCGTGCTGCACGACTTCATCGATCCAGGCGCGTTCTTCGGGCAGAAACCCGGTATTTTTGCTATTTTCCTTCGGGCGCGCCAGATCAATAGCGCGGTGTGCCGTGTTCACATCGCCGCAGAAGATAACCGATTTGCCTGCCGCGCGCAGTTGGTCGCACAACGCGAGAAACGCCGCCTTATAGGCCATTTTAAACGGCACGCGGCTGTTATCCTGCCCGCCGTTGGGAAAATAGGCCCCGATGAATACAAAGTCTGCATATTCCGCGATCACAGTGCGCCCTTCGGCATCAAATTCGGGGATACCCAGGCCGATCTGCACCTGCTGCGGTTCGATCTTGGTGTAGACCGCGACCCCGCTGTAACCGGGCCGCACCGAATGCGCCCAGTAGCTCGTATAACCCGGCGGCGTCAGCAGCAGCGGATCAAGCTGGGCGGGGCTGGCTTTGGTTTCTTGCAAACACAGGATGTCGGGCTGCACCTCGGCGATCCAATCGAGCAGACCGCGTTTGTGCGCGGCGCGAATCCCGTTCACGTTCCATGAATACAATTTCAGCATCCCATTACCTCAAGTAGGTTCAAGTGGACGGCAGAGAAAGTGAGAGCATGGAGGGATGCCGGTCTGACACCCCTCCGTAGACAGTCGTTAGGGGGTCGTTTTGGGTGCGGCTTCCAGCAGTTTGAAGGCGGGGCGCAGCGGATCAACGCCCGGTTTTAGCAGCGAATAGGAAGCCTGGGGGTCTTGCAGATCAATAAATTTCTGACCGCCGAAATTCAGATTCCACAGCATCATCACGCCGACATAGGGCAGGCTCTGGCCGATCTCAAACGCGCGCATCACATAATTGGCCTGCTGATCTTCGGTCAGCCATTGGATATAAGGCGGATCGGCGGGCGGCGGGGCCGGTTCGCCTTCTTCCGTCATAAACCCGTCCCAGGTTCCCCAGCCGAATTCCGTCGCCCAGAGCTGGTGCGTAGAATCGCCATATTCCTGCATGATGGCGTGATAATCTTCGAGCGTATCCAGGAAAAACCAGGATGGATGCTCGTTGTAGGCCGGGGTGCCGGTCACACAGCAGCGCGCGTCGGGGGGATTCGCGGCCCCATACGGGTGAACGCCCACAGCGATATTCTGATAAGCCCCGTTGTTCAACCCGGCATCATACATCTGGCGCAAAAACTGGCGATCATCCACTGCCGTTGTGCCATCGTTGATACCCGTCGGAGCCAACCCCGCCGTGACGATCAGGGGGTGCTGTCCACCTTCCCCAGCCCGGATCGCGTTGTAGGCGACATTAAAATAGCGCATATACTCCGCGCCGCTGATCGTGCCGCCGTTCCATTCGCGCCGCAGATTCGGTTCGTTCCAGACTTCGATGGCATCAAAATAGGAATTGCCATACAGATCGGCGCGCACCTCACCCATCATGCGTGTGATAAAGTTGGCGAGCGCCTGCGGATCGTTGGGCGGCCCTTCTTCTTCGGCTGTCGAACGCGCCCAATCGGGAGCTTTCACCAGGCTGATCATCACATTAAAGCCTTCGGCGTCCGCCCGCTGAACATAAATGCGGTAGGTGTAAAACAGGTCGCTGAGGGTGCCCTGCTGCGGTTCCAGCAAGTCCCAGGCGAACTGGAATTTGATCCACTTGATCCCCAACCGTTTCGCCAACCATAAGCCAAACTCAAAATCTTCCTGTGACAGGTTGGGGTCCATCTGCACGCCCATCACATCAGCGCGATAGGTGGGCAGCGGCGTCGGGCTGATCGTCGGCGTCCCCGGTGATCCGGTTGGCGTCGGGGTGAGCGTAGGAAGCAGCTTCGTGGGAGAGGGGGTCATGGTTGGTGCCGCCGTTGCTGCCGCGCTGGTT
Source organism: uncultured Anaerolineaceae bacterium (assembly GCA_964472565.1). Taxonomy (GTDB): domain Bacteria; phylum Chloroflexota; class Anaerolineae; order Aggregatilineales; family Aggregatilineaceae; genus DATAMF01. The sequence continues at coordinate 16,567 of CAYYNB010000044.1, forward strand.
GGCGGGGCGCTGGTGGCTGGTGCCGCCGTGATGACCGGCCCATAAGCCGGTGTCGGGGTTGGATTCTGGGCGAGGTCTTGAGCGGCAGTCGTCGCGCCCCAGGCCATAACCATCAGGCCGGTTGCCATCAAGACGATCCACAACGCGCGTTTTACATAGCTAAACATATGGCCCTCTGACGGATCGAAACCGAAACACAGGGAATATAGTTTAACTGGCGTTAATCGGCAAAAAGACCCGGAAGGTGCTGCCCTGGCCGAGCGTGCTTTCAGCGGTAATCGTGCCGTGATGCGCTTCGATAATCTTCTTGGCAATCGACAGCCCCAACCCGATCCGGCGGCTGGTGCGCGAATGATCGGCCCGGTAGAAACGCTCGAAGATATGCGGAAGATCGGCCTCACCGATCCCCATGCCGGTATCGCTGATTTCGATCATAATGTGGCCGTCCTGCACCCCCGTGCAGAAGGTAATGATCCCCGGCCCCGGCGTATATTTCACCGCGTTGTCCACAATATTCATAATCGCGCGCTGTAAATGCGTCTGGTCGGACATCACCGAGGGTAGATTTTGCGCCAGGTTCGTCACCAGGGCCAGATTCGCCTGTTCGACCTGGACCGCCAGGCGCGTGCAGATGTTATGCAGCAGGTAATTCACATCAATGGATTGGAAGACAAAATCCAGCCCGCTGTCCAGCCGCGACATGGTGATCAACCCTTCGACCAGACTCTGGAGATAGGCAATCTGCTTATCAAGCAAGTTCAGGTGGCTTTTTTGTTTAGCCGGATCATGAACCTGATTCAGCAAATAGAGGCTGGTGTTGATGACAGACAGGGCCGTTCCGAATTCGTGCGACGAATCGCGGATAAAGTCGGCCAGCATCTTGACCCGGTTTTTTTCGATTTCCAACTGCACCGCCTGCTGTTCGGCAGCCTTCCGCGCGGTGACATCGCGCCCCACCACCACCAGCCCCTTCCGGCTGCCATCCTCGTTAAACAACGGCACCTTGATGATGTCAAACACGCGATATGTGCCATCCGGCAGCGGAATTTCCTCTTCACCCTGCGTTGTCCTGCCGGCGTTCCAGGCGCGTTCGTCCGTCTCCATGCAGCCTAAAAAGGCGTCACGGTAAAACGGCGTATAGGCGGCCAGATCAGCATCCGTTTGGTCCACATAATTGACACCTTCAAGCTGGAACACCTTGAGATCGGCGTCATTCGCGACCAGCCAGCGCCCAATACCATCTTTCACACATATGATGTCCGGCGTCGCGTTGATCAGTGTGCGCAGCCATTCTTCGCGCTGGCTCAGCCGTTCTTCTATTAACTTACGCTGGGTGATGTCAGTCGAGACACCCAGCACATATTCCACTTCGCCATCGGGTGAAAAAAGCGGCACCTTATGCGCCTGATACCAATAGACTTCGTTTGAACCGGACGCGGTGATCGATTCTTCGAGCACCAACAGCGGTTCGCCGCTGTCAAACACCTGTTGATCCTGCTGGCGATAATATTCCACCTGGGCACGATTGAGGTTGATATCCTCGTCGCGTTTGCCCAACAGCGCCTGAAACGTGCTGCCGTGCCGTTCGGCCATCGCTTTATTCACCATCGTGTAGCGCCCATCCCGATCTTTGGCGAAAATCAGGTTCGGGATCGAGTCGATGACCTGATAGAGGAACGCTTTCTGGACGCGCAGTGCCTGCTCAACGGCTCTGCGATCCGTGATGTCGGTATTCGTCCCCAACACACGGATCGCCTGGCCATTGGGCGCACGGGTGATGCTGCCGCGCCCCAACAGCCACCGTTTGCTGCCGTTTTTGTGTTCAAACTGCTGGATAAACTCAATCGCGGTGCCGTCACCCTGCAACTGGTCACGCACCAGTTGGATCGTCGCGGCACGCGTGGCGGGCGTGAGCAACCGGAGCCACATATCGATGCTGTCTTCAATTTCATCCGGCGCATAGCCCAACATCGCCTTGATGCTGGCATCGACATAAAGGCTGCCGGTCAGGGGGTTATAATCAAACATCCCGGTACGTCCGGCCCCAGCCGCCATTTCATAGCGCTGCTTGGCTTCGCGCAGGGCTTCTTCGGCCAGCTTGCGCTGCGTGATATCCTGCGATGCGCCATAAATACGGACCACGCGTTTTTGGTCTTCATCCCAGATCGGTTTGCCATAAGTGCGCAGCCAGCGCAGTTCACCCTGCCGCGTCATAATGCGCAGATCGGTGACATCCATTTCACCGCGCAGCAACCGGCTGTAGCGCTCATGCGCCTTGTTCATATCGTCCGGATGAATCAGCCGGGCGCGTCTGCCGGCATCCAGCAGTTCGGCCTGACTTAAGCCGGTAATCCGCTGCGCCGCCCCGGTGGTCCATTCGGGGACGGTATGACCGTCCGGCTCCACCCGGTAACTGAACGCATAGTCGGAGCTGATCTCTGAAATAATGCGGTAGCGCTCTTCGCTCTCGCGCAGCGCAGCTTCGGCCCGTTCGCGTTCGGCGATCTCCCGCTGCAACTGTTCATTCGCCGCGCTCAGTTCGGCGGTACGCTCTTGCACGCGGCGTTCCAGCAGTTCCCGCGCTTCCAGCAAGGCCTGCTGGTGCTGGATCAGGTCGCTGATGTCGTGGCCGACCACCTGATACACCACCAGGGTACGCGCCTCATCATAGATTCCCCGGATCGTCCACTGCTGCCACCGTCCCCCGATCTCTAAGGTGACGGTCTGAACAAGCGGCGGGGTCGCTGCGGGTCCGGTTTGAAGCTGGGCTTGAATAACCGCCGCCGCATCGCCTACAATCGCAAAAAAATTATCGCTGATCAAAGCTTCGGGCGACCTGCCAAAATAACGGCCAAACGCGGCGTTGACAAAGGTCAGGGTTCCGTCCGCCAAAAAGCGGCAGATCAGTTCCGTCTGATCTTCAACCACTGCGCGATAGTGGGCCTCCGAGGTCCGCAGGGCGCGTTCGAGCAGCAGGCGTTCAATAATTTCGTTTTCCAACACCGTGTTGAGCCGGGCTAGCGCGTCGGTGCGTTCGTTGACGCGCTTCTCCATTTCGGCATGCGCATTCTGAATCAACCGGATCAGCGGTTTGATGCTGCTGATACCCAGCACCAGCAGGATCGAAATAAACAAACCGAGGACTTCCGCATTGAGACTGAAATCCGAATTATCGCTGACTAGGCCAACAAAAAAAGCGATACGCCGCAGCGCCATCAGCAAGACGGCCAAAGCTATCAACAGCCAGGCGCGCTGGTGCCCAGTGAAGGGGATCAGGCGCAGCACCAGAATCGCAGCCATCAACTGGAGAAGTATCGAGATAATGAGGATAATTTGTAGTACCACGCCCCGCTCCGGCCCTGCTAGGAGTTGTGCTTCTACTTTATACCAAAGTAAACATTAAGACAACATTGTGTATCTATTAAGAAATGAGCTAACATATCAAAAAACACATTGGCAGATCAGCCGGTGCGGAATGAGAATCAATTACAAAACATCTTTTCAGAAAGGGCTGCTATATGGATTACCGTAAGTTAGGCCGCACCGGGTTAAAAGTGAGCGAGTTATGCCTAGGTACCATGACCTTTCGCTGGACCAGCACCGAAGAACAGTCATATCAGGTGTTGGATCGTGCCTGGGACGCCGGGATCAACTTTATCGACACCGCCAATGTGTATAGTTTTTGGGCACCGGGCAATGAAGTCGGCACCGCCGAGCGGATCATTGGTAACTGGCTGCGCCATAAGCCGCGCGAACAGGTGATCATCGCGACGAAGGTGCGCGGGCGGATGTGGCCGGGACCGACGGGCGAAGGGCTGAGCCGCCAGCATATCCTGCGCGCCGTCGATGACAGCCTGCGCCGCCTGCAAACCGACTATATTGATCTCTACCAGGCTCACCACCCCGACTGGGATACCCCGCTGGAAGAGACGCTGCGCGCGCTGGACGATCTCATCACGGCGGGCAAGGTGCGGTATATCGGCGCGAGCAATTATGCATCGTGGCACCTGACGAAAGCCCTGTGGATCAGCGATAAATTCCAGTGGGCACGGTTTGAGAGCATCCAGCCGCATTATCACCTGCTCAACCGGGCCGAAGTCGAACCGGACCTGGCTGCGCTGTGCCTGGATCAAGACGTCGGCATGATTCCCTACAGCCCATTGGCGGGCGGTTTTCTGACCGGCAAATATACCCGCGACCATACCCCCTCGGATGCGCGCGGCGCGGGCAGTAACCGCATGGAGCGCTATCGCACTGAACAAAATTTCGCGCTGCTGGACGCCCTGCGCGAGATGGGCCAGGCGCGCGGCAAAACGATCACACAGATGGCGCTGGGCTGGCTGCTGACACTGCCCTATATCACCGCGCCGATTATCGGGGCGAACACGGTGGAACAGTTAGATGAATCGTTGGGGGCGGCGGGGCTGCGTTTGAGCGATGAGGATATGCAGCGTCTTGATGATTTGACCGGCAGAGATCGTAACTGGTTCCGGCGCTAACCGGATCGGGCAGGGATGGCGTGTGTCATCCCTGCTGCTTGTCGCGTGAATTTATTGCTTGTAGTTTTCTGCCATTTTTTGGATCAAGTGCAGCGTCAGCACGCAGTCATCTACCGCGCTGTGCGCGCGCCCAACAAAAACCGCTTCATGGGCGCACGCCTCGGTCAACCTGAACCAGCGGAAATCATTCCCTTTTCGGACGCCGCGAAACTGGGCATACTGCTTCATCGCGCACATCCATTCAGCGGGTTCGATCAGCGGCTTTTTGTAGCGCCGACACGTTTGTTCCAAAATTTTACGATCAAAGTCGGCATTATAGACGACCACACAGCGCCCGCTCAGAACCGCCGCGAGTTGATCGTAGACGCCGGGAAAGCCGGGGGCATCAATCAAGTGGGCAGCAGTGAGGCCGTGGACAGCCTGGGCTTCAGGCGAAATCGGATGAACAGGTTTGACCAGGGTGCTGATCAGCACTTCCCCACTGTGATCCACCACCCCAAGCTGCACGATCTCATCCGTTTTGCCGATGCCGGTGGTTTCGGT
>CAYYNB010000044.1:21708-38037 GCA_964472565.1 uncultured Anaerolineaceae bacterium
CCGGATCGTTGATCCGCGCCCAGTCAATCGCCAGCTTGTGTCCGATGAAACGCCAGACTTCCTCGCTCTTCCAATACCCGGTATGGCTGCCCAGATTCCACCCGGTCATCCAGTTACCCGCTTTCACTTCGCGATCAATCACGCCCTCTTTTTTGTACGATTCGATAGGTTCCAGCGGAAAACCAATCGCGTCCTGCCGGTCATACATATTCAGCCACATGCCATATTCCGGCTCCACCTGCACCGGGCAGTCCAGCGCCTCGCGGATGCTTTCTTTGCCGCCGTAGGCATTCCCGCGCAGCGCATAGACCGCCATCGGCGACCCCATCAGGAACATGTTGTGCAGCGCGAGTTGATAACCATCGAGCAGATGGCTGTGTTTGAGGGCATGATCCCACACGAAGTCGGATGCGATCACGCTGCCCAGGCTGTGCCCGATAATACTCAGCGGCGCGTACCCGTTTTCGTCGCGCTCATTGGAACTGGCCTCGCGCAGCGCCTGCGCGCATTTTTGGACTTCGGCATGAATCGCCTGATAAACCTTGTTGTTCGCATCGCGCTCGTAGGCGGTAACATCGCCCAGCAGCCCGATCATATTGCGGCGCATTGTCCGTGACAGACTGAGCCGCCCACGCAGCCCGGCCCGCCCGAACATCACCCGCAGCAGGGCATCCTGCGGCGTTTGCGTCACCGGATCCCAGCAGACGCACTCGAAGCGCAGCGCCTGTTTGCCTTTGGCGGCGCGGCGCAAATCTTCATCCAGCTTAAAACGCCGGATCACCCGGTCAAATTCGCGGCGAATCCCATCTTCGAGCGGGCGGCCATACGTTGTCCCCCGATCTCCCCAACCGATGCCATGAATGATCATGATATTGATCGCGCGTGTCACAGCCATGTTGTTTATCCTTTTCCCTTGCTTCGCTTCAGTTTAGATCGGATAAGAAAGTTGTTCAAGTCGGGGCGGTTTGATAGATTCTGCCACATTGACTCAGCTTTTTATAGATTCCTCGATTGCTGCGCATCTGTTCCGCCGCTACAATCTTAAATGCTTTTTAGGTGTCGCTGTCACACGACTTGAGGAGAAAATTTAGATGAACCGCTTTTTTCTTGCGCGTGGTTTACTGATCGCCGCCATGACGCTGGGCGCGGTGTTCGGCGTTCCGCCCGCACACGCCCAGGAAGCGCGAACCGTCACCGATGCGCTGGGCCGCGACGTAACCATCGAAACGCCCCCCCAGCGGGTGGTCGGAATGAGCGCCTCGATCATCGAAATGTTACTGGCGTTGGACATCACCCCGCCCGGCGTGACCCTGGGCATCGAAAACCCGGCAGTGGCGAACCTCCCCACCTTTGGGACGGGCTACCAGCCTGATCTCGAAGCCTTAGCCGCGCTGGAACCCGATCTGATTATTGCCAATGCCCAGCTTCAGGCGCAGTTAATTGACCAGCTTGAAGTGATTGCTCCAACCTTTTTTGTGATGACCATGACCGCCGCCGACGTGCCCGCCAACATCCGGCTGATCGGGCAAGTGACATGGCACGAGACGAACGCCGACTATCTCGCTCGATCCTACGACGATTTTCTGGCGCTGGTCGATAACTTAGCGGTTGGCGAAAACGGTCCCAGCGTTCTGATCGTGGTGGGCACGCTGCAACAGCCCAATTTCGGCAAATCCGCGACGTATCTGGGCGATATGCTCCGGCGGTTGGGCGGCGTGAATGTGGCCGACGGCGAACCGGACGACGGGCCGTTCCCCGGTTATGCCCAGTTGAGCATCGAAAGTATCCTGGAAGCCGATCCCGACCTCATTTTCACTGTCACGCGCGGCGGGCCGGGCGCGATCCCGATCCCCGAAGATATGGCTGCGGATGCCACATGGTCGGCGCTGTCGGCGGTCCAGGCCGGAACCGTGTACGAACTCGATAACCGCCTGTTCCTGGAAGCGCCCGGCCCGCGTTTCACCGAGGCGCTGCTGCAACTCTATGCGCTCTTTTTCGGCGGCACGACCGGCGAATAATGAATACACGCTTTCAGTCCGATCCCGAACGCTGGCGGCTGGTTACGCGCGTGCTGGCGCTGATTTTCTGCGGGGCGCTGCTGCTGATCGGCCTGGTGATTACCTTGCAGCGCGGCAGCGTCGATATTCCCACCGATCAGGTGATCAAAGGGCTGCAAAGCCGATCCGAGGTGGAAGAATTCAAGGAGATGCCCAACGGCACCACCGTCAGCAAAGTGCCCGTGTGGTGGACCATCGTCCACGAACAGCGGTTGGCGCGGGCGTTGGTTGGCGCGCTGGTCGGCATGAATCTCGCGGTGGCGGGCACCATGTTACAGGGTGCGCTGCGTTCCCCGCTGGCCGACCCGTATATTTTAGGGGTATCAGCGGGCGGGGGTTTAGCCGCCGCCTATGTGCTGCTCGAAGTCGAAGGCGGATCGGGCAACGCCTCGCACACCGCCGCCATTGCCGCCTTTATCGGCTCCCTCATCGGCGCGCTGATTGTCTATGCGGTGGCCTGGGACGGCACCGGCATCACGACGACGCGGCTGGTGCTGGCCGGAGTCGCGCTGACCGCCATGTTCGGCGCGTTCACCACCACCATTGTGGTGATGAATGTCGAGGTCGGCGGGCAGATCGTCTTCCTATGGCTGGTCGGCGGCCTGTACACTGCCGATTGGACCGAGTATTATCTCATCGCGCCCTATACCCTCATTGGGCTGTTTGCGGCGCTGCTGCTGGCGCGGCGGGCGAATGTGCTCGCGCTGGGCGATGAAGTCGCGCAGGGCCTGGGGCTGAACGTCGCCTGGACGCGCTTTCTGATGAGCGCCTGCGCCGCTCTGCTCGCCGGGAGTTCGGTGTCTGTGGCCGGATTAGTCGGATTCGTCGGGCTGCTGGTGCCGTTCATCGCGCGGCGGCTGGTCGGTTCCGATTTCCGCTACCTGATTCCCACCAGCGGCATTCTCGGCGCGGCGCTGATGGTCTGGGCGGATACCGCGGCGCGTGTGTATTTCCCGCGCTGGCTGATCGACCAGCAGACCAACCAGCAGTTCCCGGTGGGCATCATCACCGCCGTGATCGGTGGTCCCTTGTTTATGTGGTTAGTGCGTGCGAGGCGATCCCAGTGGTAATGTCAATTTTAGCTACGGAAAAACTCAGCCTGGGCTACCGGCGCAGCGCCCCGGTAGTGCGCGATCTGGCGTTCAGTGTCGCGCCGGGCGAAATTGTGACGCTGGTCGGCCCCAATGGATCGGGCAAAAGCACGATTCTGCGCGCCCTCGCCCGGCTGATGCGCCCGATGCACGGTGTGGTCTATCTGAATGACCGCGCCCTGCACCGCCTGTCTACCCGCAAAATCGCCCAACAGTTGGCGATTCTGCCCCAGAATCCCACTGCCCCGGACGATCTGACCGTGCATGATCTGGTCGTACGCGGGCGCTTTGCGCGCCAGTCGTGGTGGCGCGGCTCCAGCAAGCAGGATCGCAGCGCGGTAGACTGGGCGCTGGATGTGACCGGGTTGAACGACTTCAAAGAGCGGCGGCTGAGTGCGTTGTCCGGCGGCGAACGTCAGCGGGCCTGGATCGCGCTGGCGCTGGCCCAGGAGCCGCGCGTGCTGCTGCTCGACGAGCCGACAACCTTTCTGGACATCAGTCACCAGTTGGATGTGATGGAACTGCTGCGCACCCTGAACGCGGCCAACAACCTGACGATTGTCATGGTGCTGCACGATCTCAACCAGGCGGCGCGTTTCAGCCACCGCATGGTGGTGCTTAATCAGGGGACGATCTATGCCGAAGGTGCGCCCGCCGACGTGATCACGGAAACCATGCTGCGCGAAGTCTTCCATGTTGAGGGATCGGTAGGCATCGACCCCCACACCCACACGCCGATCTTCACACCGCTGCAATCGGTGCGCAACGGAAAGGGCCATTCATAAATGGCCCGCCTACTTGCGAACCCTTTCAAACACCCACAGAATCCCCACCAGAACCAGCGCAAAAAACATGATTCGGAACAGGAAGGCGAGGACGCTGAAGACCACCTGAACCAGCGCGAAAGCCACGATGATCACCACGATCAGCGTGAGAAACTGCGCGAGCGGCGGCATCCGGCGGAATTGTTCCATCATCGTTTGTCTCTCCCAATGAACGGTGGGGGACAGCATCCCCCACACCTAAATCGTGCGCTTGGCTTTTTCGGGGTGAGTCAGCGAGCGGTACAGATACAGCCCGCCCATCACCAACAGTCCAATGATAACCACTGGCAGCAGCGCCGCCAGAATTGCCAGCCCAATGCTCAGCGCGATAAGCGCCAGCCCCAAAAAGACCACCAGCTTGATCATGTTTCCAATGGTAGGCAGTTCCATACTTGCTATCCTTCGTTATAAGGTCCGCTTGGCTTTTTCGGATGACGACAGCGACCTGAACAAGTAGATTCCACCCAGGATGAGCAGCCCAACGATCAGCACCGGTATCAGCAGTTTCGCGATGGCAATGACCAGCGATAGGGCGATCAATCCCAGCAGCAGAACAATGATGAGTTTGATCATGTTCTTGACGGATGGTAGTTTGTTAAGCGCCTCGTTCATGGTGAACTCCCTGATTCTCTCTGCGTTTGTTTTGTTACCTATCATTACGAACAGGTCGGCGCGGAGTTGCACAAAACCCAAAACACACCCTGGATGTTTTTTTTATCTATTCCTGCACCCCTGCGCCTAAAAAAACAAATGGCCCTCGCATCGCTGAAGGATGGGAGGGCCAGCATGCCTTAGGGCTGCTGTCATCTTAGGCGCGGTGGGGGTCCGACACCTGGCGGTAAAGATATAAACCGCCCAAAACCAACAGCGCGACAATCACCAGCGGAACCAGCATCTTCACGATTGCCATCACCAGTCCGATTGCCATCATACCCAACAGCAGGATAACGATCAGCTTGATCATATTGCCGACGGAAGGTAGTTTATTGAGCGAGTCGTTCATTTCAATCTCCTGTGGTTGCGCACATCGTTTTGATACACTACATTACGGGTTTGTTCCACAGAAGTTGCGCCAACCGGATTTTTTTACAAAATGGTTACATTCCATTTATTTTCCGCCCAATCCTATACAGCCGCCGCCCTGCCCCATACCGCCCTCTCGCTTGTACAGACTCTGTTTGAGCGTTGCGCGGATTATTTTGAGGTAGTCGAAGGCGGCCCGCCGGGTCCACATGCGGCGGAGGAAGTATTTACAGATGTCGCACCGGGCAAAACCTTAGATGATAAACTGCTGTTGGGCCTGTGGGATGGCCCGCAGTTGATCGGCGTGTTGGACGTGATGCGCGATTATCCCGACGCGAACACCTGGTTCATCGGCCTGCTGCTGCTCGATCCCGCCTATCGCGGGCACGGCGCGGGCGCGTTGATCATCGAAGCTTTGGTCGCGTGGGCCGCACAACAGGGCGTGCAGGCGCTGGGGTTGGGCGTCGTCGCGCAGAATACCGGGGCGCTCCGGTTCTGGTCGCGGATGGGCTTCGAGGTCGTCCGCGTGACCGAACCTCGCACCTTTGGCACAAAAGAGCAAACCGTCACAGTGATGAGGAGAAACTTATTATGCTGGACCTCATTTTCAAGCGCCGCAGCATCCGCCGCTACACCGATCAACCCGTCGAGCGCGAAACGCTGATCCAACTGCTCCAGGCGGCGATGGCGGCTCCCTCGGCCTGCAACAGCCAGCCCTGGGAATTTATCGTTGTGACCGACCCCGCCCGCCTGGAACAGCTTCGCGGCAAACTGCTGAATGGCCGCTACAACGCCCCCGCCGCGATCATCGTCTGCGGCAATGTGCAGGCCGCGCATGTGCCCTCCGAAGCCGAACGTTTTTGGGTCCAGGACTGTTCAGCGGCGATGGAAAATATGCTGCTCGCCGCCACCGGACTCGGCCTCGGTTCGGTCTGGATCGGCATTTACCCGATGCCGAGCCTGATCCGCCCCGTGCGCGAGATTCTCAATCTGCCGGACCACGTCACGCCGCTGGGCATGGCCTATATCGGGTATCCCGCCGAAGAGAAGAAGCCGCGCACCCAGTACGACGAGCACCGCGTCTATTGGGAAGAATATGAGCCGCGCAAGCGCCGCGCCAAAATCAAAAATCCAAGACTGCTGGAATAGTGGTCAGAACTTCACCACCTCACACTTGACACCCAACCGGATTGGATTATAATGATTCATGAACGAACGTTCATTTGTTTTTTTTGTGTAAAAAATGAACAATCGTTCGTTCATATTCAGGAGGGATGATCTATGCCAGAGACCCTAACCAAGGGCGATCAAACCCGCGCCGAGATTATGACAGCGGCCCAAAAACTCTTTCTGTCGAAAGGGTACAACGGTACCAGCATGCGTGACATCGCGCGCACCGCCGGGAACCGCGCCGTAGCGGGCATTTACAATCACTTTCCCAACAAGGAGGCCATCTTTCGTGCCCTGATCGAAGAGCAAAGTCCCTATCCGCAGTTGCTCGATCAACTTCAGGCGATTGCCGACACGACCACGACAGCCCCGGAATACTTAGCGCAGGCGATGCAGTTGGCGATGACGGTACTGCCGCAGCACTACGACTTTTTGCAGCTCGCGCAGATCGACGCGCGTGAATTTCAGGGGCGAACGGTTACGCATGTCCTGCAAGACATCGCCTTCCCGCGTTTGCTCGCCATCGTCCAACAGGTGCAAACGCGGGAGGGTTTAAAGGAGGCCAATCCCATCATCTGGCTGCGCATCTTCGCGTCGCTGCTGCTGGGTTACGTCATCACGGATCGCCTCGCCCCCCAGCTTATTTTCGGTGCAGTTCCGCGTGAAGAATGGCCGCAACATTTTGTCCATGTGCTGCTGTATGGCATTGCTGAAGAGTAAAGGATCAAACCCATGTATGCCATCGACGTAAACAACGTCCACAAACGTTTCAAAAATGGTGTCTATGCCTTGCGCGGCCTCACTTTGCAGGCGCAAAAAGGCGAAATCTACGGCTTGCTCGGCCCCAACGGTGCGGGCAAAAGCACCTTGATCCGCGTGATCATGGGCCTGCACAAACCCGATCAAGGCACTGTGACCGTGCTCGATCAGGCCATGCCCGACAAACAGGTTCTGTCCCGCGTCGGGTATATGACCCAGGCGTCCGCGCTCTACAACGATCTGACCATCGTCCAGAATGTCGCTTTTTTCGCCGGGTTGATGGGCTGCACCGATCAGGCCGCGATTGATGAGGCCATCGAATTTGTCGATCTCACGGATCGCCGTAACAGCCGCATTTCCACGCTGTCCGGCGGCATGCGCCAGCGTGTCTCGCTGGCCTCGGTTCTGGTCCACAAACCGGACCTGATTTTGCTGGACGAGCCAACGGTAGGTGTCGATCCCCAGCTCCGTTTCCAGTTCTGGGATCACTTCCGTGAAATGACGCAGCGCGGCGTGACGCTGTTCGTATCGAGCCATGTCATGGACGAAGCCGAACGCTGTGATCGTCTGGGGTTCGTCCGCAGCGGCCAGTTGATCGCGGAAGGTACCGCGCAGTCGCTCCGTGAACGCGCCGGAGAAGATGACCTGGAACGCGCGTTTTTGACCTTTGCCGAACAGAAGGAAGTCACCAACCACCATGAACACTAAACGATATTTCATCCTGGCGCGGCGCGTCATCCAGCAGATGTTAGCAGACCGCCGTACCCTGGCGCTGATGTTTGTCATCCCGGTGATTCTGCTGACGTTTTTGGGTGTCCTGATCCGCAACGAAAACGGCGGGCTGGAAATCGGCATCGTGGACCACACAACGCTGGCTGTCGGCGGTGAAACCCCCGGCACACGCCTCAAAACCGTGCTCAAGGATTTTGGTGATTTTAAGGTTGTTTCCGTCACCGCTGACGAAGCCCAGGACAAACTCGAAGCGGGCGATCTGGACGCAGCGGTTACAGTCTCGATGCAAATGGGCGACGACGGGGCCAATCTGATCCTGGACATCGCCTATGAAGGCTCCAACCCGATGATCGCGGATCGCCTGGACACCATTTTCGAGCGCGCCTCCTTGCAGGCGGTCAACGGGCTGATGAACTCCGCCGCGACCACCACCGCCGCCAGCGCCGTAAAAGTCAATCTGGATGTCAATTCGGCCTATCTGCACGGCGGCTCGGAATACGACACCCTCGATTACATGGCCCCGGCATTGATCGGTTTTTTCGTGTTTTTCTTCCTCTTCCTGCTGACCTGTATCGCCTTCCTGCGCGAGCGCGTCGCCGGGACGCTCGAACGCTTACAAGCCACCCCGATCCGCCCGGTGGAAGTGATCGTCGGTTATATGGGCGGCTTCCTGGTTTTTGGCCTGCTGCAAGGGGTGCTGGTGCTGCTCTTTACCGTCTTCGTGCTCAACATTCACTACGCGGGCAACCTGCTCAACATCTTCGTGGTGGAATTTCTGCTGGTGATGGTATCCGTCAACCTCGGCATTTTCCTCAGCACCTTCGCCCAGAACGAATTCCAGGTGTTGCAGTTCATCCCCCTGGTGGTGGTGACACAGGGCTTGCTCGGCGGCGTGATCTGGGAAATCAAAGACCTGCCGGGCTGGTTACAGCCGCTCTCCTACCTCATGCCCCTCACCTATGCGACGGATGCCCTGCGGAACGTGATGATCAAAGGCGAGTCGCTGTGGGATGTCGCCGGTCAGGTTGCCATCCTCTTTGGGTTCGCCCTGCTGGTGATCGTCCTTTCCGCCCGCACCGCAGGCCGCGCCAAGATCTGATCCCCTAGTTTTTGGGGGACTTTATCACCTGTAAATGATCTTAAAATGAGTAAATACTCAAAAAATGAGCATTTACTCATTTTTATTAGATGGCCGCTCATGCCGGATGCGACTTAATTGTAGCTCCTGCGTACAGATATGGAGTGAGCCATTTTCGTTAATAGTTGGCGGGATTTTCCCCCCGCCCCTAGCGCAGCACTGATGGAGGGTGAACATGGGACATCCCCTGGCTGTAGCCACCGTTGAAACACGCGCCGTTCGTCCGGTTGATCGTCGGGCACAAGCGATTGTTACCGGCTTTCCGCGTTATTTTCTGCCGCTCAGCGTCCTGATCATGCTGTCTGGTCTGCTGCTGCGTATCTGGCGGTTGGGTACCGCCAGTCTGTGGACCGACGAAGTGCTGACCGCCTACCGGGCTGAAAGTTCCTTTCAGGCCGCCTACCATTCGATTCTCGGCGCGGGCAACCAGATGCCGTTTTATTACCTGCTGATGCGCCTGATGCCCAACGCCAGCGAAGTGATGATGCGCCTGCCATCTGTCCTGTTAGGCATGTGCGGCATCTCCTTGATCATGGCGGTGGTGCTGCGCCTCTACCAGAATGCGGATATGGCGCTGTGGGCCGGGGCCTTAGTCGCCTTTAATCCATACCACCTCTGGCTGTCGCGCACTGCCCGCTACTATACGCTGATTTTTGTGCTGTCGCTGGTGGTCTCCTACTGTTTTCTGCGCCTGCTGCGCGGCCACTCGTCACGCCGCCTGTGGATCGTTTTTGTCCTGGGCAGCCTGGCCGCCTATCTCACCCACTACACCACGCTCGCCCTGGGAGCCGCGCAGTTTACCGTGCTGGCGATCACCGTCCATAACAACCGCAAGCTGTTCTGGCGTTGGATCGCGGCGCAAACAGTGGCAGTGATCCCGGTAGTGTTGTGGCTGCTGCTGCTGGTCACACAAAACCAGCCCGAAGTGGCCTCGGAATGGGTGCCCAGGCCGCAACTGCTCGACCTGCCCCTGACTCTCTACGCCATGACTCTCGGCCCGATTGATCTCACCGATTGGGCCTTCGTGCCGGGGCGCATCGTCGTATTGATCGGCCTGTTTTTCGCGCCGCTGTGGGTCTACCGCCGCATGCAGCCGGAAATCCTGTACTGGCTGGCGCTGTTTTTGGAACCGCTGTTCCTGGTCTATCTGCTGTCGGTTGTCGTCGTGCCGTTTTATGTGGATCGTTACTTTATGGTCGCGCTCCCCGCCCTGATCATCCTGATCGTGCAAAGCTGGACCGCCCAGACGCCCCGGACATTCCGCTGGCTGGCGTTTAGCGCGGTGATCCTGACGGGCGCAGCCACCATCAACACCACCTTCAGCCGCGACGACTACATCCGCGACGACTGGAGCCACGCGACACGTTATGTCGCGCAGCACATCCAACCGGATGATCAGGTAGTGGTCGAGCGTGACAACATCGAACAGGCTTTTGCGCTCTATTACCCGCAGACGGGCCGCCCCATGCCCCCGGTCGCACGGCTGGCCGATCTGCCCGACACCGCCGCCTTTGAGCCGTCCACCCAGCGCGTCTGGCTGATCTACCGCAACCCGAACGAGGATGTCCATTCGCAGGTGGTCATGCCCGACTTTGATCCCTACGAACCGGGCCGCTCCGCGCTGGGCGATTGGCTGATCGCGCATCAGGCCCAGGTTGTCGCGGAACAGCGCTTTAACGGCGTCACCGTGCTGCTGCTCGATCAGGGCGCGATCCAGGCGAAACAATGAGCCGCGCAGGGATTTCACAGTTGCCATTGGCGCGAGACAACTCTATACTGGATTCGATATTGGTGAGTTGATTCTAGGGGTAGGGCTATCGTGGATTCCTCGATTTTGATCATTGGGGGCGGTGTCGCCCTGGGAGCCTTTGTGCTCGGCAGTATTCTGCTGGCTGTCTATTTACGATCCAACCGTACCAAAGCCGGCTACGGCAGTGATCCGATGGTGTACGGCAATCTGGTGATGTGTCCCAACTGCGGCTATATGAACCCCCTGGATACAGCGGCCTGTCTGAAATGCCGTGTGCCGCTGCCCGCTCGCCCACCACAAGGGTATGGGTTCCCCCCGCCGCCGCCCGCTCAGCCCGGCGGTGCGCCCCCGGACTATGGAGCGTACGCGCCCCCGCCTGCACCCGCTGCACCGCCCAAACCGGCCTATACGCCGCCGCCCGGCTATAGCAATTACGCGCCGCCGCCGCCCGCCTATCCCCCGCCGGACCCGGATCAGACCGGTGCGCCCGCTAACTCGAATATGCCCGCCGCCGCGCCGAGCGTCATGCCGGGCACCATGCCCCGTGCCTGGCTTGAAGGCGTGAGCGGAGCGGTGGTCGGCCACCGGGCCTATCTCAGCCAGACAAGTATTCTGGTGGGCCGTTCGACCCAGTGCGATGTGCAGGTCTACGATCCCAAAGTCTCGCGGCGGCACTTCCAGATTCGTTTTGCCAACGGCGGCTTTTTCCTTCAGGATCAGCAGAGTTCACGGGGGACGCGCATCAACGGCGAGCGCGTGATGGCGCGGCGGCTCAACGACGGAGATCGCATCGATGTAGGCGACTCCAGCCTGATCTTCCACATCGAAGCCTAGAACAACAGCAGCCCTCCCAATCACCGGAGGGCTTTTTTATCCCGGCATGCGGAACCATCGCCCCTGCTCCGCCCGCTTTTCCCCTCCTTTCTCCGCGTGCGGGGAAAGGAGGCTGGGAGGATAGGGGTTCATTATTGCAGCGGCCAGAAACTCAACACCGGCTGCGCGGCCCACCCGACCCGGCCATCATCCAGCCGAATCTGCCACCACCAGTGCCCATCCTGCTGAATCGGCCCGCCGATCACCAGCGCGGCCTCGTTCACCAACACCGGATCGATTTCGTCGCCCTGCAAACTGGCCGTTTGCCGCAGTTGAAAATCCATTTGAGCATAAACCTGCTGGCCTTCCCAGTCTTGCAGCTCATAAGCGGGCGTCGGGGCAGGTGTATTCATGACCGGTCCATCCGGTGTCACCGGCGCGCCGGGAACAGACGAGGTCGGCGTTACCGCCAGCGTCGGCGATGGCGTGGGCGAACGGCGTGCCGGGGTCATATCGATGGGCTGCTGCTCCGTCGGCAGCGGATTGGCGCTGGCATCCACCGCAACGATCCGCTGGTGCAGACTGGGGCCGTTAACCCAGCGTTCTTCCCGCCCGGATGCGTCCAGCACGAGATACCAGAAGCCGTTCGGGGTCGCCTCGTCTACGGTAACCACGCGGAATGTTTCATCGGCCTGGAGCGGAGTGGCGCGTTGTTCGTCCGTGATACGTGTCAGATCAGCGGGCGGCTGGCGCGAGTCATCCGGCACAAACGCCGGAATCGGATCGCCTTCCAGCACTTTGAACCACAGGCCCTCAGTCAGACGCGGCCCGCTTGGGGGAACCGGCGTTTGCGTCAGCGCCACCGAGGTTGCCATCAGCGCGGCCTGGGTATTTTCGAGCAGCACGGCCTGCGTTGCGGTCCCGGCGGCCTGGGTCTGGTTAGCGCGAACCTGCATCGTCGCCGTTCGATCCGCGTCCGAAAACTGGGTAACAACCTGCTTCGGGGCTTCATCGCCTTGATCGTCCCCCGCATTCACCACCAACAGCATCACCACCACAAACCCAACCAGCACCACCGCAAAACTGATAATCGTAACCAGCCAGTTCCCCCGAATCAGCCGCCAGAAATCGTGCAGCGGGCTTTCCGCGGGCGGCGGCACAGGCGACGGAGTCGGCGCGCCATACGGCTGCATAACGGGCGGCTGGTGCATCACCGTATGCCCCAGGTCCAACGGGGTCGCGGGCACCACCGCCTCGCGGAAACCCGATCCCCAGGTATCGTTGCTCTGCGGCTGGGTGTTATCCTCGTCCGCCAATTTCAGCAGAATCACCGAAATGTTATCCGCCCCGCCCCGGTCATTCGCCATCTGGATCAGCGTTTTAACGGCGCGTTCCGGCGTAAGCGTCGCGGTGGTCCGTTCGATTTCATCCGGCGGAGCATAACGGGTCAGGCCGTCGCTGCACATCACAACCTGATCACCGCCGCGCACCCGCCCGGTGATAATATCCACTTTAACCGAGGGCTGGCTGCCTAACGCGCGGACCAGTTTACGCCCCGCCGGATCGCCTTCCGGCAGCGGATTCCCGGCTTCGCGCTGCATCGCCTCGACCGTATGATCCAGCGTCAGCTTGCGCACATCGGCATCCCGCATCAGGTACGCCGGGCTGTCGCCCACGCTGCCTACGATCAATTCCCGCCCGCGAATCACCGTCGCGACGACGGTTGTCGCCATAATCGTCGGGACTTCCTGGCCCTGCCCCTCGGCAAAAATCACACTGTTCGCTTCGGCAATCGCCCGCGCCAACCGCTCCGGCGGATCGCCTTCCGTTTGTTCATAATAACTGCTGATAATCGTGCTGACCGCGTACTGGCTCGCCAGATCGCCCCCCGTCAGCCCGCCCACGCCATCAGCCAACACAAAAATTTGTCCCAGCCGCGCCACTACATCGGGATCAGCGGGGACCAGATGTCCAATCGCGTCTTGATTCTGTTTGCGCTTGCGTCCGATGTCGGTATCCATAGCGACCCGCACGGTCAGCGCCAGCGAGGGCGATTGATTCATAGAGCGTCCAATCTTCAGTCTGCAAGTACTTTTAAGACAAACAGGGTATCACCCAACCGGATCTCATCATTTTCATGTACCGGCGTGGCTCCGCGCACCGCTTTACCGTTGATAAACACCGGGTTGGTTGGCCCAAACGGCCACAGATAAAACATCAGCGGCCCGGCAGGATCATCTTCGGGCGGTTCAGCCGTCACACGGGCGTGCTGCCGCGAAATCTTCGGATCGTTCCAGCGCACATCCCCCTCGCGCCCGATGCTCTGATTCGGTTTGATCGGCAAAATAATCCCCCGATAATCCTGCGGCTCTTTGATGATCAAATATCCGATCAGGCCCGACGTTCCGGTTTCCGGCTGGACCGCGCTTTGTTCCGAGGTCTGGCGCGGGCGCTGGATGATTTCCGTCACCCCGCCGACGATCTCCCCCTCAAATGTCTGCCGGACGAATCCCGCCGAATCGGGCTGGGCGGGCGGCGGCTCATAGGGTTGCGGTGGTTCATACGGGACATACGGCTGGGCGGGCGGCGGCTGAAGCCCATCCAGCGATCCCAACTCCGTTGCCGCTTCATTTTTTGACCCACTATTCGCGTTTGGTGGGCCATAGGTCTGGCGATCCTGCTGTTCCAGAACACAGTAAGGACATACCAGGTGTGGCGGGTCAAAAGGCCCATGAATGTCACAAAATCCACCACCCGACATCAGCTTGTTCCTCTTCCTTAAACATCCTCGCCACCCATTCTATCACGCACCGCGCAAAGGGAAAACCAGAATGTGCGCGCATCCATTTTCAGGGTATAACGTATTAAGAATAAACTTTAGACGGAGATCGCTGGTTATGAGAGCACAACCTGAATTCACACCCGCCGATGATGAACTGGAACGCTTGCAGTTAGCCGAGGCCCTGGATGTCGAGCCGGGCAGCCCGTTAGAATCGGCGGATTTTCGGCTGCACCAGATGCGTTTGGGCGCGGTGCTGGAATTCACCCCCGACGATCTCGCCTACAACCGGGGGGCGCGCCTCTCTCCCGATCAGGCTGAGCGCCTTTACCTGATGCTGCGCACCCGTTACTGGACCATTATCGGCATCTTGAGCGTCTGCGCCTTTTTCGCCGGGCTGATCGGCGCGCTCAGCAGCGGATCGATCCTCGGCTTTATCCCCATGCTGATCTGTATGGGGCTGGCGTTAGGTACTGCCGGGCTGCTCAATTATGCCCGTACCAGCATCCTCGACCAGCCGGTTGAATCAACTACCGTCCGCGTGGGCCGGATCGCACTCACCTTCAAGCGGATGGGCAGCGACAAAGCCAGCTTTAAGCTGGACGACAAACACAAGCTCGAAGCCGACAAACAGCTTTACAAGGTGATGCGCGCCAACCAGGATTATATCGCCTACTTCACCCAACTGATTCCCTTTGTGCCCAACTACCGCATTGTGAGCATGGAGCCGATTGGCGATCTCGAACCCGATCAGGTCCGCCATGAAGCCAAGTCCAAGCGCGAATTATTTCCAAAACGCAAACGTTAGGCAGGCCGTCATGAACACACCCCATCAAGCCGAACTGTGCCAGCGGCTGGGCTTCACCGCTGATGATTTAGCCCACAACCGCCGGGGGTATCTCAGCCCACGCCAGATTCAGCGCGTCCGGCGCTTAGCTCGCGTCGCGACCTGTATCGTCCTGCTGGGCCTCTTTTTCCCGGTGATCTACACCACGCTGCATGGGTCTTTCTGGCAGCAGCCCCAGTTTTATGCCCGCCTGTTCGGAATGAGCCTGTTGATCGTGGGGGCAGTGTGGAGTTTGCGCCGCTATGCCCATCTGCTGGCCGGGCCAATCATCCAATCCGCCGCTGTGCAGCCCGCCCAGGCCAATGTCGGGCAAAATGTCGTTTTTCAGCTGGAAAACAACCGCCAACTCTATATGTCCCCAGACCTTTATCAACGCCTGCTTCCGGCGCAAACCTACCGTCTCTACTACACCGATTATCTCCCCAGTGCGAACCGGCGCAGCGTCCACCTCGTCAGCCTGGAACCGGTGTATCCCTGATATTTTTCACACAATTTGCGGATTTCCGTCATTCCCCCTCCGGCAAGACGTGTTATCATGAAGCAAAGTTAAGTTTTCGTGAGAACACGGTGCCGGATTGCGTATGCCTGAAACCTATTCGCTGATTGCCCTGGGTGAATTTGGAGATCGTGCCCATCCCCTGCGCGAGGAACTGCGCGAAGCGGCCCTGATCGTCGGCCTCGGCCAGGTGGGGCTGCAAGCCGTCGCCAGCATCCACCAGATGTTGGGTGGGCTGCTCACCCGGCGTGAAATCCAGAGTAAGGTTCGCCTGCTCGCCATCGCCCGCCGCCGCACCCTGCGCGAAGATTCGGCCCTCCCCCGCGACGAACGCCTGACACTCGATCTGGACCCCATTGCCTGGAGCGATGTCCCCGGACGGTATGCCCAACTAGGCGTCGCGCAGTGGTGGCCGCATTCGCCCGTCGCCCGCGAAATTCTGGACGATCCGGCCCAGATGCGCGCTTACAGCCGCCTGATGTTGTATGACAACGCCGCCCTGGTCAGCGAAACACTCTATAAATCGATCCAGTGGTTAAACGAAGTCGGCACCGGGCGCGATCTGAAGCTGGCCCGCCGCATTTATGTGCTGGCGTCGCTGGCCGAAGCCGAAGGCAGCGGGCTGCTGTTTGATATTGTGACCCGGCTCCGCGCTCTGTGCCGCCACGATCCCGTCCAGATTATCGGCGTGTTTTCGCTCCGCGCCGCCAATTCCGACCCGGAGCATATTTTGTCGATGGCGAATGTTTACGCCACCCTGCGCGAGATCGATTCGTTCACGCTGCATCCTGAAATATTTCTTTCCACCTTCCCGGTCATCGGCCACACCCTGCCCGCCGCCCCACCCCGC
>CAYYNB010000045.1:0-37805 GCA_964472565.1 uncultured Anaerolineaceae bacterium
AATAATGCAAGGATTACAAGACGGGGCAATGGGAGGTTCACCCCTATCCCCCGGCCCCTTTCCCCGCGCGCGGAGAAAGGGGAGCCACGCGCACCCTACCCCCGACACCTTCCCGCAAGCAGGAAGGGGAGCAAAGCGGGCGGGGCAAGCCCACGCCCCTACGGGTGGCGTGTCGTGAGCGGGACGGAAAGCGCGGGGCGGATGGCGATACGCCCCTACGGGCATGCGTTGGCCGGCGATCCAGAAGATGGGGGGAAGATCGGGCAGGGCAGATTCATGATGAATTGCCGTAGTGGTGCAGATACTCGGCTTCCAATAATTCGGCGCTCAGATCGGGATACACAAGTTCGGGCGAGGTGACGCACAGGCCGCCGAGAAGCGTGCCGAGACGGACCGAACGCGCAAGATCGCAGCCCTGGGTAAACCCGTACAACAGGCCCGCAAAAAAGCTATCCCCTGCCCCGTTGGTGTCGATCTGGGTATAGGGGAGGCCCGGTGTCTCGATCCATGCGCCATTCGTGCTTAGAGCAGTCGATCCGGTGCGGCCATGCGTGCAGACAACGACCTGTTTGCCGGAGGCGATCTGCGCTTGCATAAAGGCACGGTAAGCAGGCATGCGATCCGAACTCATCGTGAAACAGTCGGATGACTCGATAAATTCGGCGTGATAGGGGTTCGCGCCGTCGTAGTCGTGGATGTCGCACCAGAGGGGTTTGTTGTGCTTTTTCGCCAGCGGGATGATCTGGCGGCAGTAGTTGCTGAGATTGATCACCACGAGGTCACTCTGAATCACGGCGGATTCGATGGGAGCCAGATCAAGCACCGGCTCGAAGGTGGCGTAAGCGACATAGATCGAGATACGCGCGCCGCTGTCTTCCATGAGATTGACGTGGCGCTGGGTGCCTGCCGGATCAACATCGTAGAAAAAAGGCAGATGCTCCTGCTCGAAACGGCGGCGAATCAGATCGCCGTAGTAGTCGCGCCCGATCAGGCCGTGAAAAGTGACGTTCAGGCCGAGCTTATGCAGGTTAAGCGCCTTGCCTGCCCCGGTGCCGCCAACCGTTTCATGAAAGCGCTTGCTAAAGATGGTTTGCGGCTGGGGCGCTGGAAAATGATCCATGTAGATCAGGCTGTTCAGCGTGACATCACCCGCGACAAAGATGTTGGTCACTCGTGGACCTTCACTTTGCTCGTTTCTTCGGGGCGATTTTTGATGATGCGCGTCACGGGCGCGAGATAATAGGGCGGCTGTTCGAGTTCCTTCACCTTTTGGCGCATCTCGTTCGAGGGGGTATCCAGACTCGCCAGATAGTGAAATTCGTGGCGCACCCCTTCGGCCTCTTTGATGTCCCGGCGGGTATACCAGCCCGGCCCCTGCCAGTAATAATCGACGCGGATGATCGCGGCCATGCGGAATTGTCCTTTCGTGATGTGAATTTCTAACCCCTTTCCCCGCGCGCGGAGAAAGGGGTGGCGCTAGATTTGTTCCCAGATTGTAGCGCCCTGCGGGAGTTCTGGCAGGTGCAGCGCGCCCTGCTCAACGACGGCCTCATGCCCGGAAAAATGCTCGATAAAACGGCAGCCATCGGGAACACCGCCATGCCAAACGGGAAGTGTTCCGGTGGGACGGGGATCGGTTCCCCGGTGGGCCACCACAATCATACGCGAATCCGCGTTGTCGCGCTGGTAGGCGAAGGTGTCCGGCTCGGTGGCTAACATCTGGAAGCCGCCGCGCTGTAACAGGGTCGAACGGCGGCGCAGCGCGATCAGATCGCGGTAGTGATCCAACAGGCCGCGATTCCAGGTGGATTGATCCCAGTTCATGCAGACAATGGCCCCCCAGCCAGGTTGATCGGTCAGGCCGATCTCGTCGCCATAGAGAAGCGCGGGGATGCCGGGATAGGTGAGTTGAAGCGTGACGCTCAGGCGGTGCAGGGCTTCGCTGCCATTCACCACCGTGCGGATGCGGGTGGTGTCGTGGCTGCCGATCAGATTGTACTGTTGAAGCAGGATCGACCAGGGAAGCGAGGCATGGCGGGCGCGCCAGGTCGCAGCGAGGGCGTGGGTAGGATAGGGAATGGACGAGGTAATATGCTCCGACATGCCCATCGCGCCATTCTGGTAGCCGCGCAGCCAATGCCACAAGGGCACGGCCAGCCCCATATAATTCATCACGCCATCCCATTGATCGCCCTGCAACTGGGCGCTGGCGTCGAAAAAGTTTTCGCCAATCAGATAGGCGTCGGGATGCGCTTCTTTCACGGCGCGGCGCATGCCTTTGACGATGCTGCCGTTCATCTGGATCGCCCCCTGGCGACCCAACATATTGCCAACATCGACGCGCCAGCCGTCGGCGCTAAAGGGCGGCTGGAGCCAGCGGCGCATAATCGAGTCGGGCGCTTCATACATGCGCTGGCGGAGACCGGCACACTGGTAATTGAGCTTAACCAGCGATTGATGCCCCAACCAGGACAGATAGTCGTCGGGATGTTTGATAAAGGTGAAATAGTTATATTCCGGCGCGGATGGGTTTTGCTGGGCGGCAAGAAACCAGGGATGCTTGAAGCCGCAGTGGTTCGGCACGATGTCCATGATGTAGTGCATGCCGCGCCGATCCAGTTCGCGGCGAAGCTGGATCAGGGCGTCGTCGCCGCCTAAGCGCCGGGCGACATGCTCATAGTCGATGGGATCGTAGCCGTGAATCGAATAGGCTTCCATGATGGGATTCAGATAGATGGCGTTGATTCCCAACTGTTCCAGGTGATCCAGATGCTGGATGATGCCGGGGATGTCGCCGCCGTAAAAGGTGGTCGTGAAGGCGGAATGAGGCGGTTTGGGCGCGCCCCAGGGCAGCGTGATCGGGCGGTGGCCGCGATATTCGTAATGGTGGGGCTGGGGATCGTTGGACGGGTCGCCGTTGGCGAAACGATCCGGGTAAACCTGATAAAACACGGAGTCGTGAATCCAGGCGGGGGTGTGATAATCCGCGAGAATGCGAAAATCGGTGTGATCGAGCGGCTCGTAATCGACCAGTCCCGCCGCCGTCAGCCACCAGATGCCCTCGTCGGTTTGCAGCAGAAAGCGGTAATGCACGTGCGGCTCGGTGATCGGCAGGTCGCAGGCAAACCATTTGACCGGGGGGCGCGTTTCAGCGGGGGTCATCGGGATAAAGTGCTGTTCGCCGTCGGGAAAAAGGCGCACATAGACGCGGCGCACCGGGGCGCGATCCGAGAGGCGCAGGCGCAGGTGAACGGTGTCGCCCAGAGACGGATAGAGGTTATCCACATAGGAACCGTCGTGATGAACGGAAGCATGCCAGAACATAGTGACCATCCCTCCAAATTAGTTGCGTACGCAACAATTGCATCTCTAATTGTACGCGATTTGGAGGATGGTCAAGTAGGATTATTTTGCGCGCAGGGGAAAACAGCTCAAAATGTAGTCGCGCTCTTTGACAAAACCGACTTTGAGCGCCGTGCCGATAGACCCCGCATTGTCTACGTTGCAATGCCAGCCGACTTCGTGCAGCCCACTGGACAGGGCACATTCGACAGCCGCCGCAGCGGTGAGACTCGCCAACCCGCGACGGCGGTAATCGGGATCGGTCTGGATGCCGATCTCGCAGCGCGTCTCGCTGATGCAGTCGGCCAAAGACCAACTGACGACCGTGTTTTCATGCAGGGTGCAAAAACCGAAGCCGCGCAACATAAAGGCGTCCAGCGATCCCCAGTTGTTTTCCATCCATTCGGGGATGTGATCGGGAATAGTCAGGTTGGGCTGCGCGAACAGGGATTGGTCGATGCGCGTGATGCGGTAGCCAGCGGGGACATGGGCACGCCAGTCATAGGCGAGCGCGGTACAAACATAATGATGGCGCGACACAATGAAGGGTTCGCGCCCGGCGAACATGGCAGCAAAATGGTTTTTCCAGTCGTCCGGCGTATAGTTCAGATAGAGGTCCGGGCCGCCCTGCCAGTAGCCGTCTTCGGTTATGGCGCGGTGGAAAAAAGCGGTCAGGTCCGCGACCAGCGGGGCGTGATCGGGATTCCCGGCGAGAAAACAACCTTCGGCGGTTGCGAGAAATACGCCGTTGGGTGAGGCGGGTTGATCAACCGCAACCCAGGCGGGACTATGGCCCGCGAGAACGGAATCTAAAATCAGGTTGTAGTCAAGCAGACCGCCCAGCAAAGGCCGGACACGTGGATAATCGATCGGTTGAAGCGCTGTCAGCATATTTTATTCTCCTTGTCCGTATTGTGCTGCTGCGAGGAAAAAATGACAACTACACACTCACTCACGATTGAACAAACGCGCCTGCTTCGGCTGCGCGCCCAGCGACTGCATCCGAGCGCCATTGCCGATACGGGGCAGTTGATCCGGGATTTGGGCGGGATGCAGTCGCAGGAGTGGGCGGCGGCGAAACTGGCGATTCGGGCGCGAACCGCTGGACTCACGGCGGCGGATGTCCGGCAGGCACGCGAAGAAGATCGGTCTATTGTGCTGACATGGGCGATGCGCGGCACGATGCATCTGGTCGCGGCGGAAGATGCCGGGTGGATGCTAGCCCTGTTCGGACCGCATTTTATCCGGCTCGGTGAGCGGCGCTACCGGGAGCTGGGGCTGGATGAGGATACGCGGCAAAAAGCGGCCCATCTGATGCGCGAGATGCTGACGGATCGAGGGCCGTTGAGCCGCGCCGAGATCGCCGACACACTGGCGGCGGATGGGATTCCGGTAGCGGGGCAGGCTATCGCGCATCTGGTCAGCTATGCGGCGCTGGCGGGAGTCATTTGTTTTGGGCCGGAACGCGACGGGAAACTGACGTATGTGGTGCTGGCTGACTGGCTGAGCAATAAAAAGCCATACTCCCCCAAACAACCGCTTGGGGAACTGGCGCGGCGGTATGTGCAGGCGTATGGCCCGACGCGGCCTGATGATTTTGCGATCTGGTCGGGGCTGACGATCAAACAGGCGCGCGAGGGTTTCGCGGCGCTGGCTGGCGATCTGATCGAGGTGGATATGATGGGAACCGCCGCCTGGATACTCAAACAAGCCGCTTCGTGGCTGGATGATTTACCGGACGGCCCCAGCGTGCGGCTACTGCCGCGCTATGACAACTATTTGCTGGGTTACAGCAGCCGGGCATGGATGGTCGCCAGCGCCTATGCCAAACGCATTCATCCCGGCGGGGGACAAATCAACCAGACGGTGATCGTCGATGGGGCAGCGATGGGGACATGGCAGCACAAACCGGGGCGCATCATGATCGAGCCATTTGAGCCGATCAAACCCGAACTTGTTCCGCTGATTGAGGCTGAACAGCAGGATATTGGGCGTTTTTTGCAGCAGACATGATATATTCTGAAATGGATGGCTGCTGTGAGTAAAGCAGAGACAAACCTTCTCAGGCCGTTGGTCCCTCATCGAGTTCGCTTGAAAGGCAGGTCCACCATGCAGTTGATAGACGACGATCAGTACAACGACGATGCAGTTGACATTTTAGGAGAGGTGTCGCTGACATCCTTCAAGGCAAATCCCACCCACATTGGACCGTTTGGCGCGTCCGTCCTCGCGTGGTCCGTCAAAGGACCGTCCGGGTTTCATGTGAAACTGAATGGGTTACAGGTCGCCAAAAGCGGGCAGCAAGTGGTACATCCGACCAGCACCACCCATTACCGGTTGAGCGCACATGCAAGGCAGGCCAGCCGAACCCTGGGCAATGTCCAGGTGGCGGTGGATCGGGCAAGCTGCGAAACCTTCGAAATCAACAATCCGCGTTCCGTGATTCAGGCCCCGGTGCGCGCCGGAATTCTCAACAGTGAGAATCTCTATTTTCGCAATTCAACCGGGCCAGCCGTGAGCTTTTCGCCGGGACGAATCCGGCTCGAACTGTGGCTGGGCCAGCGCGTGGATTATTTCCCGAATCCGTCCATCTATATTGATGCGAGTTTTGGACTCGCGGTGCAGAATGGAACGCTGGAAGCCGTTGGAGAACTGATCAGCGTTGATGTAAGCGTGCCGTTCTGGGCGTGGGCGATGCCTGGGGCATTGCCAGGGTTGGCGATTGCCATCAGTATGGGGAAAGATTCGGTCCGGAAGCGGATGCACGAGGCGATTCAAGGCCTGGGGCAACTGCTGAATGCCTTTGCACTGCCGCCCGCCGGAAAACGACTAAGTACGGTTCGCGTGGATGACGGGAATAACGGGGCCGGAATCATCGAGCTGACAGCCTGCTCACACGATTTGCTGGTAAAATTCGCTGAAATCTCGCAGGTGGTGATCCTGGAATAGTCGTGTTGTGGCAAATAAAAAGCGGTACCGAGTCGACTCCGATACCGCTTGACTGTCTAAGGCTGCGCCAATATTTTCTTTACCCCATCCCCCCTTACCCCTTCCCTCAGGGAAGGGGAGTCAAACCAGATGAATGGGATGATTATTTTCTTGGATCGGCCTAACATCGTTCGGGTTATTCTGCGCCGGGAATGGGTCCCTGGGGGGTCATCGTATAGGCAGGAACGTAAGCAGCATTCAGCCCACCCACAAAGACTTTATACCACACTTCGCCATCGGTGCCGGTGGTCTGGCCGACGATGAACCAGGTTTGGCCCGCTTTCAGTTCGGGCTTGAGCGCGGTGGTGGGGTTGGCTTCCGCATAAACGGGGGTATCGACTAAGACATTGCCCATTACGCGGGCGTTGGCGGCGGGTTCGTTGATGCCGTAGATATCACTGTAGCTCGTCCAAGCAAGGCCGGTGACACAGTCCGCAACGAACTTGGTTGAACTCATTAACTGACCATTTGAGGCCAAAACATCATATTGGACGGACCAAGAGCCGTCATAGGGTACCCAGCTAACCTCATACTTCAAAAATTCATATCCGGTTGCAACCCACTCATCAACCCAAGTGCCGGATTCAAAATCGCCTGCGGATACTTGCGTTCCCGTTTCTTTGATCGTATATCCGGGCGCAACAGACACCCCAAAATCCACAATGTACCAACCAACAGAATCCGGTCCACATTCTAAGAGCCATTCAATATTTGCGTAGAGAATGTATGGTGTGCCTTCCTGGGCAGAGGCCCGAGGAGCTACAGAGAAGACCGTAGCGAGGAGAAGAACCACAACAGCCAAACGGACGAAGATATGTTTCATTTCCCCCCTCCTGGTGGAGTGTTTGTAGAAGTTTTTCAGTAAGCATGATCAGTATAACATGATCTTAACCTTATTCTGATAAAAAACTTATGTAAAATTCACAACAGATGGGTTAAAAAAACGAAAGAGGGCACCGCATGGCACCCTCTTCGATAGGATTTTGCGTTGTGGTTAGGAGTTCGCAACGATGGTGACAACGGTCACACCGTCGCCGCCCTCTTTTTCCTCACCACGCTCATAACGTTTGACAAGGGGATGACCGTGCAGGCGTTCGCGGATGGCTTTACGCAGCGCGCCCGTCCCTTTGCCGTGAATGATGCGCACGAAGGGCAGACCCGCCATGTAGGCGGCGTCCAGATAGTCTTCCATGTTGGGCACGGCGTCTTCGACCTTCTGACCGCGCAGATCGAGTTCCAGACCGGGCGAGGCAGGCCGCGTGATAACGGGCTGTTCACTGCCATAGACACGCGCCGCCCGCGCTGATATTTTCAGGGCACGTTTGCTCTCGCCGCGTGAACGGGGTTCGAGTTCGTCCAGTTTGGCACGCAGACGCAAGCGCCCGACCATCACTTCGGCCTCATCGCCAACCAGTTCGGTGATCTGGCCTTCGGCATTAAGCGAAGTCACCCAGGCTAAGTCACCGATACGCCAGCGGGGGATCTCATCACCGGGCAGTTCCGTCGCGGGGATCGGCAGGGGAAGCAGATCGTCTTCAAGTTCGCCCAGCGACTGCTCGACCTGTTTGATCACTTCGAGCGGCTGCCCGGCGGCATTCAACTGTTTGCGAATGCGGCGGAGTTCGGCCCGCAGCGCTTCGAGTTCCTGTTCGGCTTCGTGGCGCGCGTCCGCAAGCAGATTCTGGCGTTCTTCTTCGACGTTATCCAGGCGCTGGCGCAGTTCTTCGCGCAGTTTTTCGCTTTCCAACAGCGAACGGCGGGCGGCTTCGTTGGTGCGGCGGACATCATCACGCGTTTTGTGGATTTCATCCAGCAGATCGTCCGCGATCAGGTCTTCTGTCGTGACCATGCCGCGCGCACGGGTGATGATGCGTTCCGGCAGGCCGAGCCGTTCGGCAATCGCCAGCGCATTCGAGCGCCCCGGCAGGCCGACAATCAAACGGTAGGTAGGCGCGAGGGTTTCCAGGTTGAATTCCATGCTGGCATTGCGCACGCCTTTTTTCTCGTGACCGTAGATTTTCAGTTCGGGATGGTGGGTCGTGACCAGGGTTGTGATACCCGCATCAACCAGATCATCCATCAGCGAACGGGCCAGCGCGGAGCCTTCGGCGGGATCGGTGCCCGCGCCGAGTTCATCCAGAATGACGAGCGAACGCTCATCGGCCTGATCCAGAATATCGATGATGTTTTTCATGTGCGACGAGAAGGTTGAGAGCGACTGCTCAATGCTCTGCTCGTCGCCGATGTCGGCAAACACTTCTTTGAACACCACCAGCTTTGATCCGGGCTGGCAGGGCAGATGCAGCCCACACTGCGCCATGAGCACCATGAGGCCCACCGTCTTGAGGGCGACGGTTTTACCGCCCGTGTTGGGTCCGGTGATGACCAGGGAATAGGTTTCCTCATCCATTTCCAGATCAATCGGCACAACCCGCTTTTGATCCAGCAGCGGGTGCCGGGCCTGGATCAGCCAGATCACGCTGCCGGGATGCGGATGGGGGACCGGCTGGAAACTCACCAGTTCAACCGGATTAGCCTTGAGCGCATCGGCATATTTGGCCTTCGCAAAAGCCAGATCGAGGATCGCCAGCGTTTCCACTGTATGCACGATGTATTTTGATTCCCGCCCGACCAGATCACAGAGTTCGCGCAAAATGCGGCGGACTTCATTTTCTTCTTCGAGTTCGAGTTCGCGCCAAGTGTTGTTCAGTTCGACGGTGGTCAGCGGCTCGATGAACAGCGTCGCGCCGCTCGAACTTTGATCATGCACAATGCCCGGAATGCGGCCCTTAAATTCCGCGCGCAGGGGGATGACATACCGCCCGTGACGCTGCGTGATCAGGGTATCTTGCAGATAGGGGCCGTTGTTCGGGTTGTGGACGATATTGTTCAGCTTGCTTTGCAGGCGATCAAAGGCGATGCGCATTTCGCGGCGCAGTGTCGCCAGCTTGGGACTCGCGGAGTCGAGAACGATTCCGCTGTCGTCCAACACGCGGCTGATCTCCTGCTGGAGCGTGGTGCATTCTTCCAGGCGCTCGGCAACGGCGGCCAGCGTCGGGAACTGGTTGTGCAGGCGGCCCAGCATCCGGCGGAGAGTCGTCGCCTGACGCAGGGTGGCCCGAATATCGAGCAGGGTTTGCGGTTCCAGCGCAATGCCACGCGCCGCCGCGAGCGCATCGCCGCGCACGTCACGCGCACCGCCGACGGTCAGATGATCGTGGGTGTCCAGCAGGGCGCGGGCTTCGGTGGTTTCGCGCTGGCGATCCTGGGCCTCATCGAGATAGCTGGTGGGGGTCAGATTCAACGCAAGGTCCGCACTGGCGGAAAACGCAGCATAGTGCGCGAGTTGTTCCAGAATTTTCGGCAGTTCTAAGATGTGCGCCGATTTGTCGTTCATGGGGTTCCTCTTTAGAGCATCGCAGAAAACAAAAAAGCCGTGAGTTGAAGGTTCACACTCACGGCGTCAGATGCACAGCGCAAACAGCCTAGACGACCCAGGCGGGCGCAGAAGTGGCACAGCGACTCAGTGAGTGTGAACAGGACACCGGTAAAACAGGAATGACACGACCCACGGAACGCCTCCTTTCTGCGACTATAAACAGCGGACGAAACCGGAAAGAGTATAACGGGCTGTCCGCCGCTTGTCAACGGTCTGGTTGGTCGCTCAAACTCCGCAGATAAATGAACCAGTACATCAGCGCGACCAGCACCGCCCCACCGATGATATTACCGATGGTGACGGGCAGCAGATTCCTGAGCAGAAAGTTTTCCAGGTTAAGCGCGGTCAGATTCGCGCCCGTGTGTTCGGCCCATGATGAATCAAACTGTTTGATCAAGAGGCCCATCGGAATGAAATACATATTGGCAACGCTGTGCTCGAAGCCCGCCGCGACAAAGGCGCTGATCGGAAAGATGATCGACATAATTTTGTCGGTGGTGCTGCGGGCGCTGTAAGTGAGCCAGACGGCAAGGCAGACTAACCCGTTACACAGAATGCCGAGCGCGACGGCCTGCACGAAGTCCAGATCACATTTGAGGGCGGCGGTGGTCAGCGCGCCCTTCCCCACCGATCCCGCGCCGAATGTGTACTGTTTGCCCAAAAAGACCAGGACGGCAGTCCCCAGCGCGCCGACAAAATTACCGATATAAACAACAGTCCAGTTGCGGAGCAGCGCGGGCCAGCGGACTTTGCCCCCCGCCCAGGCCAGCGCGATCATGGTGTTTCCGGTGAAGAGTTCCGCGCCACCCACCACCACCAGAATCAGGCCCAGACTGAAGGCCAGACCCGCCAGCAGGCGCGTCACACCGTAGGGCAGCACACCGCTGGAACCCGCCGTCACGACGGTGG
Source organism: uncultured Anaerolineaceae bacterium (assembly GCA_964472565.1). Lineage (GTDB taxonomy): Bacteria > Chloroflexota > Anaerolineae > Aggregatilineales > Aggregatilineaceae > DATAMF01. The sequence goes on from CAYYNB010000045.1 coordinate 10,679, forward strand.
CAAAAAGCGCGCCCAGCGCGATAAAGGCACCGGCCAGAACCGCCAGAAAAAACATGGGGGTGATGTGCATGGCGGCTTTGCTGGCACCGATTTTTTCGGCTTTGTGGGCCATTTCGGGGGGTAATAACGCATCGGGATTTAACATTTTTGCTCCTGACAAAGAATCTTTATAAAGGGTTTTATTATACATTATCGCGCCGTTAACCCGTCAGCCGTGCCTTGTTTAATTACACTTTTTTATAAAGTTTTTCACTTTACAGTCCCGGTAATCTATGTATAATGGACATATCCTGCCGTGCGCGTGATCCGCACCCGGTTTTGAGCCAACACCCAACCGTTGGGCATCAGTCTCTGCAAACAAACGCATTAGGACTCGTTCCAAAGCGAGCGTGGCAGGTAGATGGCCCCCCTGCGAAAGCAGGTTCAAAACGTCGCGGCACACGGCATGGCGGGAGGTCTTATCGAATGCCCCGGTCTAATCGGATCGGGGCATTTTCGTTTAGGCTGCGCCACTATTTTTCTGTACCCCATCCCCCCTTGCCCCTTCCCTGAGGGAAGGGGAGTCAAACCGGAAGAATGGGATCATTATTTTCTTGGAATGGCCTTAGTACAAAGGTCTAAATTTCCTTGATTCCACCCCATCGAACCGCTATACTTTCGCCGGTCTGTCCGTCCACCAACGTCAGGGAAATCTATGCAGCGGGAACGTGTCGCCGATGATATTTACGTTTTTACCAGTGACCTTTATGCCCAGGTAACCGCGGGAGCCATTATCACTTCAGAGGGTGCGATCCTGATCGATACCCTGGTTTTCCCTGAAGAAACACGCGCCATCAAATCCTTTTTGGAAACCCGGCTAAGCTGCCCGGTGCGGTATGTGATCAACACGCACTACCACGCCGATCACACCTACGGCACCTGCTTTTTCCCCGATGCGCAGGTGGTAGGCCATCTGCGGTGTTATGAACTGCTCGCCACCAAAGGCCGCGAAGGGCTGGAACTGGCCAAACAAAACACGCCCGAACTGCGCGATGTGGAAATTGTGCTGCCGACGCTGGTTTTTGAAACCGGGACGATGAGCATTCACCTGGGGAATAAAACGGTGGAACTGCGGCATTCGCCCGGCCACAGCCCTGATTCGATTGTGTGCCTGGTGCAGGAAGACCGCGTGCTGTTCGCCGCCGATACGCTGATGCCGGTGCCGTATTTTGTGGACGGCAGCTACGACGATTTTATCCAGTCGCTAAATGCGCTGCGCAACGGCGGGTATGAAAACGTAGTGCAGGGACACGGCGAAGTGGTGCTGCGGGGCGAGATCGAGGAGCGGATTCAACACGATCTGGACTACCTGGAAACGATCCGCCGCCATGTTGAAAAAATTGTCATGCAGCACAAGCCGCCGAGCGCCATTGATCGGATCGATATTGAGAGCTGCGGCAAAAGCCGGATTCCGCTGAACGGGCTGGTGCAGGAGCTGCACCGCGCCAATCTGCAAATGCTGTACGAAGAGCTTCAGGAGAAACAATTCGAGCGGGTGTGATGCCGCACCTCAGAGGCCAGAGCTAAAGAGGGGACGCACACACCACCCGGAAACCGATGAGGTAGTGCCTGTTGTACGGGTCGAGCCAGTCGCGAGAGGCACAGCGGGCGCCGCCCATGCCGCCGTCCCAAGAGCCGCCCCGCAGCACCCGCGCGGCATCGCCATCCGGGTCATTCTCTTCTGGAAAGCGGTAGTCATTGTTCCACCGCGACAAACACCATTCCAAGACATTGCCGCTGACATCATACGCCCCGGTTGCCGGGTTCGCGCCCTGCGGGTAGATGCCTACGGCGGTTGTCCGCCGCAAATCGTGGGGACCGGCCTGGCTGTTAACCTCATCGACATTGGCATATCCCGTTACATACTCATTCCCCCAGGGAAATTGACGACCATCCGGGTAACGCGCGGCTTTCTCCCACTCCGCTTCGGTAGGCAGACGCAGCACATAATTTTTTGGTACACCCGCTGGCAGCGACAACTGACCTGCCCGGCGGTGTTCATCCAACCAGCATGTAAAGGCATACGCCTCATACCACATCACGCCAATCACGGGATGGTTGCTGATGTGCCACTGCGGGTCGTTCCAGCCATCTTCCGGCTCTGTTTTAGCTTTTTTCCATTCCCAACCGACCTGGGTCCAATACGTCTGATCCTGGTAGCCGCCCGCCGCCACAAACGCGGCGTACTGGGCATAGGTCACGGGGTAGCGCGCGATCCAGAAGGGGTAGTTCAAATCCACCTGAGCGCCGTCCCAGGCTTTATAGGCTTTGCTATCACCGCCCATCTGGAACTTACCCGCCTTAATCGTCGCTGACCATGCGATGTCCGGCGCGCCGTTGGGCAGCAATCCCACGCCGGGACGCGGATCGCCGATTTTGGCAAGCTGCCGCCCGGCTTCGGCGCGTTGGTCGGGCGGTACAGCGGGGTTGAGCATGATATTCAGCAACTGCTTAGTCGGATTTACTTGATCCTTAAGATGATCAGGGTCATAACCTTGATAAACACGCCAAAAGCCCTGTAATGCCGCCCAAACGCGTTCCGGTTTTTCGCGCTGCGCCAGCCGCCGGATGATCGCATACTCGCGTTCTGCTGCATTTTCCCATTCACGTTGGCGCTGTTCCGCTGCATTCTCCCGTTCACGCCGCCGCTGTTCCGCCAGTTCGCGTTCGATGGCTGCACCGACCTCTTGCCTATAATGCTGAACGTCAAACCAGGCCGGTGTCTGCCTGCTGGCGGCGATGTGTTCCAGTAATCGTTGGGCCTGAAGCCAGTGTCCATCATCACATAGCTGAAAAAATTCATCAATAACGGCAAAAATATCCGGCTCAACATGAGCGGGCGGCTGGGCTAAATCGAGCGGTTGGGGATCACGTTCCGGTTCAGCCTGCGGTGTAATATTTTGTCCGTGTACCCGTTTCGGAGATGTCACCTGCCGGAGTTCATCCAAAAAACGCGCATCTGGCAAGGCTCCATTCAGCGCATTGACATATTGGGTCAGTTCAAAAATCGGCCAATTCTCGCCCGCCCGCAGCACGGGGAACATGGGTTTGTTCCACTTGTGCGCCCAGGCAACTTCCAATTCGACCCAACGGGAAACTTCAGACTCCGGTGTCATAAGCACGACACAAGCGGCACAATTGCGGACAGCTTTTACGATTTCTCGCAGCCAATTCTCGCCGTAGTCGATGCGGTCATCGATCCAGACATCGAAACCGTGTTCGAGCAGATAATCGGCAAGGCGGCGCGCGTAGTCTTTATTCTTTTTGCTGTAGCTGATAAAAATATGCGACATCCCACGACATTCCAGGGTGGTGAAAACAAGTGGTCACAGCCGAATAGTATAGACGATTCACAGGGGGGAGGCTAACCAGAGTATTTCTTGCCAGGACGGTTTTGCCGCGTATAATCGGGGCGGTTGGGAAAATAAAAATCCTGACTTGGAAGCCAGGATTTTCAGATAGCGGGGGTAGGATTCGAACCTACGACCTCCGGGTTATGAGCCCGACGAGCTGCCACTGCTCTACCCCGCATCGTTAAGCTTGGTAACTATACCAGTGAAAACAGGCACAGTCAACCCTCAATCTAAAAACACAATGATTCTATTAGAAGAGCAGGTAGGAAATCGTCTGCGCGAACGCGGATGGACGATCAGCAGCGCGGAATCGAGTACAGGCGGGTTAATCATGGCGCGGCTGACCGACATTGCAGGAAGTTCGGCGTATGTGTTGGGCGGCGTGATCGCGTATGCGGACACGATCAAAGAACAGGTGCTGGGCGTGCCAAAACAAACGCTGATCGCGTATGGTGCGGTGAGCGAACCTGTCGCGCAGCAGATGGCCGACGGCGCGCGCCAACTGTTCCAGACGGATGTGGCCGTGAGCGTTACGGGGATCGCCGGTCCAACCGGCGCAACGGCGACCAAACCCGTCGGACTGCACTATATCGGCCTCAGCACGCCCACCGGATCATGGGTCCGGCGGTATGTGTGGAATGGGGATCGCACTGAAAACCGGCACGCGGCAGCAGATGCGGCCTTACAACTGCTGTTGGATTATCTGGATAACGCGTTATGAAGTTTCAGGTCACACAGGTTGAAGCCCGATATACCCCGGACGGCTGGCCGATTCCGCAGTCGCTGCTGTGGGAAGGTGAAACGCTGCGCATTATCGACGTGGGGCGGCGCTGGAAAGCCGACGATGGGATTCATCTGCTGGCGCGGGTGGCGGATCAACGGGTGTTTGAACTGCATACGAACGGCTCATTGTGGCGGGCGAGCCTGGTCGCGGAGCCGCCACATTCGGTTTAGGCTGCGCCACTATTTTCTTGACCCCTTCCCTCAGGGAAGAGGAGTCAAACCGGATAGCTTTAGACATGAGGAAACTATAAATTATGGCTACGGTTCGTTTCGCTAAACGAGATGATTTTGGGTGGTGCATGGCCCAGGATCACGGGGTGTCGGCGGATGTGCTGCTGCGGAAGATTGCCGCCGGGGAAGTGATTGTTGCCGAAGAAGGAAAGCAGCAGACGGGCTATTTGCGGCTGGAATATCTATGGTCCAGCATCCCGTATATTGCACTCATCTGGATTCCTGAAAACTGGCGAAAGCAAGGCATTGGGCGGGCAATGCTGGCCTTTCTGGAAGAATTCGCGCGCGGACAGGGGCACAAGATGCTGATGAGTTCATCGCAAGTGAACGAACCCGAACCGCAAGCGTGGCACCGGCATATGGGTTTTGAGGAATGCGGCATCCTGAACGGCATTAATAACGGCGGAATTGGTGAGGTATTTTTCAGGAAGGCGTTATAATATCCGGCAGCCCTGCATCCCAGCCAGCTTAGTGACCGAGGGTTGAACCGTGAAAAAATCGTTTTTTCTGCTCTGTCTGCTGGCGGTGATCAGCCTGCTGGTGATCAACCGCCCGACCTCTTCTTATTCCGCCGCATGGCAAGCCAGCACCCCAACACCCGATCCGTATGACGGGCTGGACATCGAGGCATTAGCCGCGCGGAATTACGGCGCGGGCGAAGTGACGATTATGGACGTGCTGGAAACAAACGAGGCCTTTATTCGCTATCTGATCGCGTATCCGAGCGATGACCTGACGATCTATGGGTTTATGGATGTGCCGCATGGTCCGGGGCCGTTTCCGGTGATCGTGGCGCTGCACGGCTATATCGATCCGGCGCAGTACAACACGCTCGATTACACCACGTCGTATGCCGATGCATTGGCGCGGGCCGGGTACCTGGTGCTGCATCCGAATTTGCGCGGCTACTGGCCGTCGGATGAGGGGCCGAACCGGTTTCGGGTGGGCATGGCGGTGGATGTGCTCAACCTGATTGCGCTGGTGCGGCAAACCGGCGGAGTCGCGGGGGCACTTCAACCGGCGGACCCAACGCGGATCGGGATGTGGGGGCACAGCATGGGCGGCGGGATCACGCTGCGGGTGATTACCGTCTCACCGGATGTCACAGCGGCGGTGCTTTATGGCGCGATGAGCGGCGATGAAAAACAGAATTATGCCAAAATCTACGAGTGGTCGGGCGGGACACGCGGCGGGCAGGAACAAAATACGCCGGATGATGTGCTGCTGCGAATTTCTCCGATCTATCACCTGGACCGGATCACCGCCGCCGTCAGCATTCATCACGGCGCGTGGGACGAACTGGTACCGCCGGAATGGTCGGCGGATTTATGCGAACGGCTGACTCTGCTCCAGAAAACGGTAGAATGTTTCAGCTATGCGGAACAGCCGCACACCTTTTATGGAGCGGGGAACACCCTGTTTATCTCACGCACGATCAACTTTTTTGACGTGCATCTGAAGGCGATGCTTCCGTAACCGGGCAGTACGCCCCCTACTTCCCTTTTTGGCCGACACGCGCTTCAAACCGGGCACTATCAATCAGAAAGCGCTCGTGGGTACCCTGACCGATTTGCTCAACGTCATCCCAGGCGGCCACATCGAACACCAGCCGCCGACCATCGACCTCGGTCAGAGTGGCGGTGGCGCGAACTGTCAGACCGAGCGGGGTCGCGGCGATATGTTTGACATTCAGCCCGGTGCCCACCGACGATTGACCTGCCGCCAGATGACCTGCCAGCGCCGCCACCGCCGCAGCTTCCAACAGCGCGATCATGGCGGGCGTCGAATAGACATTCACATTTCCGCTGCCCAGGGCGCGCGCGGTTTGGGCGTCGGTGACGACGGTGGACGCTTCACCTGTCAAACCGGGTTGTAGAACGGGAAAATCAGACATAAACGCCTCCAGACACAAAACAACGCCGCAGGCAAAGCACAACGGCGTCGTTTTGAATATACAATCGAATTAACCGACAGCCGAAATCACATCAAACAGACTGCGTGTGTCTTTCGATGGTTTGATACCAAACATCCGGTCCAACGTGCGCTCCAACTGGCGATACTGGTTAACAGCCTCATCACGGCGGCCCTGTTGGTAGTAGATCAGCATCACGTCCTGATGCACATCTTCCCAGTCCGGTTTTTCGCGCAGCGCCCGCAGCAGATACCCCAATGACTTGTCAAGTTCGTTCAGACCACGATGCAAACGGCCTAACGCGATCAGAGCCTGAGCGTATTTATGTTTCATCTCTTCGCGGCGCGCGTCCACCCAGGGGGTATGGATGCCGGGCAAAAAGTCGGAGCGGTAAAGCTGAACGGCCTGATACCAGTTGGTCGCTGCGGTGGTTTCGTATTCGATAGCGTCGTGAACCGACGTTTCAAAGAGACGCGCGTCATAATGGATCGACAGACGCGGCGACGGAATGTAAAACCCGCCGGAATAGGCTGTCAGTTCATACCCCAAACGCTCGCTGATTTTGCGCTTGGTTACATGAAAAACGTTGGTCGCTTCTTTGACGGACATCTTGGGCCAGAACACGCTGAAAATTTCGTCACGTGTGACCATTGGATGATCGACAAAATAGTAGAAGAGATAACGCGGCAGCGAGCCATCCCAGCTTGTGACCGGACGGCCATCAATGTAGACATGCCCGCCGGAGAGGGCGAAAACCTCTAACTGGCCGAGACGCGACTCTTCACCGTAGATGCCGCCGGTCAAGGCCTGTTCATTCCCCACCACCCCGACATGACCCGCATGGATCAAATCGTTCCAGGGTTGAACATCGAGCAACCGGGCGCTCAAAACAATACGCACATGACCGGGAATAACGGTCACAAGCGCGCGGAAAAACCGATCAGATGCCTTCGTGCGCTCAAGCCGATCAAATGTATCCAGCAGCAGCACAAATTGATCCGAACGCAAAGAACCCAGATCAGCGGCGAACGCCTGCGCCAGTTCTTCTGGAGAAGCTTTCGATTGTAGAGCGGCGCGCACTTTCTGGCCGAATCCTTCGGGGAAAAGTTCATCATTCGCCATGTTGCGCAGCCACGCGTTTAAGTTGGTGTCAATATCTTTGAGACTGTAGTAGACGATATTCTGCTGGTAGATTTGCAGCAGCATGGCTACTAGAGCCGCCCGCCCTCGATGGCGAGGGTACAAGATGACCAGGGGCCGCTCATGGATTTTTTCTTCAACATGAGCTACTGAGGTTTCTGCCACTGCACCAAGAAATGCTGACATTATTTTTCCCTCTATTCTGTTACGCGCTCAGCCAATACCAAACAGCTACCAACCCAACCCCGTTCCTACGTGACAACACAACGGCCCAACCCTCCCGTAGAGTTGAGCTGCTCCTAGCTTCTATTCCCGCGTAAAACCCCGAATTGCGATTAGTATAACGAATGTAAGTAGACTTTGCAACATACTGCATTGTTATTCTAGTATAAGCTTTTGTAAATGTATGATATAGCCCTCAGGTTACGATTTTCATTAAGTTTTGATCGCTTTTCGACTCAGCGGCAGCATTCGCTATAATGAAGCCGGTATCAGGGATCGTGGAAGGCGGTTTTTATGTGGGGACGCAAACTATTATTTTTAGGGCTGGCTGTGATTCTGACCGCGTGTGATTTAATGGACAGCAACACGCCAACACCTACCCACAGCGAGCCAACCATGGCCAGCGTGGAAATGGTAGCGACTCACAATTTTCTGACCGAAAATGCCCCACCCAGCGGCTTTTCCGAGGTTCATTACAGTCCGCTCGACGCGAACCTGTCCGATCATCCGGGTTGGTCATATACCATGACCGGCAATTTCACCGGAACCTTTGATGATACCGGAGAAGCGGCCAGCGGACAATTCCAGGCGCAGGTGCAAGCCGATGAACTGGGAGAACGGCGGCGCGTGGTGTTAAACCTGGAAGGCGAAGCGTTTGCGCCCGACGCGGCACCACTCGAATTAGAGGGCGTACGGCTGAGCAACGACTACTATACAATCGACGTGAACGGGCAGTGTAAACCCGGTGATACCGTGATCGCGGACCTGGCAACGGCGCAACTTATCGGCGGCGTGGTGGTCGCTACCCCCACCGGACACCGCAAGGAGATCAACGGCGTTCCGGCGTGGCAGTACGGGTTCAGCGTGGATGCAGTCCTGCTGCCCCCCACCACGCTCAAGCTGAATACAAACAGCAGCGTCGTCCTGCAAGCAGATTTATGGGTTGCGCCTGATGTTAACGCGGTGGTGCTGTTCGAAATGACGCTGAATGTGGAACACGTGCGGCTGCTGTCCGGCGCGCGTGATGTATCGGGGACGCTGTATTTACGCTATGAATTGAATCTCGCGGAACTCGATGTGCAGCCGAATATCTCGGTTCCACACGGATGTTAGGCTGCGCCAAGATTTTCTTTACCCCTTCCCTGAGGGAAGGGAAGTCAAACGGGATAATTATTTGGCCTTAGAACACTTGGCTTAAGCCTTATCCGACGATATAATTGTGGTGAAATTTTAGCTAATTTAAAATGATATTGGCCCGCGCACATCTGCTAGGGAGATGCCAAACATGCGCGTATCTGTGCTACAAGAGAACTTAGCGAAGGGGTTGAGCATTGTCAGCCGGGCGATTCAAAGCCGCCCCACTCTCCCCATTCTGGCAAACGTGATGATGTCAACGGACGATGCCCGGTTGCAGCTTTCGGCGACAAACCTGGAACTGGGGATCAGCATGTGGATCGGGGCGAAAGTCGAAGACGACGGCGCGATCACGATTCCGGCACGCACCTTTACCGAACTGGTGGGCACGCTGCCCCCCGAACGGGTGGATATGGACCTGGATGTGCGCACCTTAACACTGGGGCTGCGCTGTGCCGGCAAAACCGCCAACATCAAGGGTATGGATGCAACAGAATTCCCCCTGATGCCCGAATTCAACCCGGATCGCGCGGTGGCGGTGCCGGGGGCGGTTTTTAAAGAGATGATCGATCAGGTCGTTTTCGCGGCGGCCAAAGAAGACAACCGCCCGATTCTGACCGGCATCCTGATGCGGTTTGAGGGCGACGTGATGACACTGGCGGCGGCAGATGGCTACCGGCTGTCGGTGCGCACCACGGAACTCGAATTTAACACGGGCGAACGCGAGATGGAACCGCTGATTGTCCCGGCGCGCACGATGCAGGAACTGAGCAAAGTCATCACCGACGATGACGACGAAGTGCTGATCGGGCTGCCCGAAGGACGCGGCCAGGTGATGTTCAGCCTGAAAAATGTCCTGATGGTGTCGCAGTTGATCGAAGGCAAGTTCCCCGATTATGAAGCGATCATCCCGCGCCGCTATGAAACCTCGATTTTGGCCTATACCGACGATCTGCTGGCCGCGTGCCGCAGTTCAGAAGTATTTGCCAAAGACTCGGCCAACACTGCTAAGATCATGATACAGCCAGGTGATGGCCCCAACACACCGGGCCAGGTCGTCGTTGCCGGAAAATCGCAGGAAAAAGGCGATGCGGAAGCGCCGCTGGACGCGACGATTGAAGGGGGCGCGGTGGAGATCGCGTTCAATATCCGCTACCTGATCGACGTGCTGAACGTCATCCGCGAGGAACAGGTGGTGCTGGAAACGGGTGGGCCGACTTCGCCGGGTGTGGTGCGCCCTGCCGGACGCGATGACTTTATTCATGTGATCATGCCGATGTCCACCGGGCGATAAGCCTGGATTTAATTTTGGCGAGTGGCTGGGCAGGCGTAAAAAACCTGCCCTTTATGTTGTAAGGAGGGGTTCGTTATGAAATACCGGCGTTTGGGTCATTCGGGCTTGAAGGTGAGCGAAGTCAGCCTGGGCGGGTGGACGACGTTTGGCGACAGCCTGACCGATAAACAGCTCGCGCGTGACATCATCACCTATGCCTATGAAAGCGGGATCAACTTTTTCGACATTGCCGATATTTATGCTATGGGCAAAGCCGAAGAATTGATGGGATCGATTCTCAAGGATTTTCCCCGGCACACGCTGGTGATCTCCAGCAAAGCCTATTGGCCGATGAGCGACGATGTGAATGATCGCGGGCTGTCGCGCAAACACGTGATCGAGAGCGTGGAAAAGTCGCTGAAACGCATCGGCACGGATTACCTGGACCTGTTTTTCTGCCACCGCTATGACTCTGAAACGCCCGTCGAAGAGACGGTGCGCGCCATGGATGACCTCATCCACCAGGGCAAAATTCTGTACTGGGGTACCAGCGAATGGACGGACGAGCAGATCGAAGAGGCGATGGATATTTGCGATGATTGGGGCCTCTATCGCCCACAGGTCGAACAGCCGCAGTACAACCTGCTGCACCGCCAGCGCGTGGAAGAGACGATTATCCCGGTAGCCGAAGAAGAAGGGATCGGGCTGGTGGTGTGGAGTCCGCTGGGCAGCGGGCTGCTGACCGGAAAATATGATCACGCGATGCCGCAGGACAGCCGCCTCGCCCGGATCGATTGGCTGCGCAGCACCTGGATGCAAGAACAGGCGCTCGACGCGGTGCGCGCCCTGAAACCGATTGCGGATGATCTCGGCGTGACGCGTGCGCAACTGGCGATTGCGTGGACGCTGCGCCAACCCACCGTCAGCAGCGCGATCACCGGAGCAACCAAAGTCAGCCAGCTTGAAGAAACGCTGCGCGCCATTGAGATTCAATTCAGTGAGGATGTACTCGGAGCGATTGACGATATTTTCAACCTGGAAGAAGGCTAAGGCTGCGCCAATATTTTCTTTACTCCATCCCCCCTTTCCCCTTCCCTCAGGGAAGGGGAGTCAAACCAGAAGAATAGGATAATTCTTAAACCATGCGCCGTGTGCCCGCCGTCTATCCGCTGCTGTTCACGCAAATTTTTTCGCTCATCGGGAGCCGGATGACCGGGATCGCGGTGGGGATTCATATCACCCCATCCCTGAGGGAAAACCCACAGGATGTGGAGAATTATTTTCCTGGATCGTCCGTACTGATTTGTGTTCTGCCCTGCCCCACTCTATGCTAAAAGGAATTTCTTTGAGGAGAGGGGCATATGAATTTAGATACACTCGATCAATATATTGAAGAAGCGCTGGCCGCCTGGCATATTCCCGGCGCAGCCGTCGCGGTTGTTCAGGGCGACGATGTGATCTATGCACGGGGGGGCGGGATGCGCAATGTCGAAACCCGCGAACCCATGAATCCGGATACGGTGTTTCCGATTGCCTCGTGTACCAAAGCTTTTACATCGATGGGCGCGGCCCTGCTGGTCGATGACGGGGTATTGGAATGGGATAAACCCGTCCGGCACTATCTGCCCGAATTTAAGCTCAGCGACAGCTATATCTCCGAAAAAATCACGATCCGTGACCTGCTGTGCCACCGGTCCGGCCTGCCGCGGCATGACATGGCGTGGTACGGCTCCTCATTCAGCCGCGAGGAACTGATCCAAAACCTGGCCCACCTGCCGTTTAGCAAGGGCTTCCGCGAAGGCTGGCAGTATCAAAACCTGATGTACATGACAGCGGGTTATCTCGTCGGCAAAATGACGGGCCTGACCTGGGAAGAATTCACCCAGCAGCGCATTCTGGACCCGCTGAAGATGGCGCGGACGTGTTTCTCACCGGAGGCCATGCAGCAGCAGGGCAATTATGCTACCCCCTACCGGATCAAACATACAGTGGGCGGCGGCGCAGCGGGCGAGTGGGAGGCGCGCGAGTTTTACGCCGATAAGGTGATGGGTCCGGCGGGCGTCCTCCACAGCAGCGTGGCCGATCTGGCCCGGTGGCTGCGTGTGCATGTGAACGACGGACGGATAGATGATCAGCAGTTTGTGTCGGCGGGGAATCTGGCACAAATGCACCAGCCGCAAATGGTTATGCCGATTGATGCTTTTGCCGCCAACCTGCTCCAGACCACTATTTTTAACTATGGGATGGGCTGGTTTATTGTGCCTTACCGGGGCTATACGCTGATCCAGCATGGGGGCAACATTGACGGATTCAGCACCATCGTCGGCTTTGTGCCGCAGCAAAAAATCGGTGTGGCCGTGCTGACCAACATCGAAGGGCGGCCCCTGCGCGATGTGCTGTTGTATGAAATCTGTGATCGCGTGCTGGTGTTAAGCGACAACGAGTTGAATTCACACTTCCTGGCGCTGTATGAGGAAGTGTATACAGCGTTTGATCAGGATCAGACAACTTCCGCTGACGAACGCCACCCCGACGCCCCGCCCACGCACCCGCTGGAAGCCTTTGTCGGGGAATACGCGGCGGACGGATACCCTGATTTTAAGGTCAAACAAGAGGGCGACCAGTTGTACGGATGGGTTATCGGGGAGTGGGTCCCGCTGGACCATTACCATTACAACATTTTCCGCATGAACCTGGAACGGTTTGAAGAACAACAGCCCGTTAATTTTTTCATGAATATCCAGGGCGAAATTGATCGCGCCGCGATCCACCTGGAAACGCAGGTGGAGCCAACGCTGTTCAAACGCAAGCCCATGCAGGTCGATACAGAGACGCTGGCGGCGCTGGCGGGCCGTTATGCCATGCCGATAGAGGGGATTGAGCTAACGGTGCGGTTGAAGCGAGATAAGGTTTTTATGGCGGCAACCGGCGAAAGTGACAGCGAACTCCAACCCGCTAAATGGACCACAGCGGGCCTCGAATTTCAGGTAAAGGATCAATCAGGCACACGCGTCGAGTTCCAGAAAGATGAACAGGGACACTATACCCTGCTCGTGCTGAAACAACCGGGAATGACCTTTAACGCGCCGCGTATCGAGGCATAAGGGAAAAAAAGGGAAAATGGGGCAATTGGCGAATTGCCCCAACCCGACACTACTTGGGCAGCTTGCCGAACATCCCCAGCACACGGCCAAAGAAGCGGTGGAAGCCATCGGAGGTTTTGCCGAACATCAGCGGACACGCCCCCGCGATCACGGTGATATTATTCTGTTCGCAGAATTCAACCGCGCTGGGCGAAATACTCGTGCCAAAACTGTGCAGGCTGTTGTGCATCCAGACGCGCGTCACGCCCGCTTCGGCGCAGTCGTGAACGACGGAATCAGTCGCTTTGGCCGGGGTCACGATGATCACGCCATCGACTTTTTCGGGAATATCCTTCACGCTGTGATAGCAGCGCACGCCTTCGACCTCATCCGCATTCGGATTGACGGGGTATACTTCATAACCTAATTCGAGAAAACGGCGGTAAATGCCATTCCCCGCCGATGGCGAGTCTTTAGAGCGCGAGACACCCGCGACCGCGATCCGCTTTTGGGACAGAAAATCCTCAACTTTTTCTTGCAGAGTCATCTTGTTTTTACTCCTCCGAAAACTAGCCTTGATCCCCATTGTAGACCGGGCTGCAAAAGTGGCAAATCGCAGGCATACAAAAAGCCGGAACTCGATTGAGTCCCGGCTCTCCCGTTAGGCCGATCCAAGAAAATAATTCCCCACATTCTGCGGGTTTGACTCCCCTTCCCTAAGGGAAGGGGCAAGGGGGGATAGGGTCAAGAAAATAGTGGCGCAGCCTTATTCCCCGAAGAAGCCCGGCGGAATCTGTTCGGCGTCTTCCATCCAGGCGGGCAGCACGGCCAGCCATTCAGGGACAGAATAATCCCGCGCGCGGTCCGCAATCGGAATATACGGCTTCAGGTCGATGATCGGCGTGCCGTCGAAGGCATCGATCCAGGGCACGACCACGATCCCGTTGGCCTCGTCCACCTCGATCACCCAGCAGGTCGTCGTGGCGATAGGATTCGGGCGCGATGGAGAGCAGCAGGCAAACACGCCGACTTGATTCCCCTGAGCGTAAGACGGCTCGACCACCAGTGTTTGGCGTCCTGCGGCGTTATCCAACTGATCCGCCCACCAGAACACCTTCACATGGCTGAACTTGCCCAACTGTTTGAGCGCCGGACGATATTCCGCCGCGATATGCAGCGCGAAGCCGTCCGCGTTGGCCTGGACATGGCCGATAGGCTGAATTTGATAGGTGCTCATGTTTTCCTCCTCAATTGATGCACCGAACACAGCCCCCATGATGCCAGCCTTTTACGGGAAGAATTCACCCATTTTTTGGTCTGATACCCAGTGGTGCGGTATAATAAATTTCATTGCATCATAACAAAGTTTGCAGCGCCCCCGGCTTATCAAAAGCTTTGCTGAGGCTTTCAAAGCCTCTGGTTTTCCGGTTGACAGGGGTCGTTAAGTCCCGTATAGTTGAACATATGAACACCAGACTGATACGTTTTTACGATGCCCTGAGCATCACTATGCGCATGCGTTGCTTGCCGTGGTCGGAAAGAATTCCGGCGATGGCAGCGTGTGTCTGACACACACCGCCCGCGCCCCGACTACGGCAAGCAAACCGTCGAACAGCAATTCGGCGGTTTTTTGTTGTCTTGTTACAATGTTCGCGGTCTTCGGACCCTAGACGTTTCTGAAGGGGAAACCTATGCCTGAGTACATCCATGTTTCTGTCGCCTGGCCGTATGCCAACGGTGATATGCACGCCGGGCACCTGGCCGGATGTTATATCCCGGCGGATATCTTCGCCCGCTACCATCGACTGAAGGGCAACCACGTGTTGATGGTCAGCGGTTCAGACTCACACGGCACGCCGATTTCCGTCGAAGCCGATAAGCTGGGTGTGTCGGCGCGTGAAGTCTTCGAATTTTTCCATGCGCGTTTCCTCGAAACACAGAAAAATATCGGGGTGAGCTACGATCTGTTCACGCATACCGACACCGAGAATCATTACCAGGTGTCGCAGGATATTTTCCGAATCCTGTTAGAACGCGGCTACCTCTACCGCGAACGCCAGCGCCTGCTGTACAGCGAATCTGAAAAGCGCTTTCTGCCGGATCGGTATGTCGAAGGTGAATGCCCGATCTGCCACTATGCCCAGGCGCGCGGCGATCAATGTGATAACTGCGGCAGTCTGCTCGATGCGGTGGACCTGATCAACCCGCGCAGCAAGATCGACGGCAGCAAACCCGTGCTGCGCGAAACCGAACACTATTTCCTGAACCTGGGATCGTTTGCGGAACCGCTGCGCCGCTATCTCTCGCAAGATAAAGAACACTGGCGCGATAATGTGCTGAAAGTCTCGCTGAACAAGGTGGAAGAACTGCGCGGACGCCCGATCACACGTGACATCGACTGGGGCATCCCGATTCCGCTGGAAGGCGACGAATGGAAAAACAAGCGCCTGTATGTGTGGTTTGAAGCGGTCATCGGCTATTTCAGCGCCAGCATCGAATGGGCCAAAAACAACGGCCAGCCCGAAGCCTGGAAGCAGTGGTGGTATAACGCCGAAGCGAAAGTGTATAACTTCATCGGCAAGGATAACATCGAATTCCATACGATTATCTGGCCCGCTGAACTGATGGGGCTGGATGGACTGTATGCCAACGCCGAAGACGGCACGATCAGCCTACCCTACGATGTGCCATCCAATGAATTCATGAACATCGAAGGCGAAAAGTTCTCCAAGAGCCGCAACTGGGCGATCTGGGTGCCGGAACTGTTGGAGCGCTACGATCCCGACCCGATCCGCTATTATCTCACGATGACTGCGCCCGAATCCCGCGACTCCGATTGGAGCTGGGATGGGTTTGTCACGCGCAACAACACCGAACTGCTGGCGGCCTGGGGCAATCTGGTCAACCGGGTGCTGAAGTTCGCGGCCAAACACTTCGATAGTGTGGTGCCCGATCCGGGCGAACTGCGCGATTATGACCAGGAGATTATCGCCAAAGTGGAAGCCGGCTTCGAGACTATCGGCGAACTGTTGGCGGCGGTCAAGCTGCGCGATGCGCTCAGCGAAACGATGGCCCTCGCCCGCGAGGTCAACGGCTACCTGGATCGCGCGCCCTGGTTCAAGGTGATCAAGGAAGATAAAGCGTCTGCCGCGACCACCATCTATACCGCGCTGCGCTGCATCGACAACCTGAAGACGCTGTTCGCGCCGTTCCTGCCGTTCACGTCGCAGCGGGTGCATGAATATCTGGGCTACGATGGGACGCTGTTTGGCGAGCAGATCATCCGGCACTACCAGGAAGCCACCCGCGCGCACGACGGCCTGACCTACGATGGATCGCAAGCGGTGGGACAGTGGGCGATCAGCCAGCTCGCGGCGGGGCAAAAACTGCGCGAACCGGCGGCGCTGTTCGTCAAGCTGGAACCGGACCTGATCGAAGCTGAACGCGCCCGTTTGGGCCAACCGCGCACCGCGATTCCGGTGCCGGGGAAGGCATAACCATTCAATTTGCAGGGGCGGCTGGCGAGTCGACCCCTGTGAAAGGAGCCTTGAACCGTTGATCCGCCGCGTCGAATGGACTGTGATCGTTTTTATCCTCGCTGCCTATCTGGTGATCGCTGGCGAATATGCCACCCGCACCCCCGATTGGCAGGCCCCCGACGAACCCGCCCACTACAACTATGTGCGCCAACTGGCCGACGAGGGGCATTTTCCCGTGTTGGAAATGGGCGACTGGCAGCAGGACTATCAGACCCAACTGGTCGCCAGCGGCTTTGATCCGAAGCTGACGGATCGCATCCAGACGATTGAATATGAAGATCACCAGCCGCCGCTGTATTACCTGCTGCAAACGCCCATTTACGCGCTCTCCGACGGCAATCTGATCACCATGCGCCTGTTTTCGATGCTGCTCGGCGCGGGCGTGGTTGGGTTCACCTGGCTGGCGCTGTGGGTGCTGGCTCCCCGCTGGCCGGGAAGCGCGCTGACTGGGGCGGCGTTTGTCGCCTTTCTGCCGCAGCACATTTCGATTCTTGCCAGCGTGAGCAACGATGCGCTGGCCGAACTGATCGTGGCCGTCACGCTGCTGGCGACCCTGGTTTATCTCGGCAACCGCCGCACCCTGCCCGAAGAAACGGACGATGTGGAACAAGCGGTCCAGCCGCGCAAGATTCACCCGGTCTGGTTAGGGGTGCTGGTCGGGCTGGCGCTGCTCACCAAAACGACGATCTATTTTCTGGCGGGCGTGGTGGCGCTGGCGATTGTGCTGCGCTGGCGGCGCGAACACTGGCCCTGGCAACGCGCGTTCCGTGAATTCGCGGTGGTGTTTATCCCCGCGCTGCTGATCGGTGGGGTATGGTGGGTGCGCAACCTGGATGTCTACGGCGGGACGGACTTCACCGGGCTGACGCGGCACGAGAACGTGACCATCGGCCAGCCGCGCACGGACGAATGGATCGATACGGTCTACGGCGGCAGCACGCGGATGTATCTCGAAAATTACGCCAAAACGACCTTTCGCAGCTTTTGGGGGCAGTTCGGCTGGATGGCGCTGCCCATGCCGTCCCATGTTTACACCGCGCTGCTGCTGTTCTCGTTGGCGGTTATCAGCGGAGCGGCGCTGTTCTTCTGGAAACACGGCTGGTCGCGCCAACTCACGCCGCCCCAACACGACGCCCTGCTGATCTTTGCGGCGGTGTTTATCTTCGTAAGCGCGGCTTATCTTCTCTATAATCTGGACTTTGTGCAGTTCCAGGGGCGGTATCTGTACCCGGCGCTGCTGCCCTTCGCTTTTCTGGTCGCGGCGGGTCTTAACGGTTGGACTTCGCTGGCGGAGAATCAATTCCCCGCGCTGGCGTGGCTGCCCGTCACCGCGATGATCGGGCTGGCGGTGTTTGCACTGTATGCGCTCGAAACTTACATTGTGCCCAATTTGCCGACGTGGTAATTATGCGCTCTGAAAAACGTGAAATTGTCCGCCACATTCCTGATGGACCTCATACGCTGACTGTTGAAGTGATCCGCGATAAACGGCTGCGCAGTTCGGCGCGTTTCACGCTGCACCAGGACACGATCCAGGTGCGCGTTCCGTCCCAGATCGCCGCGCGCGAACTGGATCAGATCGTCGATCAGATTGTCGAACGGGTGATCACCCAACGCTCACGGGCGCGTAAACAAAACGATGCCGATTTGGAAAAACGGGCGCGGGAGATCAACCGGAAATATTTTAATGGTGAACTGCGCTGGCATACGATCCGCTGGGTGAACAATATGGAACACCGGCTGGGAAGCTGTACCAGCGGCGGCACCACCGACGGCGATATTCGGATCAGCGAACGGGCGCGATCATGGCCGGTGTATGTTGTGGATTATCTGCTGGCGCACGAACTGGCCCACCGCAAATATCCGAATCACAGCGCCGACTTCTGGGCCTATCTGAGCCAGTACCCGCACACCGAACGGGCGCGCGGTTTTATCGAGGGGATTGCTTACGGGCAGAATGAAAACCCCGATGATCTGATCTGAACGTCACGGTTCCCGGTACTGCACCACGCGGTTACAGGCAGGCAGCAGCGTGCCATTCTGCAACCGGACCTCGACGCTGACCACATAAAAGCCATCGAGCCGCCCCTGCATCACGATTTCCTCGACCAGCAGTCCGCTTTCTACGATGTCGGGCAGGGTCTGATCCGGGTCCGGCGCGCGCACCGTCTCCCAGCGTTGGGGTACGGAGGCTGCCGTAACCGGGCGCTCCAGGTAGCCCAAACGAACGGTGTAATTCCACATCGACTCTGGATTCACGGTGCCTGTAACAGCGAAAGCTTCCTCAACCAGATCGTTTTTTTCGGGCGACTCAATCTCAACATGCTGAGGGCAATCACCGTAAAGCTCAAAATTATCGTCAGGCATAGAGTCTGCCGCTGAATCAGCCGTAGAAACCTCATCCGCCGGTTTTATCGAATGGCGCAGATCAGCCAGCCAGTTTGTGCTGCCGCCGGGAGTCAAAAAGGCATAGACAATAAAAGCGATATTCAGCGCCAACACAACAGACAGCACCGACAGTACCCCCGCATAGGGACTGCGCCACAAGCCAACCAGAGTCAGCCACCCGTGCTGCAAGCGGAGCCAGCCGCGCGCCCGCAGCCAGAGCGAGATTTGCAGCCAATAGGGGTGCGTCTGAGCCGTAGAACCGGGATCGGGCGAAATTCGTTCGGAAGGCGAACGGGACGGCGCGGTGGCCTGTTCCCACCAGGGGCGGTTGGGATCGTAAGCCGTGGATGCAAACGGGCTTTTATAGGCAGGGCGCGCGGTAGTCGAGGTTTTGGGCTGGTTGGGCGCATGCGGCCAGCGCAGCCGGTCATATTCGCGGCGCAGCGCCGGATCGTTCAGGACGCTGTACGCCTCGTTGATCGCCTGCAACTGTTCGGTCCCCTGCTCGCCCAGTTCCGGGTGCAGGTCGGGGTGAATCTGACGAACCGCGCGGCGATAAGCCTGGCGCAGTTCATCGGCGGGGATATGCGGATCAATGCCCAGCAACTGATAATAATCGTGCTGGGGATCATAGGTTAACTTACGGCTCATAGAAGGATACTAACGCCGCCCATAGCGATGTTCAGCATCGGTAAAATCGTCGGGATCGACTTCGAGTGTCACCGCGCCGCAGTTACGACAGACCTGGGCATTAACCTTGATCAAACGCCGGAAGGGACGCAGCAGCCGCGCGATTTTCGGCAGTTTGAGCGCACGGGGCGCGAGTTGAAGCTGCCGGAACTTGTCGCTGTAGTCGATCAGATACGCTGCCGCTAAATCCGTTGAGCCACAGCGCGGACAGCGCCACTGGACAACCGGCGAAATAGAACCTGTGCCCCCTTCGGGCAGTGACACCGGGGGTGCAATGGTCGATGGCTTGGACGCATACGACTCAGACATAGGGGTTTCTCTTTGTGTGATTAAGCTCATGCATATCCCTTATTATAACGAAATTTAGACTCTCTGCTGTGAAAATTTGTTGAAAGCGGCGCAACTTTGTCGAGACTGGCGCGTAATGGTGTGTAGATTACCTTTGTGGATAAGGACTCGCGATAATGGACTCAAAGCTCAATCAAAGTTCAATGCGAATCATTCTGGCGGTTGTTTTGATCGCTGTGGGTGTGATGTCGCTGCTGGGCGCGAATTTGCTCTGGCCGTTTTTTATCATCGTGCCAGGCATTATTTTGTTAGGCATGGCGACTATGGGACGTTCGGCGGCAGCCGTCTTTTCGATCCCCGGTATGATGATTGCTGGAACCGGACTGCTGCTGTTCGTGCAAAACCTGACCGACTACTGGGCAAGCTGGTCCTACGCCTGGACACTGTACGGTGTCTTTCTGGGCCTGGGTTTCATGTTGATGGCGCGGATGATCGACGCCCCCAGCCTGGATGACGTGGGGCGTGGGTTTGTCCGCTTCTCGATGATGGCGTTCCTGGGTTTCTCTTTCCTGATGGAAATCGTCTTTAACGTGGGCGGTGGTCCTGGTCTGTGGCATATTGCGTTGCTCGCCATCGGGGCGTATCTGCTGTGGGAAGTTTTCTCTGGATCAGATGGCTTTCTGCTCCCCAAGAAGAAAAACGACTTCAAGTTGAAGCGCGGCGAGAAACTATTCACCGGCCCCATTGTCTATGGATCGCGCAGCAGCACGCGCCTGGAAGAACAAGATCGTGTTGAAACCTCCGAAAACCGCCTCTAAACGCGAATGAGGGCAGTTCACCCTGCCCTCTTCGATTGAAACCCAATTTTAACCAACTTAATATGACCTTTTTATGATAGTTGCGCTATAATAACAAACAGTCTCACCCAAGCCGCCCCAACCCAATTATCCATTCTCAGCCGACTCAGAAAACATAGTCGCCATTGGATCGCGCTCTTTCACAAGGAGAAATATGATCAGCGGGAAACGGGGATTTTTTGTTCGTGTAACGAATGTGGGGATCTTCAACGCGCTTGTCCAGGCCGCCGAAAAGCTCGCGGCCCAGAAAAACCAATCCTTTGAGGCGCAGCGCCGCGCCGGATATTATGAAATCGTGACTCACAGCCCGGCGCTGTGGCACGAAATCTACCTCTACGGGCAGATGCTCGCCCAGGCCCAGGACGAAAATATCGACGGCGGGGAACTTCCGCTCCAGAATTAGGGCTGAGCCAAGATTTTCTTTACCCCATCCCCCCATGCCCCTTCCCTCAGGGAAGGGGAGTCGAACCTACAGGTTGTGGGAAATTATTTTCTTGGATCAGCCTTAGCAACAAAAAACGCCTCGGCAGATCACCGAGGCATTTTGTTGTGTGGCGGGGAGGACAGGATTCGAACCTGCGACTCAGTTTTTAGCCGAGTAACCGCTTAGCAGGCGGCCCCAATCGACCACTCTGGCACCTCCCCATATGGAATTGTAAAGGCGGAGGGAGTGGGATTCGAACCCACGGAGACGTATAACGCCTCAGAGGTTTTCAAGACCACCGCCTTAAACCACTCGGCCATCCCTCCGGGTGGACCGCTCTAGGCCGAGCGTTCTCCCTAGAAGCATTGGAAGTATAACATGGATACCCCAGAGGGTCAACGGTTTTTCTTTGACGAAAAGTTGCACTACACTTACGGCATGTCTCTTGCGCAGATCGCGAATTCCGTTAAGATCGCAGGCGCAAAAGGAGTTGCATGATGGGTTTGATATTTTTGATCCTGTTCGGCCTGACGTTATTTGTGTTGTATATCGCGGTGCGCCGCACCTGGGCCAGCTTGCTGGTGACAGGGACGGTGGGCGCGATGTTGAGCGTGTTGTTTGTGGTGTTGTATGCCCTCACCTACGAAGATACTTCCACTGAACAGGCAATCTTCGCGGGCATAATCGGCGGCCTCGGATTTTCGGGGGCGGTGATTGTCATCGCCTCGTTTTTCCGAACCAACCAGCCGTCGGCGGAAGTTCAATTAAAACCGTTATCCAAACAGGAGGATAAGACGAGTGGACAAGAAGTTCATCGCAATCAGACGCCTGAGTAAACGGCATCCGCGCTTCTGGCTTCAAGCCGTTTCGATTGTTGGCCTGTTGTGGTGGCGCAGCAATTATCTGGCGCTCACCGACCGAGCCGTGATCCGGCGCAAGGGTGTTTTCAACAAAGAAGAACGCGCTGTCCCCCTGAACCAGGTGCAGGATATTTCGATTGCCTATGGCATTATCCGGCGGATGCTGGGACACGGTGACATTCGGATCGAAACCGCCAGCACAGCGGGGACCGAAATCATCATCAAAAACGTGCCGCATCCTGAAGATTTCCGCTCGAAAGTGTTCGAGCAGATCGACAGATTCTACGACAATTCGCAGGAACGTCCGAGCGCGGCTGACAAAGCCAAAAACGAAGCGTAGTCAAGCTGCCCCACAACCGATGATAGCCCGCTAGCCGCCGCTCAAGCGTTTTATGGACGTAGGGCGAGGGCATAGTGGGCGTTTATTTTCTCATGGTAGAATCAAGGATGACGAGGGTCAAGATTGGAGTATTGGTATGAGTTATCAGCAGCCGCCGCGCCAACGTGGGCAGCAACCCTATCCACCACCACAGCAGTATCCTCCCCAGCAGCCGCCCTATCCGCAGCCGTCCCAGCCGCCGCCGGGATATTCAGACTATCCACCATCGCCCGATTATGCAATCGCACCCTCCCCTAACAATCCACCGGGGCGCGTGCGGCGTCCACGGCGGCGCGGACGCCGGGGCTGCTCGATTGGGCCGGGCTGTATTCTGGGCTGCGTGGGACTGGTCGGTTTTGTGCTGCTCGGTTTTCTGATCGCCGGGTGGCTGACCTATGATTACATGGTCGGGCGGTTGGAAGACAAAATCGACGCGATTGATTATCTGGGTGATAACTCGGAAACGACGCTGATCTATGACCGTTACGGCACCGAATTAGACATGGCGCTGCTCGGCAACGATATGTTTGAAAATGAATGTTACCGCGTGTCGGTGCCGCTGGATCAAATCTCACCCTATTTGATTGATGCGACCATTGCCACCGAAGACAAAAATTTCCGCAAAAACACCGGCGTCGATATTCCCGCCATTATTCGCGCGGTTTATAAAAATGCGACCTCCGGCGGACAAGGCGGGGGCGCAAGCACGATCACGCAGCAGTTGGTGCGGAATGTTTTGTTCACCGCTGAATACCGAACCCAACGCTCCTACACGCGCAAAATCGATGAGGCGCTGTTAGCCGTTATCCTCAACCAGCGCTGGAGCAAAGACGACATTATCAACCTGTATCTGAACACCATCTTTTATGGTCACTATTCCTGCGGTATCGAAATGGCATCCCGCACCTTTTTCGGCAAATCGGCCAAAGACCTGACGCTGGCCGAATCCGCGCTGCTGGCTGGCATCCCGCAGACACCCGCGATTTACGATCCCCTGAGCGACGATCAGGATTTGTTCAACGCGGCGCTCGAACGACAGGCGTATGTGCTGGATCGGATGGCGGAGGACGGTTATATCACCGAACAGGAAGCCGAAAACGCCAAATTCGAACAGCTTAACTTCCGCGCGCCGTATATCCCGCTGGAAGATGCACCGCATTTTATCCTGTATGCTCAGGATGAACTGGTGCGCCTGTTCCAGCGCGAATTCGGCATGTCCGAAGAAGACGCTGAGCGCATGATCAACAGCGAAGGGTTGCGCCTGTACACCACGCTCGATCTCGATTACCAGCATCTCGCCGAGAACGCCGCACGAAATCAGGTCGCGCAACTGTCCGCCAGCAACAATCTGAGCAATGCCGCCGTCGTGATCATCAAGGTTGAGACGGGCGAAGTGCTGGCAATGGTCGGCAGCGTGGATTACAACAATGCCGAAATTGACGGCGAGGTAAATATGGCCGCCGCGCCCCGCCAGCCGGGCAGCGCCATGAAACCCTTCACCTATGCCTCGGCCCTGGAAAAAGGCTGGCAGCCGGGCATGGTCATCTGGGATACCGAAACACACATCGGCGACCCGTCCAACCCCTACAGCCCGGTCAATTATGACGGCACCTTCCACGGTCCGGTACGCATGCGCGCGGCGTTAGCCAATTCGCTGAATATCCCCGCCGTGCAGACGCTCCGGCAGGTGGGCGTGGATTATCTGCTATGGATGATGCAGCGCGCCGGAGTCGAAAGCCTGGGCATGGATGCGTCACAGTATGGCCTGTCGCTCACGCTGGGCGGCGGCGAACTGACTCCGCTGGAACTAACGAACGCTTATGCGATGTTAGCCAACCAGGGCAGTCTGGCCGAAGCAACCACCATCCGCTGCGTGACGTATCCCAACGGTGAAGTTATTTATGAGCGGGCGAATGGCTGTCCCCAGAGCAGCAAGTATTCCGACCAGTCACGCCGGGACAATTCGCCAGGGCGTCCGATCATTGATGAGCGCATCGCCTTTGTGATCAGCGATTTTCTGGCCGATAACAACGCGCGTTCAACCGCGATGGGATCGAACAGTCCGCTTTACACGCCCGGTCTGCCCACGTCGGTTAAAACAGGAACGACCAACGACTTCAAAGATAACTGGACTGTCGGCTACACGCACCAGATCGCGGTGGGCGTCTGGGCGGGCAACAGCAACAACGAGCCGATGGTCAATGTTTCCGGGCTGCACGGTGCGGCCCCCATCTGGCACGAGGTGATCACCAGCATCTATAACACGCCGGGGCTGCTCGAAAAAGTGGATTTACCTGCGGCGGGCGATCCCTCACACGAATCGCATCTGGTGCAGCCGGGCGGCGTCTCACTGCGCGAAGTCTGCGCGGTGAATTTTGGCGCGCTCAAAGACCCCTCGACGGCATGCGCCTCTGGCGGTAACGAGTGGTTCTTTGATGGCCCGGTGATGGTGCCCGATGAAAATGGAAATCTTGTGCCCGGCCCGGTGATCGAACAGCAGCCGCTGTCTGCGAACGGCCCGCAGCCCGTCGAGATCGAGCCGGGGATCATTCGCGTCGCGGTCTTCCCCGTGCAGGCGGATCTGGCGAACGCCATCGCCGCACAGGATACCAGCGGCAAAACTGTCCCGCCGCGCTACTGTCAGGTGCCGATTGAGGTCGCCGGATCGGTGGGCGGCGTGCAGGAGCAGTTATTCATCGCGCCGCCGCCCGATGCGGACGATGCGTTTTATGCGCGGCGCTGGGCGCAGGCCAGCGGAGTTGCGATTCTGCCGCAGTTCGCCTGCAACGAACAAATGCTGGCGATGGGGCCGGGTATGGCGGGCGGCGGAATCCCCGCCGGAGTTACGATGTTTATCTCGTCGCCCACACCCGGACAAACACTGCCCGCCGGGTCCCAGTTGGATGTCATCGGTACGGCCTCGTGGGGCGCGGGACAGGCGCAGTTCTACAAGATCGAGATCAAGGGCGGGCCGTTCCCGGACTTCACTACGCTGGGCGATGTGAACAGTTGGCCGTTTAACAGCGGCGTGAGCAATGGGGTGCTGGCCTCGGTGATGGCGGGCGTACTGACGCCGGGCAGTTATATCGTGCAACTGGTCATGGTTGGCCCCGATAGCAACTATATCGGCCAGCCCTATCAGGTCCAGTTCAACGTAGGATAATCTGGGGTTAAGCGCCAAGATATGAGGAGTAGTCTTTAATATTTAATAGATTGCTCCTTTATCATTCTTATTATAAACTAATCATATCAATTAAATAACGTGAAGGAATAAGGTTATGTCAGATGATAATGATATCGTGACATATAGTTTTTCTTTTCCCGAAGATGAAGCTGGAATGCAAGGGCGGGAGTGTCCGAATTGTCGTCGTTATTTCAAGGTCAAATTTGGGACGGGGATAATTGATCCGAATCATACCGATATGACTTGTCCTTATTGTGAAAGTGTTTATCCTGTTGACGATTTCATGACCGAGGATCAACAAAAGTATGAAGATTCACATATCGATAGATTATCATACGATTTGATCGAGGCTTTGGTTAAAGATGTTTTTAATGATACTTTGAAGAATCAAAAATCTTCTAAAAACTCCTTTATCACACTAAAGTGGGAATATAAGCCAAGCATTCCGCCGTTAATACATCAATATGTTGAACAAGAACTCCAAACAACACTCCGTTGTGAAAATTGTTCGCTAGAATATGCTGTTTGGGGAATATTTGCTGTATGCCCAGATTGCAGGCGACCCAATTTACATCAAATAGCGGAGGCAAATTTAACTAAGCTAGATCATCAAGCTGATCTCAAAAACAGTCTTCAATCTAAATTTGGAGATAGTAATAAAGAAGATATAGAGAACATCTTCAATGTCCTTGCCATTCAGTGGATCGAAGATACCTATAAAGACTTAGTGACAGTTTTTGAGACATTTTCTAAAACCTTGAATGGGAGAATGATTGCTCACGCCGTAAATCCAAATCGGAAGGCGACAGGAAATCTATTCCAGCGTCTAAATGATTCTCAACAATGGTTCCTGGATCAGTACAACTTTGACCTCTTTAATACTTTAAATGCATCTGAAGTGAATCTACTTCATACTATCTTTAACAAACGCCACATTTTGATTCATAACATGGGAATTATCGACGATAAGTATGTAAAAGAAGAGAAGCTCACAAGTGACAAGATTGGGTTAAAAGTGGAAGTGTCCGATAGCGAGATAAAACAAGGAATCAATATTCTGCGACATTTATTCCTGCATGCAAAAACATTAATTTAATGCCTGAAAAATACCGATGCTAAAAATGGACTTTGCGCCGCTGGATTTGCAGGATCGGGACGCTTGGGCGGACCTGCTCGTGGTGTCCTTCGAGCGCACCCCGCAGGATATGGCCGGAATTTTGGAGCGCCTCTTCGTCCAATATCCAGTCATCGCCTGGGACGGTGATCAACTGGCGGGCACAGTATAGCTTCCCGCTGATCCCGCTGCCTATCCCCGCCCGCCCGGCGACATTCTGTACCCCCGTCAGGT
>CAYYNB010000046.1:0-37233 GCA_964472565.1 uncultured Anaerolineaceae bacterium
GGGGGGGATCATTCGGAAGTTCAACAATCCAGTGCGTCCCATAAAAAAGGCCCCGGACTTGCCAGGGCCATACTTATGTTACAGGTTAGCCAATCGTTCTTCAACCGCTTGACGGCTGGCCGTCAGCGTCGCGATCTTATCCCGTTCGCGCTGGACCACATCCGGCTTGGCTTTCGCCACGAAGTTCTCGTTTTTCAGCAAGCCTTCCGTCCGTGCGATCTGCTGCGTCAGATCGTCCAGTTCTTTTTGCAGCCGTGCGCGTTCCGCGTCCAGGTCGATCAGATCGGCCAGCGGCAGATATGCCGTCACGTCCGCGCTGACCACTGTCGCGGCTTTATCGGGTGCCTGGCCGCTCACCAGCGTGATCTGCTTGACATTGCACAGCCGCGCGAATAAGTTCTGGTGCGTTTCGATCAGTTCCCGCCGTGATCCCGCATCGATGATCGCGCTGATCTGGCGGCTCGGCTCAACCTCATACTGGGCGCGCGCGTTGCGAATGCCGCGCACCAGATCCATCAGCACGGCGAATTCCGCTTCTGCTTTTGGGTTGGCGAATTCCGCCTTCGCCGTCGGCCATTCCGCGATGATCAGTGGTTTGTCGCCCGTCGGCAGATAGCTCCAGATTTCCTCGGTGATATATGGCATATACGGGTGCAGCAGCCGCAGGCAGTTGTTGATCACGTAGGTCAACACATCGAGCGCTTGCCCGCGTATTTCCGCATCACCGCCGTACAGCGCGTTTTTGCTGACTTCCACGTACCAGTCCGCAAACTCGCTCCACAAAAAGTCGAGCACCTGCCGTCCGGCTTCACCGTATTGGTAGGTGTCGAACAGCCGCTGCGCATTCCCGATCAGCGTGGTCAGGCGGCTCAGAATCCACTGCTGCGGCAGATCGAGTTTATTGACATCCGGTTCGGCGCGCGGCGTATACCCTTCCAGGTTTGACCACACGAAGCGTGACATCTGCCACAGCTTGTTCCCGAAGTTCCGGTGATACTCGATCTTGCTTTCCGCCAGATTCATATCACTTCCCGGCGAACTCCCGGTCAGCAGCGTAAACCGCAGCGCGTCCGTCCCGTACCGCTCCACAATATCGATGGGATCCATCACGTTCCCGTACGACTTGCTCATCTTGCGCCCGTGCTCATCGCGGACCAGCCCGTGCAGATACACGGTATGGAACGGCACTTCTTCCGTGAACCACAGGCCCATCATGATCATGCGCGCCACCCAGAAGAACAGGATGTCGTACCCGGTTTCCATCACGGCAGTTGGATAGTACCGCTTCAGATCGGCGGTTGCGTCCGGCCAGCCAAGCGTGCTGAACGGCCACAATCCGCTGCTGAACCACGTGTCGAGCACATCTTCTTCCTGGCGAATCTGGTCGCTGCCGCAGTGCGCGCAGTGAGTCGGGTCTTCCCGCCCGACGGTCATTTCGCCGCAGGCGTCACAGTACCACACCGGGATACGATGGCCCCACCACAACTGGCGGCTGATGCACCAGTCCTCGATATTTTCGAGCCAGTTGTAATACACCTTCTCGAAGTGATCGGGAATGATGCGGATGCTGCCATTTTGAACCGCCGCAATCGCGCGTTCAGCCAGCGGTTGAATCTTGACAAACCACTGCGTGCTCAGCATCGGTTCGACGATCTCACCGCCGCGCTGCGAACGCGGCACCGCGTGACGGTGCGCTTCCACGCGGATCGTCATCCCCGCTGCTTCCATATCCGCCCACAGCTTTTTACGCGCCTCGAACCGATCCATTCCGGCATACGATCCGGCGTTCTCGTTCAGCGTGGCGTCCTTGTTCAGAATGTTGATGATCGGCAGTTTATGGCGCAGCCCGATCTCATAGTCGTTCGGATCGTGCCCCGGCGTGATCTTCAGCGCGCCCGTCCCGAATTCCCGATCCACGTATTCATCCGCGATAATCGGAATCCGGCGGTTGAGCATCGGCACCAGGCAGTACGATCCGATCAAATGCTGGTAGCGTTCATCCTCTGGATGCACCGCCACCGCCGTATCACCGAGGATCGTTTCGGGTCGCGTGGTTGCCACCGGAATCCCGCCGCCGTTTTCCAGCGGATAATTGAAGTAATACAGGTGTCCTTGTTCTTCGGCGCGTTCCACTTCCAGGTCACTGACCGCCGTTTGCAGCCCCGGCGACCAGTTGATCAGGCGCGGTCCGCGATAGATCAGCCCCTGTTCCCACAGCGTTACAAAAGCTTCGCGCACCGCCCGTGAAAGGCCCTCGTCCAGCGTGAAGCGTTCGCGGTCCCAGTCGCAGCTTGCGCCCAGCCGCCGCAGTTGTTCCACGATCCGCCCGCCATATTTACGTTTCCATTCCCAGGTGCGGCGCAAAAACTCCTCGCGTCCGACGGTCTCGCGGCTGGTGCCCTCCTTGCGCAGCATATTTTCGACTTGCAGTTGCGTGGCGATTCCCGCGTGGTCCGTTCCCGGCACCCACAGCGCCGCTTTGCCGCGCATGCGTTCGTAGCGAATCATCAAATCTTCGAGGCTGATGAACATCGCGTGCCCGTTGTGCAGCGCACCCGTCACGTTTGGCGGCGGAATCGAGATCACAAACGGATCGGCTCCGTCGTTGATCTCCGGCTTAAAATAGCCGTTTTGTTCCCACCACGCGTAGATGCGCGCTTCTGCCTCGGCATAGTCAAATGTCTTCGGCATTTCCCGTGTGATTGGTTCGGTCATGGCTTCCTCACAGTTGCATAAACACAGTTCGGTGTGATGGCTTTCGCCGCTGCGATCACGACACCGTCTACCCCATCATCAACAAGTGACACGAGCCATCACCTCCTTGTCATTCTGTCCGTAGGGGCAATTCACGAATTGCCCCGGCTGTAATCAGCCTGTTTTAGTCGCGGTCATCACCAGTTCCCAGCGATCATGCTGCGACTGGATGTTGTCAAACCCGGCTTCCGAGATCACCACTTCCAGTTCGTCGGCGGTCAGCGCCCGGAATACCACCGGATATTTATTCGCCTTGTAGGTGGTGCCTTTGCCGCGCACCACGAAACGATTGAATGTCACCGTAATTGGCGGCCCATCATCCCAATCCCATACATCGAACGTGATGATCTGCTCGTTGGACTCGTCATGAATGCGCCCCGGCCAGAAGCGCGGACGATCTTCCAGCAGCGGCTCAAAATCCCGCATCCCGATCAGCACCAGACCACTGGGCCGCAGCAGTTCATGGAAGATCATCAGCGTTTCTTCGATCTGTTCGTCGTGCAGCAGGTGCGACAGCGAATTACCTTTGCTGATCACAGCATCAAACGGCCCCTGCACATGGTTATGCAGACTCTGGAAATCGGACTGCACGAACGTGATTTTATCCGTGACGCCATATTGTTCGGCGTTTTTCCGTGCCCGTTCCAGCAATCCTTCGCTGGGGTCCGCCGCCGTCACCCTGAATCCCAGGCGGGCCAGTGCAATCGCCTGTGTGCCGGGACCACACGACGCATCCAGCACGGTCTGCACGCCGTGATCGCGGAAATAGCGCCGCAGGTTCAACCCTTCACGGTCCAGTTCCGCATCCCAATCCCGGTACCACAGGTGGTAATCGTCGGCAAACGAATCATAAAACGCCGTTGTATCGTTGTATTGCTGCATGTTTCTGCCTGTACAAATAAAAACGCCCTCTCGTCACACAAGGACGAAAGAGCGATCTTCCGCGGTACCACCTTGATTCCCGACGCTGCCGGGCACTCAATCGTCGCGTTAACGGGCGAACCCGGACATTCCTACTGGTTTCGTTCAGAATGTCAACTCAGGAGCGACCTTCCGCAGGGGCGAACTTGTGTAGGCTTTCAGCCTGTGACCTACACTCTCTGGCAGTGCTTACTGCGTACTCTTCTCCGTCCATGTCATTAGCAGGCAGTATAGCATGCTTGGTAAAGCCCCGTCAACGGTGTCTTCTCGGATTGGCGTCCCTGCGGTACACTCGCAATGCTGCTGGTATACGCGGGAGATTCTTCATGCTTGTTACGACCAGTTGGGATGACGGTTATCCGCTCGATCTCCGCATTGCTGATTTGCTGGATCAGTATGGTTTGCGTGGAACGTTTTATGTCGCGCACGACTATCTGCCGGATCGTCTGTCCGAAGTGGAGATTCGCCGTTTGGCGCGGCGGCACGAAATCGGCGCGCACACGCTGACCCATCCGGTGCTGACCCAGATCGATCTGTCTGCCGCCCGCCGCGAAATCACCGCCTCGCGGGACTGGTTGCAGGATGTGATCGGCGCGCCTGTTTCGGCCTTTTGTTATCCCAAAGGAGCGCTGAACCCGTCCGTGCGGGCACTGGTCGCCGAAGCGGGTTTTACGGTAGCACGAACGGTCAAACAATATTATCTGTTGGTGGGCGACGACTGGTTAGCCTTACCCTCGACCATCAAGGCTGGCCCGCTGTCCGCGCGCTGGCTTCTGCCGCATATCATCCCCCTTCGTATTCCGCCCACAGCTTGCCGCAGTTGGCCCGCACTGGCCCAGTTTTTTCTCCGGCGCGCCAGTTTGATAGGCGGCGTGTGGCATTTACGCGGCCATAGTTGGGAAATTGAAAAATATGGCCTGTGGGACGATCTGGAACGGGTGCTTGCGGCTGCCAGCCCCTATGCCGGAGCGGTGACGAATTCCGAACTCATCAGCCGCTTTAGGAATGCGACAGCAAATCCTGCGCCCAGTTGATCGACATCGATCCCGCCAGTGCAATCAGCGTGGATTGGATCGTTTTGCCGAAAAAGGCGCTGCCGAAAAACTGCCAGATGGGCATCCGGCTGACGCCCGCGAGAATCCCGGCAATATCAAACAGTGGATTGGGAATGATGCTCAGCACGAAGACGGTGAGCAGCCCGTGTTCGGTCATCCAGCCGTTGATCCGCTGTGCGATCTGGTTCTGATCCAGAATCGCCAACCCGCTGTATCCGGTCATATACCCCGTGATTTCGCCCATCGTCGCACCCACTGCCGCCGCCAACCCCACCAGCAGCGGATTCAGCGAGCTTCCAAGCGCGAAGACAAAAATTAGCCCTGGCGCAGGCAGAACCAGGGTGGCGTTGCTCAACAGCATCGCCAGAAAAGCGCCGAGATAACCGAGCGTCTGTAGGTCTTCCATGCGCTTTTCATTGGCAACAATGAGCAGGGTCACGGCAATAACCAGCACCATCGACAGGCCGCGCATCACACAGGATGATCGGGATCGATTAGACATCGACACCTCTTCCGCTTTAACGAGTTGCAGGTACAAGCAAGCTGCGAATCCGTGAGGCAACCATCTCAATCGCCACCAGATTTTTGCCGCCTTCAGGAATGATCACATCGGCATAACGTTTACTAGGTTCTACGAATTCCAGGTGCATCGGGCGCACGCTGAGTAAATACTGATCGATAACCGACTCCACCGTGCGCCCGCGTTCCACAATATCCCGCCGCAGCCGCCGGATAAACCGAATATCCGCATCGGTATCCACAAAGATTCTTACGTCAAATAAGTTGCGAAGTTCCGCTTCTGAAAAAACAAGGATACCTTCAACCAGGATGATTGGCTGGGGATGGACCACCCGTACTTCCCCAGTGCGCCGGTAGGTTGTGAAGTCGTAAATCGGTACTTCTACGGCGCGCCCCTGTTTGAGCTGGCGGATATGTTCGCACAACAGCGAGGTTTCGAGTGAATCAGGATGGTCAAAGTTGATCCGGTTGTCGTGCGAGCGGGGAATAATATCAATATCTTTGTAGTACGAATCGTGTTCCAGGTAGGCGATGTGTTCGGTTCCCACCCGTTCCAGTACCGCGTTGGATACAGTGGTTTTGCCCGAACCAGACCCGCCCGCAACGCCGATGGTTACGGGCACCGATTGCACAAAGTCGGTCATGCCAGTGCCTCCAGGCAAATAAAACAAATGCCCGCAGCATAGATAACTGGGGCATCGGTCCAACTAGAGCCACCCATGAGAGTTGAACTCATAACCTAACGCTTACGAAGCGTTTGCTCTGCCGATTGAGCTAGGGTGGCGTAGCTGGTTGGCATTATAGCAAGATGAGCGAACGCTGACAAGGTTGAATTTTGCCTTTATTCCTCATGTTTCCCGTATTTCTCAGTTCTGATTGACGACGGCGCTGGGTTCTTGCCCGCCCACGACCACCGCGCGGATCGCTTCGTCCAATCCTGGCCGAATGTTGGTGTCATACAGTTCGAACATCGGCGCACTGATGCCAAAGCTGAGGGCGCTGCCCCACGCCTCGCGCAGCTCATCGATCCCCACGACATTAACCGGTGCTTGTCCGGTGCTTTCAAACCAGGATCGTTGGATGTCGGGCGACAGCAAATACATCAAAAATTGATCGGCAGCAGCGCGTGAATTTGCTGTAATGTTCACGCTTTCCATCACAATCTGAGGAATAAGCACGGTTCGCCAGGCCGAACCCCCGATCCAGGGGAAGATTGCCACCGCCAGTTGGTCGCCGAGGGCGGCTTTCAGATTGTGGTATTCGTTGGACGACGCCAGCAAAAAGGGCTTTTCCCCGTTGGTAAACGCGCTGAAATCGTCTGTAAAGGTGAAACTCGTGGCGAGGCTTTGCAACCGTGTCAGAAACGATTCCACCCCGTCCGGCGCAACCAATGTCCCGCCGTCTGCATCTAATAGACGGTTTCCCATGTCAAAATACAGCCCGGACAGGGTAAAGAAGTCAGGCGCTGCCACGATACTCCCGCCGCTCGTCGCAAAATCTTCGAAAACAGCGGGCACTGTTGAGACCAGGGTTGTGTTGTAATAGAGCGTCGTGAATTCAGCCGCAAAGGGCACGCCGTAATCGGTTTCCGCATATTCCGTTGCGGTGAGCAGCCCTTCGGGAAGCTGATCGGTCAGCGTGCGCTTGATGTCGGTATAAATCGGCCCTAAAAGTCCCTGGTCGGCTAGCGACGGTATCCAGGTGAGGGGGCCGAAAATGAGGTCGGGTCCGGCACCATTTTGGATGACGGCTTCGAATAGCTGATCGGGCAGGGCAGCGGGATCGACATATTCTAAGGTGATCGTCATGTGCGGATTCTGAGCGATAAAATCCGTCACCAGCTTTTGTAAGGCAGTTTGCGCTGGTTCATCAAATGGATGCCAGATGAGCAGCGTCTGTGGTACAGGGGTATAAGTTGGGGCTGTTGTTGGCCTGGGCGCAGTGGGTTCAGGTTCGTCTTGTGCGCAGGAAGCCAGTATGATTACGATCATAAGTAAAGTCAGGGAACGCCGCAGCATACAATCGCTCCTCGGTCATGAGAAGATCATGAGTGTATTGTACCCAAATTCGGGAAATGAAACTGCCATCCATTATAATTGATTGACATAGGGGTGACGCTTTAACCGGTTAAAGAGAGGGAGTAAAGTGAATATTACGCGATTGACAGACGAGAGTCTGTTCAACCAGTTACGCGATGAATGGATCGAACTGCTGGCCGATAGTTCTGCCGATCAAATTTTTATGACCTGGGAGTGGCAGTCGATCTGGTGGTACAGTTACCAACCCGGTCATTTGTGGGTGTTGGTTGTGCGTGATCATGAGGGTCGTCTCCAGGGGATCGCACCCTGGTTTTTCTGTGCGGAAGATGGGGTTCGCCGTATTTCAGCGATTGGCTGTGTTGATGTCACCGACTACATGGAAGTCATCACCCGGCGCGGCTTTGAAACGCCGGTCTTTGATGCCATTGCCCACTATCTGGTCGAGCACCGGGCGGATTACGATGAACTCAGCTTGTGTAACATTCCTGACAATTCCGCCAGCCATCTTCACCTGCCGCCGGCGCTGCAAAAACACGGCTTTTCCGTCGCCTTGAGCGTTGATGAAGTCTGTCCCATCATTACGCTTCCCGACGAGTTTAACGATTACGTCGCCAGCCTGGATAAAAAGAACCGCCATGAGCTGCGTCGTAAGCTGCGCCGGGCTTTAGGTGGTTTGGAGCAGGTCGAGTGGTATGTTGTGGGCAGCGAACACGATCTCATGTCCGAATTGGCCTGTTTTATTCATTTAATGGGTATCAGCAGCCCCGATAAAGCCGCTTTTTTGCGTGATCCACAGAATATAACGTTTTTTAAGCACATCGCCCCGGTGCTGGCGGCAAAAGGCTGGCTGCAATTGGCCTTTCTGACCGTGAATGGCGAGCGTGCTGCTGCTTACCTGAATTTTGACTATAACAACCGGGTGCTGGTTTACAATTCCGGTCATGAACCGTCGGCCTTCGGCCACCTGAGTCCGGGAATTGTGCTGCTGGCTCGCCTCATTGAGTATGCCATTCGTGAAAAGCGTGAGGTTTTCGATTTTCTGCGCGGCAACGAATCCTACAAGTACGATATGGGCGGGAAAGATACCAACGTCTATCGTTTAGTCGCCCAGCAGAACTAAGATCATACTCGGCCCGCCGCTGCCTGAAACTCGGCGGGCTGAGGTTTACCCGCCGTAGGAATTAACCGTGTTGACCGCTTCAGCGCTGATATAGGGCGGTTGATCGTCGAGTTCCAATGCTTTTTCCTCGCTGACCATAACCTGTCCCTTGTAGTACAGGACATCATTGAATGCATCATAGCGATAGCGCCGAGTGACCCATCCATATTCCGCGTGGTAAAAGATCACGTTAAATTGCAGCGCATCCTCGTTCGGGATAACTTCTTCTTCGACCATCCAGACCGGCGCGTACTGCTGCAAATGCGAAATGACTTTCCGGTCACGCCGTTCTTTCATTACAGTGATCGGATTCTGTTCTTCCATAGCTCCCTCGTTTTGGTGTATGTACCCTGCCTCAATTGTATTCAATTCGAGCCTGTTCTGGTAGGGTTGTATAATAAACCACAAAATTAGGAGGCGGGTGAGCTATGACTATCGGCCAGCATCGTGCCCTCTCGCTTTGGGGTGGGCGCAGCACACGGCAGTTGTTACGGTTGCGGTATGCCAATCGTTTGTTGGATAACCCGACATTTGATATGGCGCACACGGAAGAGGGCGTTGAACGTGTGCGATCAGCGGGATTTAACTGGGTTTATCTGCTGCTCAGTTGGAATTTCCCGCCCGAAGCTGAAGACCTGGAGCGCGAGATTTTTCGCCGTGCGATCCGCCTGTATCAATCCGCCGGGATTCAGGTTTGCGGTGCGCTGCCCGTGTCTGCCTGTATGGATCAGGGTAGCTATCATGATCAGGACTGGTATGCCCAGACCGGGCGCGGACGGCGGATTCAGGTGCAGAAGGGCCGCTATTTTACCTGTTGGAATGCGGATCAATGGTTGGACGAAGTGCAGACGCGCATCCGTTGGTTGGTTGAGGCGGGGGTGGATGGCCTGCTGCTGCTGGAAGCCTGGAACTGGCAGACGATTGTGTGCCGCGATTCGCGCTGCCAGTCGGCTTTTGCGACGGCGACCGGTCGCGCTAAACTGCCGCGTTTTGTAGATTCCGCCTATCGCCAGTGGCAGTCTGATCTAATCGCGCGCCGCGTCGCTGATTGGCTGACGTTTGCGCGCGAACTGAATCCGAAGCTGATCACGATGATCGATCATGCTCAAACCTCGCTAGCCGTCGATCATGTGCTTATCGATGGTCTTTTGCCGCATGACAGCCTGACCACTGCGCCTGCGTTGTCTGCTGCGCTGGCCTGTGAACAACGTCTGGTTAGCCATGTTGGTCCGCCTGGCGATGATGACGATCTGACCGCCAGCGAGCAGCCCTTGTTATTGGCATTGGCCGAGGCCAGCGCGTTAGGGGTTGCGCCGCTGCTCAAAGGCAATGGGTACAGTGTTCACGGTCATCCGACCTTATGGCTGCATACCGCCTATGATCAGCAGCGCCAGTTGGTATTTTCTTTTAATCAGTGGTTGGAACGAAATGCCGATTGGTTGGCCTTCTGTGACAATGTGAGTCCGTTGGCGATTTATTATCCGCATGCCGGTGCGCGCTCTGTTTTTGAGTCGGCGTGCCGGGTTTTGATTCGTCATGGGTTCCCGTTTCGTGTCGTGGGGCAGGGCGCTTGGGATGGCGTGACGACGTTGATTTTTCCACCTGATCCCACACCCGAAGCCCGTCGCCGTCTGGATAATTACAGCGGCGGACGCGTAATCACTTTGCAACGCCATCAACGCCTGTTTGGTTTGGGGCTGTCTAACCGATCAACCGGCGTCGAAAATGAACTGCTCAATGCACTGGGCCTGGACTTTATGCCGCGTGTCCACGCCGAGCATCCTGTTTTGTTTGTCATGCGACACGATACGGGAGGCGAGCAGTGGCATCTGGTGAATTACGCCTCAGAACCCCAGCCAATTTCTCTGCATGTGCCGTCTTTCGTCAGCGGCTGGGTTATGACGCCTCCCCAAGAGGATCAGGGCAAAATTTTTGGGACGGAGCTTCTTCTCACTGTCGAACGCTACAAAGTGCTGCGAATCAGAAGCCGGGCATGAAACCCGGCTTACGACTGCGCTGTTTCGCGGAAGCTAAAACTTTATTGCAATTTTCTCGTCGTGTGTCGTTCGCTGGAAGGCAGCAGTGCAAAACCTTTATCATTTTCGATGCACAAGTAGCTGCCAGCTCGCACAAGGAGATCGGACCGTGTTGAGACTCGGCGTAGTTTTCGATCAATGGCGACATCTGCCCAACCACGCCCTACACGGATTACTCGGCCTATCTGAACAGTTGATGTTGTTGTCACCAGCCGTGCTCCTTTACGGCTATGCCGTACTACCCCCTCTGAATCCACATTCAACTTTAACAACAGTTCTTACATCGCCCTAATCCAATTGAAACATTACTCATTCTAAATTGTCAAATTAAATCGATAATAAATTTCCGCTTAAAATGCATGAAAAATGTATTCTTTCTCAAGGTACAGCGAAAGGTAATATTAGAATGCGGCATGATTGGGTGACTTTTGTTCATATTTGAGCAACCTGTATCGATAAAGGTACAATAAAATTGTTTCTCCAAACGAAGGGAGCACAAGATTTGTCTGACGAATTCGATCACCATACCTATTTATCCCCCTTTACGTGGCGCTATGGTTCACCGGCCATGCGCCAGCTTTGGAGTCAGCACCATCTGCGGAAGTTATGGCGGCGTGTGTGGGTGGCGCTTGCCGATGCTCAGGCGTCTGCCGGGTTGGTTGACTCGGCCCAGGTTGCCGATCTCCGCGCGCATCAGGATGAAGTTGATCTTGTCCGTGCGCAGGCCATTGAAGCCGAAATTCACCATGATCTGATGGCTGAACTCCGTACTTTTGCCGAGCAGTGCCCGGTTGGTGGCGGCATCATCCATCTGGGGGCGACGAGCGCAGATATTCAGGATAATGCAGATGCGCTGCGTTTGCGTCAGGCGCTTCTTTTGATTTTGGATGATCTGCGGGACGTGCTTCAGATTGCCGCCGATCAAATAGACCTTTGGGCGGATACTGTGAGTATGGGCTTTACCCACATCCAGCCGGCTGAACCTACGACCATTGGCTACCGGCTGGCCCAGTATGGTCAGGACCTGCTGACCGATTGGCATGAAGTCAGCCATGTGCATCAGGGGCTGCGGGGCAAGGGTATCAAGGGGGCAGTTGGCACGGGAGCTTCCTATGAGGAACTGCTGCATGCAACGAGATGGTCCGCCGCCCAGCTTGAATCCCACGTGATGGCATCGCTTGAACTCGATGCTTTTCCCGTCAGCACCCAAATTTCCCCTCGTAAGCAGGACTGGCTGGTGGTCAATGCGCTGGCCGGAATCGCGGCAAGTGCCAGTAAGATGATGTTCGATCTGCGTATTCTGCAATCTCCGCCTATCGGCGAATGGTCCGAACCGTTCCGCGAGAAGCAGGTTGGTTCCTCAGCCATGCCGTTCAAGCGTAATCCGGTGAACGCCGAAAAAGTGAACAGTCTGGCGCGTTGGGTCGCCGGTTTGCCGCGCCTCGCCTGGGATAACGCCGCCCTGACGTTGTTGGAGCGCACTCTTGATGATTCCGCTAACCGCCGCCTGATGCTGCCTGCCGCGTTCCTGGCGGTGGATGAAATTCTTCTTTCACTCAGACGCATTCTTCAGGATTTGCGGGTGAATGAGGACGCCGTTTCGCGTAATCTGGCGGTCTACGGGACATTTTCTGCTGTCGAGCGGTTATTGATGGCGCTGGGCAAGGCGGGCGCGGATCGGCAGCTTATGCACGAGCGGCTGCGCAGTCACAGCATGATCGCCTGGGGAGCCGTGAGCACTGGCAGCGTGAATCCTTTGGTTGATTCGCTCAGTGCCGACCCCGAAATTACGCGCTATATTCCGGCGAGTCAGGTTCGTGCGCTGTTGAACGCCGAGAGTTATGTGGGCGACGCACCCCAACGCGCGCGGGCGCTGGCACAGATGATTCGCTCCGCTATCTGACTCACAGAGAAAAGAGAGACTCCTATGCCGCGTACGATTTTGAGTGTATATAACAAAGCTGGGCTGGAAACATTTGCTAACGATCTGGTGGCCCTGGGCTGGGATTTAATCGCCAGCGGGGGGACCGCCCGCATACTCGAATTGGCTGGTGTTCCCATTACCCCTGTGGAGCAGGTAACACATGCCCCGGAAATGTTAGCCGGGCGTGTCAAGACGTTACACCCCGCGATCCACGCGGCGATTTTAGCTCGTGATACCCCCGAAGATATGGAGGCTCTGAAACATAACGGATATGCGGCTATCGATATGGTGGTCTGCAATCTTTATCCTTTCCAGTCTACCGTCTCCCAACCGGGCGTCACTTTGGATGAGGCCATTGAGCAGATCGATATTGGCGGCGTGACCCTTGTCCGCGCTGCGGCTAAAAATTTCCGGCGCGTGGCTGTTGTAACCGATCCGTCCGACTATCCATTGATCATCAATATGCTGCGCGGTACAGGTTATGTGGATGAAACCATGCGCCGCCAGTTGGCTGCAAAGGCATTTACTCTTACACGCGATTACGATACTGCTATCCATGCCTATCTGCTGCGCGAATTTGAGCCGCCCGAATTTCCACAGACCGAACTCCCCGATGTGTTATCGCTGGGATTAACGTGTATTCAGAAACTGCGTTATGGCGAAAATCCCCATCAAATGGCGGCCCTGTATGCCACTCGCCAGGACGAGCGGCCTCTGGGGGGCGAACTGCTGAGCGGCAAAGAACTCTCCTACAATAATTTACTTGATATCGATGCGGCCTGGCGGGCTGTAAACGCCTACGAGACGCCCACTGTTGTGATCGTGAAGCATCTCACCCCGTGTGGCATTGCTGCCGCGCCCACATTGGCCGAAGCGTTCCCACTGGCCCTTGCCTCCGATCCCACGTCCGCCTATGGCGGCGTGATCGCTGTAAACCGGATCGTGGATGATGCTTTTGTCACTGCGCTCGATACGCTTTTTGTTGAAGCAATTGCCGCGCCTGATTTTACGCCTACTGCCCAACAACTTTTAGCCGAGAAACGCCGCAACTGCCGGGTATTACGCATGGAACAGCAGCAAACTGGGCTGGGGCTGGAAATTCGCGGCATCACCAGCGGGCTGTTGATCCAAACCCCGGATCGCGGCGACCCCGCGGGTACCAATTGGAAAGTTGTCACCGAGCGCCGCCCATCTTCGGATGAATTACAGGCGATGCGTTTTGCCTGGAAAGCCGTCCAGCACGTCAAAAGTAATGCCATTGTGATTGCCTGGGCAAACGCCACCGTGGGAATCGGGGGCGGGCTACCCAGCCGCGTCGATGCGACGTATTTGGCCGTTCACAAGGCGGGCGAACGGGCACGCGGCGCAGCGCTGGCTTCTGATGCGTTTTTTCCATTCCCCGACAGTCTCCAGGTTGCGGCCCAGGCCGGTGTTACCTGTGTGATTCAGCCTGGCGGATCGATTCGCGATGCGGAAGTCATCGAGACTGCCAACGCCGCTGGTTTGGCAATGGTCTTTACGGGAATCCGGCATTTCCGCCATTAAAGGATAATTTGTATTAACTGGGGGATGATGACATAATAAGTTCATTCAACTAGTGCCGATCTTGGCGTTTTCGTAACTTATTGCTCATAGGGGAGGAAGCCCGTGGCAAGTGTATCTTACCGACATGTTTGGAAACGTTGGGGCGATGTTACGGCAGTCCGTGACCTCAACATTGAAATCCCTGACGGTGAATTTTTGGTTTTCGTAGGTCCGTCTGGCTGCGGCAAGTCCACGAGCTTGCGTATGCTGGCTGGTCTCGAAGAAATTTCAGAGGGCGAGATCCTCATCGGAGATCGTGTCGTCAACAATGTAGCCCCCAAAGACCGCGATATTGCGATGGTGTTCCAAAGCTACGCGTTGTATCCCCATATGACGGTTTATGACAACATGGCTTTTGGTCTGCGTCTGCGCCGCACCCCCAAGCAGGTTATTGACGAGCGCGTCCGCGAAGTAGCGGCCAGCCTGGGCATTGAACACCTGCTTGATCGTCGTCCCCGCCAGTTGTCCGGTGGTCAGCGTCAGCGTGTGGCAGTTGGTCGCGCTATCGTGCGTGAACCCGCTGTCTTCTTGCTCGACGAGCCGCTGTCGAACCTGGATGCTAAACTGCGCGTCGAAGCGCGTAACTTCATCAGCAAGCTGCACCAGCGTCTGGGAACTACCTTCATTTATGTGACCCACGACCAGGTGGAAGCCATGACGATGGGCCAGCGGATCGCGGTGATGCGTGCGGGTGAATTGATGCAGATCGACACCCCCACCACGCTTTACGATCATCCTTCTAACGTCTTTGTGGCTGGTTTCATCGGCAGCCCTTCGATGAACTTCTTCGACAATTCCAAGCTGGTCGAAGTGGGCGGCAAACGGTATGTGGATACTGTCTTCTTCAAGGTGCTGGTTCCGCCGGAGCGTTCCGATATGTAGCGTCCCGCACTGGGCAAGACGGTGATCTTCGGTATTCGCCCCGACAGCATCTCGCATCCTGATTATCAACCCCAGAACATTGTACCCGCGATTGTGGAAGCCAATGTCGATATGGTTGAAGAGATGGGCCACGAAAAGATCGTGTACCTCGAAGCGGGCGGCAAAACTTTCCTGTCTCGTATGGATCCGCGTGCTGAAGTGCATGTGGGCCAGCGCAGCGGTGCCGTGTTCAATATGGCATCGATGCACCTGTTTGACGCAGAGACGGAAAAAGCGCTTCAGTAAATCTTAGCGTGTGTGATGCATGGCCTGAGCCGTCTGTGATCGTTTCACAGGCGGCTTTTGTATTGCAAAGGGGGCTGCTGATTGGGCAGGGGGCGAGTTTTAGCACTGGCTGCGGTTGGCCTGATAACGCTGGGGCAGGCGGCCTGGTTTAGCGCTGAAAAGACATTTCTGCCAGGGGCCTTTCTGGTGGGCTACGGCATGTTTCTGGCGATCCTGAGTAAGCCGCTGCACAGCCACCGGCCATTGTGGGACCAGGAAAGCATTTCTGAACCTTATAACCGCTGGCGGCTGGCGCTGGTGCTTCCCGGTGTGATCGTCTGTCTTTACACTGGCTGGCATGCGGTTGAACGCCATACGAACGTTTGGCTTTATTTGGTATTATGGATTGTAGGTACCTGGCTTGTCCTGGTGGCGCTCGTCCCTCGACGTGAGCGGGCAAGGTGGTGGCGCGGCGTGATTGGGAGTGTGCGGCAGGAATGGCGCATCTGGTTGTTGGTGACGATTATCTTTTTGTGCGGTCTGGTTTTGCGCACCTTCTATCTTGATACGTCGCCGTATATCCAGGCGGGCGACGAGGCTGCTTTTGCGATGGAAGCGGTTAATATCAGGGACTTTTGCCACTGGCAGGTAAACCCCTTTGAGTATGGCATCTGGCACCATCCGCGTGTATTTCATGTCTTGCTGGCGGCTGTCATCAGCCTCTTCGGTCAGACCTTGTTTGCCGCGCGTTTTCTTTCGGCCCTGCTGGGTTCGCTAACCGTTCCCGCCGTGTATTTGATGGCGCGGCGTATGTTCGATCACCGCGTGGCTTTGGTCGCTGCTGTTTTTATGGCTGCTTATCCGCTGCATGTGCATTTCAGCCGCACCGGGATCAATCAGGCGGGTGATCCCCTGTTTGCCGCGCTTACTTTTGCCTTTTTGACTCAGGCTTTGCGCAGCGGAGATCGAATGGAGGCGGCGCTGGCGGGATGGAGTATGGGGCTGTCTCAGTATTTTTATTCGGCAGCGCGGCTGGTTCCGTTTTTGATGCTGGCGTATGCCGGTCTCTATCTGCTGACCGATTGGCGAATGGTCTGGAAGCGAGCGCTTCCGCTGATCATTACCGCGATTATGGCGGGTATTGTGGTTTTTCCTAATCTTTATGCGGTCTATCGGGATAAGGACCGCTCGATCAGCCCGCGTTTGAATGAAGTCAGCATTTGGGCAACAGGAAATGTGGAGGCGGCTGCCCATGAAAACCGGCTGCCGGAATACTGGCAAAATCAGGTTTATCGTTCCTTAATGGCCTATATCCAGATTTCTGACCGGAGCGGATTTTATGGGAATTACGGTTCGGTGCTGGGGTGGTTTGCCGGGGTGCCCTTTTTAGCGGGGTTGGTCTGGTGTGTGGGGTGCTTCCGTGACCCCCGTTATGTGATTCTGGGCTTGTGGGTGGGGGCAACGGCGCTTCTCGGCGGTGTGCTGCTGGTCGATCCGCCGCATTACCCGCGTTATATCAGTGTAACGCCGGGGTTAGCGGTACTGGTTGGGCTGGGCTGCGTTTGGTTTGCTGAACGACTGAGCAAACGCCATGTGCTCAAACTGGCGGTTCTGTTGGTTCTGGCGTTGGCGGTAGCTGATCAGATCACCTACATCACCGATTATTTACCTCGAAAATTAGTGTACGGCGAACCGACACTTCAATTAAATGAAGTTGCGGATATTCTGGAAACGTTCGATGGTCGCTACCGGGTCTACTACTTTTCGGACCTGGAACTGGATATGGGCGGCAACGACATCCTGCGTTATCGTGTGCCTAATGCCAGGGGGATGGATTTCGAATGGCCGGTG
The DNA here is from genome assembly GCA_964472565.1 of uncultured Anaerolineaceae bacterium. Taxonomy (GTDB): domain Bacteria; phylum Chloroflexota; class Anaerolineae; order Aggregatilineales; family Aggregatilineaceae; genus DATAMF01. Next base: position 16,989 of record CAYYNB010000046.1, read on the forward strand.
AATGAGTCGCGCCTCTTGTTGCCGACGCGCGGCCCGCATGCATTTTTGATTGCGCCCCTGCGTTTCCAGGATGTTATTGTCGATCTGATCAATACTTTTCCCGGCGGAGATGTAAAACTATATGACAATCCCCGCAGCAATCTACCCCTGGTTTATATTTACTTTGTCAATATCGATGGGTAGTTTCGCTAAATCGAAAATGTCGGCATAATGGGGTGGAAGCGGGTAAGTGATACGAACAGGTACGGAAATTAATGGAACATCTTATGTTTGAACCGGGAACAGCGCTTGAAATGCTGGGCCGTGTTTTTATGGAACTGGCGAATGAACCGCGCAGCGATCTGGCGCTTCACCGCCTGGCTGAGGTTTTGCATGATCTGGTTAGTTGTTCCATCACGGCTGTCTGGACAATCAATCCAGAACGTAACGAATTTATCCTCAAAGCGACCAGTACCGCTGTGTCGCAGCTTCCGCCTGTCTGGTTGACCTATGGGCAGGGGATGGTGGGGGTGGTCGCCGAACACCGTAAGCCGCTGATTGTTTCTGATGCCGCCCGGCGTTTTACCGATGATGCGGTTGCTCAGGCGGGTTTTCATTCGGCGCTGATTGTGCCGTTGGTCTGGCGGAATGTCTTATGTGGTGTGATGGGGGTTCTGGATGAACGGGCGGGCCGTACCTTCACCAATCAGGATGTGCGTCTGACTGAATTGGTGGCTCAGCAGGCGGCGGCTATCATTGGTTATGAGCAGGTCGAACTCGAAACTCAGCACCTGCGCCAGGACTTAAGGGAAGAACAGGATCGCCTGCTTCAAATTCATGTCGCTATCCGCGAGATGCTGGATCAACCCGATGCTGAGGCCAATCTCTTAGAGACGGCGCATGCGCTTCAGGCCTTAGGCTGGCGGCAGGTGATTCTGGCGCTGTTTACCGAAGAGGGGAATGTGGATCGCCTGATTACGGCAGGTATCCCGGATGATGAGGTGGCGTCCTGGCAGGAAGAAATTATCCCCGCCGACAAATGGCAGCGGTTTTTGAACGGCGACTTAGAAGATCGTCGCCTGAACGGGTTATATTATGTGCCGCGCCGTGCCCGCTGCCCAACCTGGGATCCGGGTGATCTGCTGTTTGCGCCCCTGCGCATCGGTCAGAATGTTGTGGCGGGTGTGCTGCGCCTGTTTGATCCTGTCAATCCCGATGTGCGCCCCACGATTGAAACGCTCCGTTCGGCTGACATTCTTGCCAGCCAGGCGGCGTATATTGTCGAAAACGCCCGTCTGCTCGAAGAAACCTCTCGTTCTGCCGAAGCCTTAGCCGAACAGGTTGACGAATTATCGATGATCCACCGCGCAGATCGCGAACTGAGTGCGCATCTGAACGTTGATCGGGTGATGACGCTGACTATGGACTGGGCGCTGCGCCGCACCCGTGCCGATACCGGGCTGTTAGCGCTGGCAACGGAGGATCGGCGCGGGTTGGTGCCTCTGATCACGATGGGCCACCTTGACAACGAAGTGATGACGCGCACTGCCGACAATCCCTGGCCCGCGGAACGGGGGATTATGGGGCGGGCCGTTCAGACGGGTATCACCCAGATCGAACGGGGCGATATTTCATCCAATGATGCCGTTGGTTTTGCGCTGCACGAGAGTTTGCAGGCTCTTCTCGCTGTCCCTCTAATCACGCGGGGCGAATTTCTGGGTGTGATCGTGCTGGCATCGGCTGATCCGGATGCGTTTACCGAAAACGAGGTGGGCTTTCTGGAGCGCTTGGCCCGCCGTGCGGCTGTCGCCCTGGACAACGCGCGCCTGTACAAACAGTCCGAGCAGTTAGCGGATGACCTGGCCGTTCTGTATTCGGCCAGCCGCGCCATGACGGGTTCCCTGGACCAGGAAGAAGTTCTCCAGCGCAGCGCCCAGTCGATGTCCGTCGCGCTCGAAGGGTCCAGCGCGGTGATTTTGCGGTATATCCCCGAATCCCAAACCGGGCGTGTTCTGGCCGTTTACAAGGTCGGAACGGTGCTGAATGTGAGCGAAATTCTCCCCGAAGTAGATGCTCTGTGGTCACTTAACGAAAGCCCGGCGCTGATGTGGGTGATCGAGCAGCGTCGAACGGCAACGGTCCGCGTGAGTGATCGGATTACGCCCGAAGCGGATCGAAAATTTTTTGCAGATCGCCACATCCAGTCGGTGGTGATCGCGCCGCTTGTGGCGCAAGGCGAAACGCTGGGCTTGGTGCTGGTGATTGAGGGGCGGGTGGATCGTCAGTTTACCTCCAGCGAGTTGTTTAAGGCTGAAGCGATGGCGAGTCATGCCTCGATTGCCCTCCGGCAGTCGATGTTATACAGCGAAGTTTTGGAACTGGAAAAGCTGAAATCCGAGATGATCCGCATGGCTTCCCACGATTTGCGGAATCCGCTCAACAATGTCATGGGTTATGTCGAACTGGTTGCGATGAGTCTGCCCGGCATGACACCCGACCAGGAAGAATATATTAACAGTCTTCGGCGCAGCACCAAGTCGATGCAGTCCTTGATCGAAGATCTGCTGACATTGGAACGGATCGAGAGTGATCGCGCGACGGAATGGCAGACGTTTGATCTCGGTGCGTTGGTCGGGGAAGTTGTGGAAGCCGAAATTCCGAGCGCACAGCTCAAACACCATACCCTTCTCCTAGATCGTGATCCGGCCAGTCCGCCGGTTCACGGCAGCATGACGCAGCTTCGCCAGGCTATCGCCAATCTGATCGGCAATGCTATCAAATACACGCCCGAAGCCGGTGAAATCCAGGTCGTTTTTGCCCCGGTAGAAAACCGCCTGACATTTAAGGTGGTTGATAACGGCTATGGCATTTCGCCGGATCGCCAGAAGCGTATCTTCCAACGGTTCTATCGCGCCCGCGAACCCGGCACCGATCATATTGCGGGCACCGGGTTGGGACTGAGCCTGGTTAAAATGGTGATCGAGCGTCACGGCGGTCAGGTGTGGTTCGAGAGTGAGCCGGGGCAGGGCAGCACCTTTGGATTCTGGGTGCCTGTCGCGTCTTAGGTTTCGACTTTAACGGCGGCTCCCACTTTCGAGGGGCGAGCCACGTGCGTCTGGTAGGCCATGCCGAGTCGTTCATAAACATGGCCGAAGGCCGCTGTCACCGTTTGCGCGTTTGCCATCGAATCGCACACGGCGCACAGTGTAGGGCCAGCGCCGCTGATCGTCGTAACCAGCGCACCAGCTTCGCGCGCGGCTTTGATGGCCTGTTCGATGCCGGGAATTAACCCGGCGCGAGCCGGCATAATCACATTGTCGTGCATAGCCTGGCCGAGCAGTTGCAGATCGTTGGTGTGCAGGGCGTGAACCAGTGCCGCGACTTGAGCCGTTTGTTGGACTAGTGCCCTGAGCGGAATATCTTTCGGCAGAATCGCCCGCGCTTTGGCGGTTGGCACTGCAATATCGGGCGTCACCAGGGCCAGGTAGAGGTTGTCTGGGATGGGCAGCCGGTGAATATCGCGTGCTTCTAAGCCCATGACCAGCACAATACCTCCCCACAAGGCCGGCGCAACATTGTCGGCATGCCGTCCGCTGACGGCTGCTTCCGCTTCGATACAGGCCGGGAGCAGGTCGCTCACACCCAACGGCGCGCCGAAAAGTTCATTCACGGCGACGGCGGCGGCGGCGGCGCTGGCCGCACTGCTGCCCAATCCACTCGCTAAGGGCAGTCCTTTGTTGAGCCAGATTCGCACCCCGGCGGGGGCACCTATCGCGCGGAGCGTTTCGCGAGCGGCAATACACGCCGTGTTTTGGGCTGGATCAGTGGGCAGTTGTCCGCCATCACCGGTTACAGCCGCCAGTTCGACGCCGGGGCTTTCGAGCGGTTCCACGCTGACTTCATCACCCGGCGCGTCGAGCGCCATACCAAAAATATCAAAACCAACGCCCAGGTTCGCAACGGTAGCCGGGGCATAGACCGTGACTCGGGAGCGCATTGAGAGGTTCACGCTTGTTCTCACTTTTGAAGACCTAGCCAATTGGGTGAGTATACCTATTTTCCTTCTCGACGTAAACGCAATAAACCGTTAAGATTTTTGTATATTATTTTGCGGTGATGGGTGGAGAGCATATGGCGGGCGCTAAAATCGTAATTCGGGTGATGAGCGGTCCCGACGACGGGCAGCGAATTTATCTCAGCCAGGATGATGGCGATGGCGATACGGCGGTTGACGGCACATGGTCGGTGGTGATCGGGCGCAAAGAAAAATGTGACGTGAGTATTCCGTTTGATACGCAGGTTTCACGTGAGCATGCTGTCCTGCGCCTGACGCCGGAACACGAGTTTTGGCTGATGGATGCCGGAAGTATGAATGGTACCTTTATCGAGCGGCAGCGGGTGCTGCAACCGACGCTGGTGGAGCGGGGGCAGTTGTTTCGTTTGGGACGAACCTGGCTGCGCATTGAGCCTGAGGCAGGTGATAAGTAAGTGGATACCATTGGTTTGCAGGATATTCAAACTCTGGCTCGTCAGGAGTCGGCTAAACTCCATCACTATTTCATTGGGGTGGAGCATCTGTTGATTGCGCTGACTCAACTCAACGGTGGTTTGACCAACGCGGTTTTGGAACAGCATGGTTTATCGCCGCGTTTTGTGCGTTACAGCATTCGTGAGACGGTGGGCCGTTACGAAGACCGCCGCTATTGGCCCGGTTTTCCAGAGACGCCGCGTGCCTTAGAAGTTTTGGCGCTGGCGAAACGTTACGCCGGTATTCATACACCTTCCGAACGTGATCTCCTGCTGGCGATTTTGGATGAGGGTGACAGTGTGGTGATCCGCGTCTTGACTGAAATGGGCGTTAATACGGCGGAACTGCGCCGCACGGCGGCCAACTGGGCCGGAACATTTAAACCGCAAGCGCCCGATGTGCCGATTGATGGAATTTCTGATCTGTCTGCGGAGCAGGCCCAGGTGCTGCAAATGATGTTTCGCGACTATAGCCGTATCCAGATGGTGCGCGAACTCGATACCGGGCACAGCGGCGCGCGGGTGCTTCTGGTGCGTCCTATCCGGGTTGATGGGCTGAAGGATGCGCCGGTGGTGGTCAAACTGGATGATCGCCATTCCATCCTCTATGAGCGGCGGCGGTATGACCAGTATGTCAAGGGGACGCTGCCTTCGACAACAGCGCGTTTGGTCGATTCGCCTATTGCACCCGATAATGTCGCGGTGGGCGGCTTGAAGTATACCTTTGTCGGGCGGCTGGAAGACACCGAACCGGTCAGCCTGCGCGAATTTGCCACCCAGCACGAGCCACAGGAGATCAGCGATTTTATCCGGCTGTTGTTTGAAACCTTCGGCCCGGCGTGGTGGTTGCAGCGCACACCCTACCGCTTTGGTGTCTGGCGTGAATATGAGCATGTGCTTCCGCCAGCTTTGATTCTGGAAGCGCTGCCCGACGATCAGGCCGAGTCGGCGAAACATCTGCTCCGTCCGCTTGGCACATGGAGCCGGACTGACCAGATTTTGCCCGGCGAAATCGTTGTGCTCGATGGGTTTTCAGTCCAAAAAATTGATTACACTAAAAATGTGCTGCATCTGGCGGCAGGCTCCCAGCCCGAAGCCATTAATCGTTCCGGCAAAGTTGAGGTGCGCGGACTGAATGTCGGCCAGCTTCCTTATTACCGGGGCGAAATGGTCGATCAGGTAGTGGGGCGGGTGGTGCGCACCCGCAGCGATCAGATGCTCCGCACGGTGCAGGATTTGGAGCCGGAATTTGATCTCCGTTCCGACCGCATCCCCTCTGGGCACGAAGCGGTGCCCGATCTGCCGAGTCCGCTGCTGCGCGTCAACCGCCTGTTAGACCGGCAGGTGAGCGGCTTTCTGTCTACCATTCATGGCGATCTGCATCTGGGCAACATTCTGGTTGGGCCGCGTGGCGACGCATGGCTGATCGATTTTGCCTGGGCGCGGGATGGTCATTCGCTGTTCGATTGGGCGCTGCTCGAAATGAGTTTGCTGGTCGAAGTCGTGGCACATCTGGCCCCGGCGGGGTGGGATGGCGTCTGGGGGACGATCAGTTTGCTGCATGCCATTAATCGCGGCGAGGAACTGCGCGAACGCCATCAGGTCGCGCGGATGCTGACGGTAGTTAAAACGATTCGGGATGTCGTGCGCCAGTGTTTGGGCGTCGCCGAGCGCTGGGATGAATACCATGTGGCGCTGTCGCTGATGGCGCTGCGTCTGATGAATTGGAAGTCGGAAACACTGGATGCCCGGCGTTTGGCGTTTTTGGTGGCCGCGCTTTCGATGGCCGAAGCGCAGCGTCCGGTGCAACCGCCCGGCGCTGATATTACCTGGACGGATGTTACGACCGATATGGACCAGACCGAATTCCGGCTGGATGATTAACAGCCGTGTTCGTAGAGGCAATTCACGAATTGCCCCGCGCTTTAATCCGGGCAGGGGAGTGTTTCGGGCGTGGTGGTTTGGTCGGCGCTGATGGTAATTTGCCAGCAGGGGCTGTCCGGTTGATAGCTTCCGTTGGGCAGTTGGACTTTAATCGTCATCTCCTCGAACGCGGGATCGCTGTGGTCAAAATAATACTGCACGGTTCCGCGTATTTGTTTGATCGTCAGCCCATAGCGGCGCTCGAATTGGCTTGTTTCGACCATATGACCCAGCGTCGTCGCTTTTTGGTACGACTCAACCAGCATGATCGCCGCTGGCCCAGTCAGAACAGCGCGCCCCTGGTTAAAAAACACCACACTCGCGGCATTCCCCGGTTCCACGCGCACCGTTTCACCCGTTCGCAGTTGGCCTGAATCATCCGGCACGAAAGTCGCCCGCGTATCCTGGTCGCGTACGACCTCGGCGGCCCCGGTGATGTCTTCAATAACTGCGGGTTTGTTGACCTGATAGGGGATGAGGATGGATACGATGAAAGCCAGCGTGCTGATTCCCAGTACACCGAAAATGCTGAACACGATACTTCGCGCGGTGCGGTCCATATACCACTTCCTTGCCGTCTAGGCGGGTAGGCAAACCGCTGATTTCAGGCCCAAAGTAACCTGTTTTCCGGCCCATTTAGGTTACTTTATCCCACATTTTATCCCAAAGTAGCCTACTTTTATCGCAAAGTAACTTAAAAAAGTAGGCTACTTTTACCGTTTCCTAACGTGGCAGCGGTTAAGCCAGGGTTAGTGCGCCTTTTTAGCGAATCGCCCATCCGGGCAGGTCGTTCCGGTAGTCGCCGCTGCTGTAGACGTAGACCCAGGCCTCATTGTATTCTTCGGGGCTGGTCCAGTCGTAGATCCACCACGAGTCCATGATCGAGAGATTGACGCAGCCGTGACTTTGCCGGTAGCCGAAGCGGTCATGCCAGTAGGTGCCGTGCAGCCCCATGTCACCGTTGAAGTACATCACATAAGGTACTTCTTCGATGAAGTAGAAGTCCGCCTGGCCTGCCGCGCCGCTCATGCGGGCCGCCTCGTGCCGCTCATAGATCTGGAACAGGCCGAGTTCGGTGCTCCAGCGGGGCAGTCCCGACGATACAAGCGTAGCGAAGACCATTTTATCGCCTTCATAAGCGACAATGGTCTGCTCGTAGAGGTCTACGGCTACCCAGTGATCATGTGCGCCGACGCCTTCGGGACGGCTGATGGGCTGCACTTTGGCGACCCGAATCTGCTGGACCCATTCACCAGGGGCTACGAGATACCATTCCCAACCATCGGCGTCATATTCCACGCCGTAAATGTTCATCAGGGTATAGCGGGCGATGACGTCTTTTGTGTCATCTTCTGGCCCGCCAGGGTAGCGACTGGGGCGCGCTTCGGCCAGCATCCAGGCGAAGGGACGTTCGGGCTGGCTCTGAATTTCGACGCCCGAAAATTCGGATACATCGGCCCAGGTAATATGCTCGGCGGCGACCCACTGCCCATAATTGATCTGAATGAATCCGTCCTGTTCGCTGACGATGGTGACATAATTGTAGCCAGCGTCCAGTTCGCCGATGACGTTGCCATTGGGTGCATCATAAATAATCACATGGCCTGTCATGCGGCGATAAGCGCGTGTCCAGACAACTTCTTCGTTATACGGCACCTGGATCACATCCGGCGTCGGGTGAGCGATCATTTCGGCTTCGGCGGCGCGCATTTCAATGGCCGTCATTCCCGTGTCTTTTAAGCAATCTTCGGGGATCTGCGGTGTTTCGCCTTCGGGCGTGGTCGCGACGACTGCCGCGATCCGCTGGGCGCATGTTTCGTCGCGCTCATCGCCGGGGAAGGCCAAGGTGGGAACGGTTGAACTCAGACTGATTAGCACGAGAAGTACCATTACAAGCAGTTTTCGCATTGCACCCTCACAATTGAGAAAATTTCGTCCAAGAGAATAGCAATTGAGGGCCGATGGGTCAATAATATCATCGGGATCAGCGAAATATCGACGGGAAATAGGTGGTTTCTGAGGACTTTTGGGGTGAAATGGCGTAATGATAGATATGAAGCTCAGGCCGACTGTGAGGACAGAATGAATGGAAACCAGCGCATTGTGCTGCGCGCTACGAATTTGACGAAGGATTTGCCGCTGGGCGAAGTGGTGGTTCATGCGGTGCGCGGCGTTGATCTGGAAGTGTACCAGAATGAGATGGTCGGGATTGTGGGACCATCGGGGAGTGGGAAAAGCACGCTGCTGGGTTTGATCGGCGGGCTGGATACGCCCACAGAAGGTCGCATCGAGATCGACGGCGTAGATATTACGAATATGGGGGAGGGGCAGCTCACCGAAGTTCGCAATGAAAAAATCGGCTTTGTCTTCCAATTCTTCAACCTGATCCCGACACTCACGGCGCTCGAAAATGTCGCGCTGCCGATCCAGTTTGCCAATAAGCCCAAATTTGAGCCGGAAAAACGGGCACGCCAATTGTTAGAACTGCTGGGATTGGGGGATCGGATGCGCCACCGTCCGATGGAACTGTCGGGTGGGCAGCAGCAGCGGGTGGCGATTGCGCGGGCCTTAGCGAATAATCCGCCGCTTTTGCTGGCGGATGAACCAACCGGGAACCTGGATTCTGAGTCGTCGGAAATGGTGTTGCAGGCGCTGCGCGATGTCTGGCGTGAAACAGGTACAACCGTCATTCTTGTGACGCACGATCCGGAACTGGCCGGGAAAATGGGACGGGTGCTGCATCTGGTGGATGGGCGAATTGTGCGTGAGGTGCAGGCCCAATGAGCGCCTTCAAAACAACACTGGCCCTGGTGCCTTTTTTTGTGGTGCATTCGGTACGTGACATGTGGCGCAACCGTTCACGGACGCTGTTTGCGCTGGTCTGTGTGGCGACGGGAGTCGCGGCGGTTGTGGCGCTGCGTTCGCTGGCTTTCATGATCGGGGATGAACTCACCCAGAATCTGGCGGAGATTAACCGGGGCGATGTCCGGTTGTATGCCTCGACTGGGGTGCCGGGCGTCGCTCAACTCTCTGAACAAGGTGATGCGATCTTCACGCAAGAAGCAGTTAAGGTGATGCGCGATTGGGCATCTGACGAACAAGTTGAGATGACGGTGGCGCGGCTGCCATCGGGATTAGGGTTCGCGGGGGGCACAACGATCCGCCGGATTGAAGCGGGTGAGACAAGCGGTACGGATACAACCGCGACCTTGTTTGTCGAGCCGGGGACCTATCCTTACTACAGCCAGCTTGTGCTGGATGATCCACGGGGCAAAGGGCTGGAAGAGGTGCTGACCGGGGTCGATAAAGCCGGACGCTATCCGATTGTGATCTCCAGTAACATGACTGTCGATTCACGGCTGGGGCTGAAAATCGGCGATGTTATCCGGTTAGGGGCGTCTGATACGGAATTTGTCGTGCGGGGGATTGTCTCTTCATCGAGTGAAACCATTCTGACGCTGCCAGCGCTTTTTTTGTTCAAATATCAGTTTGTTTATCTGCCGATGGAGACGCTGCCCGCGATTGACAGCGAGGAACTGCCGAATCAGGTGTTCCTCAAGATACCGCTAGGGCGGGATATCGCGGCGGTTGAAGCGAGTCTGATCGCTGCACTGAGGGCGCATATTGACACGGATGTAGACCTGGATAAAGAACTGAATCGTGTGTCGGTGCCCGAACTGGAAAAACAGAATTCGGAAACAGCAGACGTTATTGGGGATATGATTCTGGCGATGGGCTTGTCGTCGCTGCTGATTGGCGGCATCGGAATCATTAATACCATGTTGGTCGTGGTTAGCCGCCGCACGCTCGAAGTTGCCGTTTTAAAAACATTGGGGTTGAAGGGCTACCGTGTCACGCTGTTGTTTTTGGTCGAAGCGGCGATTATGGGTTTGCTGGGTTCTTTGCTGGGGGTGGTGCTGGGCGTTTGGCTTGGTTATGCAGTCAAGAGTGTGGGCGAGGAGACGCTCACCCTGTCGCTTTCATGGCGGTTGTACTGGCAAGCCATGTTGGATGGGCTGCTGCTTGGTCTGATAACCACCATCCTGTTTGGATTTTTGCCGACACTGGTCGCGGGGCAGGTGCGGCCTGCTATTGTTTTGCGCCCGAATGAGGCTCAAATGCCGGCGGCGGGATTGATCCAGACGCTGGTGACGATGCTGATTATGATTATTGTGCTTGGACTGCTCGTTAATACGATCATCGAAGGGGCGATTTCGATCAGTCCAATTTACATGATTAGTGGGGCGGCGATCCTGATCGGGTTGTTTGGCGGCGTGATTGTCGCTAATACCCGGCTGCGCGGCCCACTGCCGGGTTATTACCAGTTCCGGCTGGCGCGGCGATATGACAAGCTGGATGCTCGATTGGTGGGATGGGCGGGCGCGGTTGTTCCCGGCGCAGGGACCCGCGCTGAACGAGGCCGCAAGGCATTAACTATAACCGTGCGCAGCCTGCGCCAGATGCTGCTGCTGTATGGCGCATTGGCAGTAGGCGCGGCTCTGGCCTCTGGAATTATTCTGATCGTCAGCGAGTTGTGGGTTCCTTTTGGTATGGGGAAATACGAGCCTGCCGGAAATGTGATCGGGATGCTTCGGGATCAAGACTATGGCTGGGCAGGGGCGTGGCTGGCGGTGTTTGTTGGGATCAGTGGGCTGATCCGCAAATTAGCGCGGCGGTTTGCGGGATTGATTGCATTGAGTTCGCTCGGCGCGAGTTTGGGCGGCGTATTTGGATATGCTACAGGGAAAATACTCGAAACACTGCTGTCTGGCACAGGGATTTGGGATTTTCTGAGCGAGATTTCGACAGGGTTTGTGGTGGTCGAGGGGGCATTGGCTCTGCTGGCGGTGGTGTATGTCGGCTACTGGCTGCTGGTCTGGCTCGTGGGTAAGATGTCGCCCCTACTGATGATGGGGGTTATCAGTCTGACGGTGCTGATCATGTTGGCTGGGACAGCGTTTGCTGTCGCGCGGCTGGGGGATGCGGCGCTGATAGCCCTGCTGGTGGCCCTGGTTAGCGGGTGGCTGGCGCTGTGGTGGAGCACCAAACGCCGGACGGTTCAGAACATGCCGACGCCAGCATTCCGGGCGGCTTCACGCAGCACACCGTATGTTTTGTTGGGCGCAGCCGTTGTGACGCTGGTTGCGGTGATCCATATGGGCAATGTTGACCAACTAGCCTGGTTAGGATTTGTGGTGTTGGGGTTTGTGCTGTGGCGACGGCTGCGGCGCTATCGCGTGGATGGGCGGCTGGTGCTGCGGGAGATGACCGGACGGCGGCAGCGCGTCGCTTCAACGTTACTCGGACTGAGTGTCGGGATCGCCGGGTTGAGCGTCGTCTCGCTGACGACAAGCGCGGTGAGCAACCTGCTCGAAATCCAGTTAGGCGAGAACGCTGAGGGGAATCTACTGGTGATGAGCCAGATTCCGGGGCAGGAAAAGGCGGTGGCCGAGGCGCTCAATGAATCGAGCGGCGTTGAGTATTTTTCACAGATAATTGCCTATGAATCGGTGCTGTTGGAGATCAATGGTGAAAAAGTCCTGATGCCGCACCAACGTGAAATGGCCGAGCAAGAAAATCCGATGGAGAACAGCAATTTTGAGAGCGCTGAACAGGGGACGGCGATTCCCATTGCGGAACGACAAAACCTGGACGATTTGCCGCGTTATCGCATGGTGGCCGGCAAGCAGCTTGGCCCAGATGATGCCGGAACAAACAAAATCATGGTGCGGCAGTCATTTTTCACTGAGGAATTCGGTATAGGCTACGGTGATACGCTGTTGTTCGGATTTGAGAATGGGCCGGGAGATGAGGATGATGTGACTGTGCTGCTGCGGGTGACAGGCGTTATTGCGCGAACCTCGGAACAGACCGGGTTTGGCGATCAATTCATCGTGCCGCCGGGCACATTGAGCGGACGACCAGAAGACATCCGGCCACGACCATTCAGTACGGTTACGATTGCCCAAATTGATGAGAGCCAGCGGCAGTATATGGATGAAGTGATGGCGCGGGTGGCCGATGTTCCCGGCGTGATTCCGGTTGAACTCAGCGCGCTTACCCAATTGATCGAGAGTTTGCTGGAGCAGCTTAAAGCGATTCCGACGCTGGTCGCATGGCTGGCGCTGGTGGCAGGCACGGCGATTATTGCTAATACCGTTGCACTGGCGACCCAGGAACGGCGGCGGCAGATCGGTGTGATGAAAGCGATTGGCCTCAAGGGGCGGCGCGTGCTGAGTATGCTGATGATTGAAAATGGGCTGATCGGTTTGATCGCGGGGTTGATTGGGGCAGTGGTGGGCGTCGGCATTACGGTTGTGATTGTGCTGGCAACCCGTAATCCTGATGAACTGCGCGAGACGATTGAATTTTCGACTGTCGGATGGCTGCTGATGATGTCTATTGGCGTAGCGGTGGGCGCGGCGACCTTATCGGCATGGAATGCGGCGGCGGAAAAACCGATGAATGTACTGCGGTACGAATAAACGTGCCGGAAATCAAAAACAGCCTGTTTTTCAGAGCAGGCTGTTTTTTGTTTTGTTATGAGAAATTACTGCACGACAGGGATTAAACTTTCGACGCCGCGCAGGACGATCTCAGCGTAGGGCATCCAGACATTGCCCGTTGGGGTTTGAAGCTGGCCCCAGGTATAGTCGGCGGTGCGACCAATGATGGTGTATTCACCGGGAGCTAACAGCCCGGCTGGATAAGCAAGATCAGGCTGGCTGTAGACCTGCCAGTTGATTGAGACAACTGCAATGGGCAGTTCAATCGATCCAATGGGCTGTGTGACCTCTGGAACGGCGTTCCAATTGCCCCGGAAGACAATAAACATAATCCGCACCCAGCCGACACCAAAATCACTTTCCACGCGCAGCCAGGGCAGGGTGGGGTGGCGTCCGGTCACGCTGAGAACGGTGCCGCCGGGGATCGAGCCGAGATCGCTGTATTCCACGCCGGGACCGCTGCGGACGTTGAGGCGGTGCGTGTTGACAATCGCCACGTTTTGAACCGGGGCGGGTGCCGTATTGACGGGCGGAATGCCTGCCATGTTTGCTTGAAGGGTGATGCCGCTGAAATTGATCCAGCCGGTATAGTTGTTAAAAACGACTTGCAGCCACAGGCCATCGTAGGAGCGCCCGATCACGACGCCCTGCGCACCTAAGCGCGCATCCCACATCGGCGGGCTGGAGTAGGAGGCTTCGTTGTATGCGACTTTGCGATCGGCTTCGATGATGACCGTTCCAAAGGACCCACCCGTAAATGCGGGTCCGCTGAAGGTGGTGTTGGAGGTTACACGGATGTTGCTGGCTGCACCCGCGAGGCTGATATTGCTCACCGGAATCCAGCCAACGCCCCATTCTCCGGCGACCTGCCACCATGTGTTATCGGCGTTGCGTCCGCCTGTGGGGAGCGTGTAGCCAGCCGGGATGGTGCCCAGCGAGGTGCCGCCGCCAGGGGCTGACGAAACGCCCGTATTGGCATTCACCCGCACCGTAGGACCGTCAAAGGATGGGCCGGGATCGGTTACAACCGCTACCAGGGTGACATCACCGCGGAAGGCGACTTTGGATGATTCGACAAAGCCGGTTCCCGCGCTGGTTTCAACCTGCCACCAGTTGCCATTGGCGGTGCGGCCACTGACTACGAGCGATGCACCTTGTGGCGCGATGCCAATGACGAACGAGTCGGTGTTGGGATTGCGGTAGACAGTAGCCGGGTAGCGGTCAATAAAGATGGTTGCGGTTTCGAGCGTTCCAACTGGCTGATTGACAATTGGTACCGCGTCGATGCTGCCACGGAAGATCACGAGTTCGTCGCTGACCCAGCCCACGCCGTAGGACGAATTCACACGCCACCACGTCAGATCGGCATTGCGCCCGGTCACGACTAATTCGGTTCCACCAGGGACGGAACCGAGACTGGTGGTGTTGGCGGCGGGACCACTGCGAATATTGGCGGCACCGGCGTTGACGATAACGACGTTACTACCCTGGGCGGAGACGAGGGACAATCCGGACAGGGTGATAAGAAGAACAAATAAAAGCATAGCACGCATAGTTCGGGCCATGTACTTCCCCTCCTGAATAAAAACCTGACGCGTCATACTTCCATAAGTATATTCAAAACCTGAAATCCCACACATCAACCAATGCGCGCGCCTGTCTGCTGGTCAAACAGGTACACGGATTCAATCGGAAACTGAAGGAAAATCGTTTCTCCGCGTTTGAGCGGGTGTTCAAGTGGTGCGCTCAGGGTACAGGGTTGGCTGTTGATCAGCAGATAGGCGATCTGGCGGTGCTGGGGGAGAATCGACTCTACATGATCGATTTTGGCCGGGATACCGTCATTGCTTAATATCATATGTTCGGGGCGAATCCCCAACAGAACAGCCTGTCCATTTTTAAGGCCGGGGCGGACTTTGTGGACATGGAATCCCTTACCTTCCCAGGTGTCTCCAGCGATATGCCCGCCGAACAGATTCATCGGTGAGGGGCCGAAAAACTGGGCGACAAAGGCGTTAACGGGGGTTTCGTAAAGCGCCTGAAATGTGCCGACCTGTTCCAGCTTTCCATCACGCATGATCGCGATCCGGTCTGCCAGCGAAATGGCTTCGGTCTGATCGTGCGTGACATAAATCGAGGTGATCTGGTAATGGCGGATCAGCCGCTTGATTTGGACACGGGTATCAAGGCGGAGCTTGGCATCAAGATTGGAGAGCGGTTCGTCAAAAAGGAAAATCTTGGGATCGCGGGCCAAACAACGCGCAATGGCAACCCGCTGCTGTTCACCGCCGGATAGGGTGGGCGGTTTGCGGCTGAGCAAAGACCGAACTTCAACACCCATCACTTCGGAGATGTGGCGAATACGTTCCGGGATTTTTTCCGGCTGTTTGTGGATGATGTCAAAAAAGCCGATATTCTCGCGCGCGGCCATATGCGGATAGAGGGCATAGTTCTGGAAAACCATGCCAATGCCGCGCTCACCGGCTGGAATATCCTTGATGGGCACACTGTCGTAGAGCACATCACCGGAGTCGGGCTGCATTAAACCGGCGATGATCTTGAGCAGGGTGGTTTTGCCACAGCCGGACGGTCCCAAGATGCTCAGGGTTTCGCCGTCGCGGATGATCAGCGACAGATCAGCAACGGCATTGGGGCGGGTGAGCGGCTCAGATGGTGTGCGCATCTGCTGCATGTAATCGGCATAGGCATTATCTTTGTCGAAGAGGGCGCGCACGCCACCAGTCACAACCTGGGACAAACTGCCCGGTTGGCGGCGGTCATCTTCGGTGTACTGCTTGGTGATGTGCTGGAGCACTACCGTTGGCATACCGTCAACCTTTGTCGTTGTAGGCCAGGAACGCGCGGATGGTGTGTAGGATGATGCCAGTAAAAAAGGTTTGAATGCCGATTAGTGAGAGCAGGATGCTGATCAGCGCGTAACCCACAGCCAGAGATTGGTAAGTGTTATACAGATAGACTACCACTAAACCGAGCGTGATGCCCAGCGCCAGCAGGATTAAGCCGGGCACACCGAAGAAAAAAAGCGGGCGGTGCTGGCTGACCAGCGCGATGATCCCATTGACCACTTCCCAGCCGTGTTTAAAGGGGTTGCGCTTGGGGCCTTCTTCGTACACCACGCTGATCGGGACTTCTTCGGCTTCGAGGCGGTGCTGGCGGATCAAAAACTGCATTTCGGACTCGATGGAGAACCCACCTTCGGCGCGAAAGCTGATGGATTGAAGCGCCTTTTCGGAAAGCGCGCGAAAGCCACTTTGCGAGTCAGTGAGAGCGACCCCGGAAGCCACATTGGTGAAGAGAGTCAGCACATGCTGGCCCACCACACGCCAGCGCGGGATTTCACTGTGGACACCTAAAAAACGCGATCCCACTACCAGATCGGCCTGTTCGGATTCGATGGGCGCGAGCAAGGCGGGAATTTCGGCGGGATTATGCTGTCCGTCGGCGTCGAGCAGTACGGCAATATGCGCGCCTATTTCACGGGCGCGGCGGAGTCCGGTGTTGATGGCTTCGGCCTTGCCCTTGTTGGACTCGTGAAGGATGACGGTTGCGCCCGCTTCGGCGGCTACACGCGCTGTTTCATCGGTTGAGCCGTCGTCCACCACGATGACCTGATCGACATAGTGCCGCGTTTTCAGGACGACGCTGCCCACAAAACGGTCTTCGTTATAAGCGGCGATGATAGCGACAATGGGATGAGTCGGGTTTGGTGTTGTCATGTGTATTTGAGAGTACGCTGCGAAACAGCACGCATTGTAACACGTTCTCGCGATCATGAAAGGATAATGTGAGCAGGTCGTGGGGCGGACGTAGGGTAGGTGGGTTCACAGGGGGATGGAGATTTGTTATACTCTTGTGACTCTAGGAGGTTCTTATGCGCTTTGGGTTTAAGGCGATCCGCCGCATATTAGGATATGGAATCATGGCGATAGTCGCAGTGATGACTATCGGGTATGTGATTTATGCTGCAAATGGTATCCTGCGCGAAGTCGAGGCGCGGGATTTACGACAGGAACATGATGGGATTATTGTGGGGACGGCCACCGCGCTCCACGAGCGGTTAACGGCTGTCGCTGTGGCGCAAGATGCAGCCATCAGTGAGCAGAATACGAGTACGGCAGCAGCGGAAACCGTGCAGCGAGAAGCTACGCTGAGCGTGGAGTATACGGCAACGGCTGCGGCTGAACTGGCGATGCAGGAGTTAGCTACGGCAAACGCAGCGGCGACACAAATCGCGCAGGTGCCGACGGAAACGCCAACAACGGCACCATCGAATACGCCGCAACCCACGGACACGCCGCAGCCGCCAACATTGATACCGACGAACACACCGCGCGCGGTTACGCCGACGCTGATACCGACAAACACGCCGCGACCATCGGCGACTTTGGAACCTTCGAGCACTGCTACTGCAACAGTGACACTCACGCCGTCATTGATTCCAACTCCAACCATGACCTATACCCCAAGCCAGCAGCCCTCACCAACTTATGTGATCCAGGGGACGTATGCGGTGCCGGTGAATACGCCAGTGGTTGAAATTCCGCAGCGGATGCCGCTGATGGATACCGATCCCGATACGGTTAACTTTTTGATGCTGGGAAGCGATACGAGCGGCGGCGGGGTAGGGCATACGGATGTGCTGATTCTGGTGTCGGTGAACAAACGCGCCGGATCAGTGGCGATGTGGCATATTCCGCGCGACCTGTTTGTTTATATTCCGAATCACACGATGGACCGGATCAACATGGCCTATGCGCTGGGCGAGCAGTACGATTATCCCGGCGGCGGGTTTGGCCTGATGAAGGAAACGATTCTCTACAACTTTGGGATCGAAGTGGATCACTATGCGCGGGTGGATTTCGATGATTTCCAAACGATTATTGAGGAACTCGGCGGATTGGAAGTCAGCGTGGACTGCGCAATCCAGGACTGGAAACTGATTGATTCCACGATGGACCCGACTGTTGAGGATAACTGGGAATATTATACGCTGCCGATTGGCCGCCAAACACTTGATCCGTATACCGCGCTGTGGTATGTCCGCAGCCGTAAAACAACAAATGACCTGGATCGGGGCCGCCGCCAGATGGATGTGCTGCGGGCGATGTGGGCGCAAGCCCGTAAACAGGGTCTGTTCGCGCAGGTGACGCAGCTTTGGCCGGACGCGGTGGAAGTGATCGAAACGGATTTAACGCTGACGGATGTGTTGGGGTTAGCACCGCTCGCTGTCAGTCTGGACCCGAATAATATCGTGCGGTACAGCGGGGAAATCGGCGTGCATTATATCGCCTTTACCACACCGGATGATAAACGAGAAGTATTTTTGCCGAACCGGGAAGCGCTGACGCCGCTGATTCAAAACTTCCTGACGCCGCCCACTGAAAATCGGTTAGCGCGCCAATCGACGACTGTCGAGATTATTGATGCTTCCAACTATTTGTTGGGGTTTGATGCGGTGGCGGCGGACCGTCTGGCCTGGGAAGGCTATACGGCGGTTGCATCGGGCGCACCTGCGAGTAATGGGCGTTTGGAACTGACCGTGATTTATGACTTCACGGGGCAAGCGAAGGGCAGTGCGCTGGACGATTTGAAACGAATTTTGCGGGTGACGGATGCGCAGGTGGTGATCCAGCCGGACCCGAACCGCACGGTTGATTTCCGGGTGGAGATCGGCGGGGCGTATAACTCGTGCGTATATGGGAACGCTGAAGATTATATCGAGGCTGGGCCGCCGGTAGACGGCGAAGAGTAAAATTGGGAAGGGCGTGTGAATGAGCACGCCCTTTTTGTATGGCGTTACCAGTCGGGAAGCTCGGCCTGGCCGGTTAAACGTTCGGGATCGCCTCCGGTGACAGGCACCCGATAAACGGCGGCATTCACATTCTGGCCGCGCTGGAAGATGATATAACGCCCATCCGGGGACCAGTCGGGGAACGTGTTCAGGGTGGTTCCGCTGGTCAACTGCTGCTTCTGGCTGCCGTCGGCGTTCATGATGTAGATGTTGGCTTCGCCGCTTGCCAACGAGGTGTAGGCGAGTTGAGTGCCATCGGGGGACCACGTGGGGAAGGTGTTGGTGCCGCTGTCGGTCAACCGGGTAACTTCGCGTGTCTCCAAATCCAGAAGGGCGATGTCGTAGCGGTTGGCGTCCCATAAATTGGTATGGAAAGCGATAAAAGCGCCGTCGGGGGACCAATCGGGGCCGACTTCGTCGGCATTGTTGCCGAGCAGCTTTTCGCTTTCACCGCTGGTGATGTTGACGGCAAACAGGTCGTAATCACCGTCCGGGTTGCCGTGATAGGCGAGCCGGGTGCCATCGGGGGACCACGTGGGATAACGCTCATCGATCCCGGTAGAACTCGTCAGGTTTTTTAGCGAGTCGGAAGCGCCGCTGGCGTTGATGATGTAAATGTCGTAGTTGCTATCGGCGTTTAAGGCTCCATAAAACGCGATTTGGGTGTGATCGGGGGACCAGGCCGGGCCACGTTCCACCGTCGTAAAGTCGGTGATACGGCGGAGATTGGTGCCATCGACATTCATCGTGTAAATGTCCATCGTGCCGCCGCGATCTGAATTAAAGGTGATCGGGGGTGTATCCTCGGCAGAGCTGGAATCCGGCGCGGCGGGGCGCTGGGTTGCCTGCTCCTCTTCGTTATCGTTCTCTCCGCCAGTTAATGAACCAACGACATAAAGCACGCTGATGATACACAGCAGAATAATGAGCGCCAAGAGGCCAAACGCGGCTATATAGCCGGTGCGATGCGAGCGGCGCGGCTGGGGGTAGGGCGGCGCAGGTGTATACATGGGGTGCGGCGGGTAGTATGGCTGCTCGGCGGGCATGTTCAGATGGCGAATTGTTTCTGGCTCTTCCGGTGTGAAATTCGCGGCGGGAATGGTCGCGGGGGAGGGCACATAGGGCGATTGGTTCAGATGAACCTGGGTAAGCGGCTGGTCGGGCACCAAAGGGCCTGCGCCAGCCAATTCCTCGTCGGCAGGGGCGACGGGCAGCGCGTCGGGGGTGTGGTCATCATCGGGAATGGGGGCCATAAACTGGGACCATTCCGGGATTTTGGGCGGCGGTGCGGCTGGAATATCCAGTGAGACGGGCGGCGCGCCGACAGCTTCGGCCAGCGCATCGTAAAACGCGGCAACCGACTCGTAGCGATCATCTGGGCGTTTTTCCAGACAGCGCAAAATGACTTCTTCCACGGCCTGACTCAGTTTCGGATTGTAGTGAGCCGGTGGAGCAGGGGGAAGGCGAAGATGTTCGGCGGCGATGCGGGTAGTCTGGG
>CAYYNB010000047.1:0-37083 GCA_964472565.1 uncultured Anaerolineaceae bacterium
GGGGGGGGGGGGGTCGGGTGGGCGGGGGGGGGGGGCGCTGGTGCTGGGCAACGAAGCACGCGGCCTCTCGGACGACGTGCGCGACCAGATCACCGACTGGGCCAAACTGCCGATGCATGGGAAAGCTGAATCGCTGAATGTTTCGGTGGCGGGCGGTGTGTTGATGTATCTGTGGTTGCAGGCCAATTCAGGTTAGGCCATCCTAAGAATATCCTATTCATCCGGTTTGACTTCTCTTTCCTAAGGGAAGGAGTAAGGAGGGATGGGGTCAAGAAAATAGTGGCGCAGCCTTAAGAATCAGTCTTGTTGATTACCCCTGGCGTATGATACAATGCTCCCCGGATTGTGGCTGTGTGGCCCTGTCCAAATAACACACATCGGGACTCAGTGGGTGTTGTCCGGTTACGGGCCGGATTACCACCGGGGATGAACGATGTGAACGTTTAAACACCATTTCAGGAGGATCAATCTCATGCCCGTAGTTTCAATGAAGTCCCTGCTCGAAACCGGCGTCCATTTCGGTCATCGCGCCCGCAAGTGGAACCCCAAGATGAAGCCGTATATCTTTACGGAACGGAATGGGATCCACATCATTGACTTGCAGCAAACCCTGGTGTACCTGGACGAAATTTATGCTCTCGTGCGCGATACCGTCGCGGATGGCGGCTCGGTTTTGTTCGTCGGTACCAAGCGTCAGGCGCAGGAAACGGTTGCAACCGAAGCGTCCCGTTCGATGATGCCCTATGTCAACGAACGCTGGATGGGCGGCACGCTCACCAACTGGCGGACCATCCGTGACCGTCTGGAAACGATGAAACGCCTGGAGCGGATGCGCGAAGAAAATGGTTTCGAAGGTCTGACCAAAAAAGAACGTATCCTGCTCGACCGTAAGATGGCTCGTATGGCGCTGCGTTTTGGTGGTATGCGTAACATGTCCCGCCTGCCCGATCTGATGTTCGTGGTGGATGTGCGCCGTGAAGATAATGCCGTCAAAGAAGCGAATATTCTGGGTATCCCGGTGATCGCCCTGGTTGACACCAACTGCGATCCCGACCCCATCGATTATGTAATTCCAGCCAACGATGACGCCATCCGCGCCATCAAGCTGCTGACCGCCAAGATTGCTGACGCCGCCCTCGAAGGGATTGCCATGCGCAAAGCCCGGGTTGACGAAGGCGAACTGCCGGAAGAAGAAGTCGATTTCGTCGAAGCCGTCAGCGAAATGGATGACGAAGCGTATCTGGGCGAAGCGACACTCGCCAAGCTGCGCAGCGGTGGGTTGGCATTCATGGACGATGAAGACCTGGAATTCGGCACCGAAGTTGAGGCAGAAGAGAACGAGGAAGCATAATGGCGATTACAGCTCAACAGGTCAAAGAACTGCGTGAACTTACTGGCGTTGGCCCGCTGGAGTGCAAAAACGCGCTCGAACAGTTCGGCGGCGATGTCCAGAAAGCCACCGATTTCCTGCGCGAAAAAGGTCTGGCCAAAGCGGCCAAAAAAGCGTCGCGCGCGACCAATGACGGTATCATTCATATCTATGCGCACCACAACAACCGCCTGGGTGTGATGGTGGAACTGAACTGCGAAACCGACTTTGTCGCTCGTACCGACAAGTTCCGCCAGTTGGCGAATGATATTGCCTTGCAGATTGCGAATCTGAATCCGCAGTATGTGAAGCGCGAAGATGTGCCCGAAGCCGTGCTTCAGGCCGAGCGTGATTTGCAGCGACGACGCGCCATTGAAGAAGGCAAGCCCGAAGCGGTAGCGGATAAAGTCGTGGAAGGCCGCATGGCGAAATTCTACGAAGAGATCGTCCTGTTCGATCAGCCGTTCATCAAGGATGACACGATCACCATTGGACAAATGGTAACGCAGGCGATTGCAGACATGGGCGAGAATATTTCGCTCAGCCGGTTTGCCCGGTTCGCCGTTGGCGAAAGCGCGAACGAGGCGGAATAAGAGCCAGTGATGTGAGCTACTGAGGGGATTAGGAACAAAAACCTAATCCCCTTTTTTGCGCCTTCTGACATCGTTTAACTAGTTAAAGGGAAAAGACCGGATGGATAACCAACCTGCCAAACCTCATTATCGCCGTATCGTTCTTAAACTCAGTGGTGAAGCGTTGGCCGGGCCAGAAGGCTACGGCATCGATCCCGATCAGGCCGCCATCATTGCGCATAAGATTAAGGCAGTCCACGATTTAAACGTCCAGGTCGCGGTGGTCATCGGCGCAGGCAACCTCTGGCGCGGTCATACAGGGGTTGAGCGCGGGATGGAACAGGCCGTCGCGGATTATATGGGGATGATCGGCACCGTGATGAATGGACTGGCGCTTCAGGATGCGCTTGAACGGATCGGCGTTCCGTCGCGCGTTCAGACTGCCATCGCCATGAATCAGGTAGCGGAACCATTTATCCGCTTGCGCGCTATCCGGCACCTCGAAAAAGGCCGCGTGGTGATCCTGGCAGGTGGCACAGGCAACCCCTATTTTACGACAGACACGGCGGCAGCCATGCGCGGTATGGATGTCCGCGCCGATGTGATTATCAAGGGCACGCAGGTAGACGGCGTGTATACCGAAGACCCGAAGAAAAACCCCCATGCCACCCGGTATGAACACCTCACCTATGCGGAAGCACTTGAGCGCCGCGTGCGCGTGATGGACCTGACCGCGATTACGCTGGCAATGGAATATAATGTGCCGCTGATCGTGCTGAATATCTGGGATGATCACAGCTTTATGGATGCCGTGCTGGGTAAAAAGGTCGGCACGTTGATCGTAAACGGTGATGATGAGGTTCAAAAATAACCCGAACCGTCGCAGGCGACTTGGCAGTAGGGCGACCT
Organism: uncultured Anaerolineaceae bacterium; assembly: GCA_964472565.1. Taxonomy (GTDB): domain Bacteria; phylum Chloroflexota; class Anaerolineae; order Aggregatilineales; family Aggregatilineaceae; genus DATAMF01. The sequence continues at coordinate 2,851 of CAYYNB010000047.1, forward strand.
GTCCTTACTTTTGACACCCTGCGATTTAACCTGAATCCCCCACGATTTAGCCTAAATCTCGACGCATTTAGGCTAAATCTATCCCACATTTATCCCAATTAAGGCTACTTTTATTCCAAATAAGGTTAAATAAGTAACCTACTTTAACCGGATTCTTACCTGGAGCGCGTTGGAAAAAGGTTATTTTGCCGATTCGCCCTTGTGTATTAAACCTGTCTATTAGCTAACCCTTTACAGAAAAGACTTCAGCCTTAGCCCTGGCTCACGCGCTGATAGACCTGTTCCAGTTGTGCCGCGACCTGTGCCCAGGTGTAGTGTTGCTGCACCAGGGTAAAAGCGCGCTGCCCCATTTGTTCCCGCCGCCGCGCATCGCTCAGCAGCAGCGTCAGCGCCTCGGCCAGCGCGCCGGTGTCCCGCTCGACGACCAGCCCGGCCCCGGCGTCCACCACTTCAGGGAAGTTGCAGCCAGGCGTCAGCAGGACGGGCAGCTTGCAGATCATGGCTTCCAGCACGGCCATCGAGAAGCCCTCCCCGATGGCAGGCAGCGCAAAGAGATCGGCGGCGGCCAGTGCTGACAGCTTGTCGTTGCCAGTCAGCAGTCCCGTGAAAATGACCTGTTCCGCGATCTGATGTTCGGCCACCTGCGCCCGCAGCTCGGCCAGCATGCCCTCGTCCGGCCCGACGATCAGCAGGTGCGCATCGGGATTCTGCCGTACAGCCTGCGCGAAGGCGGGGATGAGCAACTGCACACCTTTGCGCGCCTGAAGCCGTCCCAGGTACAGCACCACAGGCCCCGTGCCCAGCTTCCACCGCTCGCGGAAAGGCCCGCCGTCGGGAAGCGTGGCGAAGTCTTCCAGATGCACGCCGTTGGGCACGATGCTGATCTGTTCCTCGCGCAGCGGCGCGCCCCGCCCCGTCCAGATCGTACGGGCGTCGGCAGCTTCGTTCTGTGTGAGGGCGATTATCTGAGTAAAGCGGGACAGCATCCGGTGTCCGAGCAGGCGATCCCATGTCTTTTTGATAATCGGGCGGCCTGTATCATAGGGCAGTGTCCCGTGCGGCGAGACAACGACGGGCACACCGAGTTGATTAGCTACGGGGAGCGCCAGCCAGTTTTCCACCGTGCGAACTTCGTGACAATGCACCACCTCGATCCGGTGTTCGCTGATCAGGCGGCGGACTGTATTCTGCATTCCAGCCGGCGTCGAGAGGTTCACTTTGCCGCGTAACCAGTTGCTCCGATTACGGACGCGGATCACCTGCACCCCATCGATCACTTCCCGGTAGATCGGCGTGCGCTCGGTAGGACTGAGGGTATCAGTCGTAAGCACATAGACCTGATGCCCGGCTGCCGCCAGAGCGCGTGTCAAATCCGTTGCGGCCCGCACCGATCCCCCATAGGCCCAGGCCGGCGCGTAATAAGGAATAATATGGAGAAGATTCATAAGAAAGCATCCCAAAAAATCGTCTGAGTCCGCTGCGCGATGTATATTACATCCGCACGGTTTCATCCACAAGACACGGAAGACTGATGACTGAGCCACTTATTCTCGCGATTGATAACGGTACCCAGAGTGTGCGCGCCCTGTTGTTCGACCCGCGCGGCAATTTAGTTGCCAGGTCGCATGTGCCGATCCAGCCCTATTTTTCGGAACATCCCGGCTGGGCTGAGCAGCATGCCCATTATTTTTGGACTTCCTTATGCCATGCCTGTCACAAGTTGTGGCAGATGCCGGACGTTCAAAAAGAGGCGATTAAAGGTGTCACCCTGACCACGCAGCGCGGCACCGTGATCAATCTGGATCAAGCGGGTGTGCCGCTGCGCCCCGCGATCATCTGGCTGGATCAACGCCGCACCATTGGACTTAAGCCAGTTGGCGGCTGGTGGGGGCTGGCGTTTAAGCTGGTTCGGATGTCGGAGACAGTGGCTTATATTCAGGCTGAAGCTGAAGCGAACTGGATTCGTGCGAATCAGCCCGACATTTGGGACAAGACGGCTAAATATCTGCTGCTCTCCGGCTATTTGACGCACCGCCTCACGGGGCGTTATGTCGATTCGGTGGGGTGTCAGGTCGCGTATATTCCCTTTGATTACAAGCATCTTCGTTGGGCGTCTTCCTATGATTGGAAGTGGAACGCCGTACCGATCCAGCCCGCGATGCTGCCTGATCTGGTTCCTCCGGCGGGGCGTCTGGGCGAAATTACGCATGAGGCATCCGAAGCGACGGGAATTCCTGCTGGCCTGCCGGTGATCGCCGCTGCCGCCGACAAAGCTTGTGAAATTATCGGCGCAGGGTGCCTGGACCCGCATATCGGCAGCTTGAGCTATGGGACAACCGCCACGATCAACACGACGCACCGCCGCTATATTGAAGTGATTCCCCTGATTCCACCCTATCCGTCGGCTGTGCCGGGAGCCTACAGCCTGGAATTGCAGATTTATCGCGGCTATTGGATGGTGAACTGGTTTAAGCAGGAGTTCGGTCATCAGGAGCGCGGCATCGCGCAGGAGCGCGGGGTGGAGCCGGAAACGCTGTTCGATGATCTGCTGACCCAGGTGCCGCCAGGATCAGACGGATTGGTCTTGCAGCCGTACTGGTCCCCTGGAATCAAAGTACCCGGCCCCGAAGCGCGCGGCGCGATCATCGGGTTCAGCGATGTTCACACGCGCGCCCACATCTACCGCGCCATCATCGAAGGGTTGGCGTATGCACTGCGCGACGGCAAAGAACGCAGCGAAAAACGGACCGGCGTACCGATCACCGAACTGCGGGTGTCGGGCGGCGGATCACAGAGTGATGCCGCGCTGCAACTGACAGCGGATATTTTCGGCCTGCCCACCGCGCGCCCGCACACCTATGAAACATCTGGCCTGGGTGCCGCGATTGATGCGGCGGTGGGCTTGGGGCTGCATCCCGACTTTGAGACGGCGATCCGCGAAATGACCCGGATCGAGCGCGTATTTGAGCCGATCCCGCAGCAGCACAAAATGTATGATGAGATTTTCCACGATGTGTATAAGCACATGTATCCCCGGCTTCATCCGTTGTACAGCGCTATCCGGCAAATTACGCGGCACCATTTTTCAGGTACCGGGGATGCGCGGTGAATCAGGCAAGGTTTCTGCGGGAGGAATATTCTCTGGCGTTGAACAGATGGAACGACACAATATACCGCTCAATGGCCCATGTAACCTGATCGACGACCCAGCGGTGCGGATCACCCATAATCGGCGCGAGATTGGCATACAGTTGTTCGCGAGCGGCGAGCACGGTGGGTTCAGTCCAGATGTAGCGGGCACAGGTTTTGAGAATCCAGTCGCGCCGGGCGGTGGTTAAGCTGTTAAGGGCCTGCCCGCGCTCCTCCGGCTGAAGCCATTTTTGCCAGCGGTTCGAGGCATCGACGGCGGCGGCTAAGGTCTGGTTGAAGCGCGAAGGAGTCAGGGATGGATCGGTGTGAAGCAGATCGATCTCTCGCTGTTCCAACGCAACCAGGGCGTCGTACTCATCCGCCGTAAATTCCGGGCCGACATTCGCGCCACCCATGCCCACGTCGGGGTAGTCTGCCGGATTCGATACCCAGTCGGAATAGTGGCCTTTGATCAGCGCGCCGTAGGACACAACCATCTGGTAGAGCGCCGAGGCTGCATCTCGGTCAAAGCGGGTGGTGTGCAGATCGGTGCCGACCTGGGCGACCACAAAAGCGGGCCAAGCGTGAAGCAGTCCTTTCGCCGCTAATCCGTTATGCAAAAGCTGTAAGAATTTTTCAAAGTTGGTCAGGTCTACCAGCCCGCCATGTACTTCTTCGGTGCCGACTTCATAATCAACCGGGGGCAGGCCCAGGCGGGCGCGTTCCGCTTCGGCATGGGCGATCAAGTCCAGGCTGCGCTCGACCACAATTTCGATGGGCAGCGGGTTGTTGGCTTGGCGATCGACGGTGGGATCGATGTGCAGCAGCTTATACCCGGCTTCGAGCATGGCGGTAATCGAGGCTTTGACCTCGGTTGTGGTCTGCTCAAACGCCAGTTTTTCGCTGGTATGCCGATCTTTGAGCCACTGCCCGCCGTGATCCAAACACGGGTACAGATCAGAATGACAGTGATATTTCGCCGCGTAGGTGCGCAGCTTGCTGACGAATTCCGCCGGAGTCCAGCCCGTATAACCGCCGTCGCGATCCACCTGATTCAGCGTAGCCGCGAATAACATATAGGCATTATTACGCGCCGCCGCCTGCACAGCAGCTTCCAAAACGGTATCCGAATTGGGGCAGACCGCCAACAGAGTCAGGTGGATGCCCCGCTGGCGGAGATAGATGATACGCTCGATGATGGATCGGATCGCAGCCATAGGAAATCATTGCTCCGCATAAGACTCGAACCATTTTTCCACCGCAGCCGGTGGGGTGTAAAAATCAGTCCAGGGGCGCGCGTACTGATTGGCTATCGCGGTGAGCCGCTGCAAGCGCTCGGTTCCGGTGGTGGTGAGAAAAGCCTGTCGTTCGGCAGCGTTCATGTTCACCGACTCTTTCCAGATCGCTCGTCCGCCCAAAAAGCCACTGGCACCCGACTGACAGGCGATCTGCACCTGCTGCTCAAAGGTTGCAAAGTCAACACCTGCGCTCAGAATTACCCAGGGAACAGTGGAGACGGCGCTCACTTCTTCACAGGCCGCGCGCCATGCCCCCTGATCCGCGTTATAGGCGGCATCGATGGGGAATTCCAGTTTGAGGACATCGGCCCCGGTACGGCTCAAGCGGCGTGCTGTTTCGCAGACAACGGTGGGGGTTGTGACGGCGAAGGCTTCGCTTTTCCGGTTAATAGACGCATCCAGGCTGTAAGCCAGCGGCTCAACAAAAAGCGGCAGATCGTAGCGGTGGCATTCGTCGGCCACCTGCGCGATCAGCGCTTCGATTTCTTCGGCTAGGGCGCCAGAATCAGGATGGTAGTAGATCAACAATTTGCCCGCCGACGCACCCATCTGCCGGATTTTGCTCACGGTCCAACCGGGGATGAAGGCGGTCCGGCGGTAGGTAGCGTCGCCGCTGTAGCCGGTTTCTTCAATGCACATCAACAGCCCGCTGTGTTTGACACCGAGCAGCGCCGCTTGGAGGCCATATTCGGGATCAAGCAGAACCGCGCTGGTGTGCGGGGCCAGCACCTTGACAACTTCGTATTTGATTTGAACAGCATCGTCATAGGTAGACCCGGCGGGCAGCAGTTGGCGGTAGTTGCCCCGTTGATCAAAAGCCATCACAGTAAAAACCTGTTGGTTGGTGCTGGTTGTGACCAGTCCGCGCCAACGTCCGGGGGTGAGAGGGGTGCTCATGTAAAAACTATCTCCTAATTATTGTGGATAGACGCGCAGCATCACGGCTTCGTGGGCCAGGACATTGACCGAGTAATTTTTTTCGAACAGCCCTTGAGCGGCATGTTCCCATAGATTTCGCACATGCGCGGTAGTCCAATCCACTTGCAGATCGGATTGCCAGTCCACGGTCATGATATGGTCTTCGGTGCTGCGATTAAGCAGGGCGATGCCCCAGCTTCCATCGGCTAACGGCTTGGCGAAAATCTGATAATCGCCATCATTGCGCACACGGGACGCCTGGATGCCGAGGCTGTCCTGATTCAAAGCGATCACTTCGGTATTGGTGAGGGTTTGCCGGGTATAGTAGTCCATGTTACGCACATCGGTTCCGGCCAGCAGGGGCGAAGCCAGAATCGCCCACATGCTGAAATGAGTACGGTATTCGCGGGCGGTTGCCCCGTCGCCGGGGATGTTGCCCGCCCCGTCGATGCCCACGACCAGCATATCATAATCATTCCAGCCGCCCGGCCCGGCGTACGATTCCAGGCCGACACCACGATCAATCATGTCCAGGACATCGAAAAAGTAATCTTCACGGTTGCCCGGATAGTCAAAATCGTCGCTGATATCCTGTCCAATGCGCCATTGATGCCCCCCGGCGGAGCGTGCCCATTCCCAGACTGTATCCCACCCGCAGTGGCAGATATGGAGCACAATCGGGCAGTTTGTGGCTTGCAGCGCGGACGACATGGCGATGTGGCGATCTTTGACATCCGGCGCGTTTTCGCCGGGTTCGCAGCAGGAATCGTATTTCAAAAAGTCCACACCCCACGACGCGAATAACGCGGCATCTTCCTGTTCGTGGTGCAGACTCCCGGTATATCCGGCGCAGGTTTCGTTGCCGGGGCCGGAATAAATGCCCAACTTCAAGCCTTTGGAATGGGCGTAGTCGGCCAGATAGGCCATGCCGTGCGGGAATTTAACGGGATCGTATTCTAACGGATGGCTCATGCGCGATCCTTTATACCGCTGCCAGCCGTCATCCAGGCCCACGTAGAGGTAGCCCGCGTCGCGCATGCCGCTGGATACCAGCGCGTCGATGGTGTCGATAATAAGCTGCTCGTTGATGTCTTCCCCGAAGGTATTCCAACTGTTCCAGCCCATCGGTGGGGTGAGCGCCAGATAGGCTGGCGCGGGCGTTGGGGTTAATTGATCCATAGCTGTACTCCGGCTGTTCGTTAGTGCTGCATAGCTGAAGCAAACGAATATCAAGACGATAAAAAAGAAGCCGAGTTGTTTAGACAACCAGCAGCTCGATTTCTAATTCACGGACTTGTTGGGCGCTGTCCTCATCGATATTGGAATCAGTGACTAACGTTTGAACGGCGGTCAGTGGTGCAAGTTGGGCTAACGCTGAGAGATGAAATTTGCTGCTGTCCGTCACGAGGATGGCTTGATCACCACAGTTGAGGAAAGCGCGCAAAAATTCAGCCTCTTCGGGTGTTTCGGCGCTGATGCCGCGCTTCACGGATACGGCCCGCGCGCCAATGATGATCTTATCGACACAAAGCTGTTCCAGCATCTGGCGGGCCAAAGTTCCACGTACGGCTTGCTCGTCGGCGTCGATCATGCCGCCCAACATAATCAGGCGGTGATGCCCCTGACGCAGCAGTTCCTGCACTACCAACAGTGATTCGGTGATGATGGTCAGGTTGGAATGGCGGTCCAGGTGACGCGCAACAGCCAATCCTGTGCTGCCACCGGCTAACAACAGCGTTTCGCCGTTCCGAATTAATCCGGCGGCTGCCGCGCCGATCCGCTCTTTTTCGGCGGCGTGTTCGCCCTGCCGCAAAATAATCGGACTTTCAGTGGTGGCGACAGTACCAATGCGCATGATGCCGCCGTGTGTCCGGCGCACCAGATTGCGCTCGGTCAGAGCGATCAGATCGCGGCGGACCGTGGCCTCGCTGACGCCAAACTGGTCGCTGAGTTCGGCAACTGTAATACTGCCCACCTCATTCACTAACGTTACAATCTGTTCCTGACGTTCAAGCGTCATCAGATCAGACGAATTCGACATGCAGCCCCTCCATCATTAATTCAACGCATCCATCCACTGTTGAAGTTCTGCCGACGACAGCGCATTGGTCGCGCCGCCAACCTGCGTTACGGCTTGCGCGCCGCAGGCGACGGCAAAGCGCAGCGCGTCTTCCACACTGCCCCGTGCAACGATCATAGTATAGACAAAACCTGCGTTGAAAGCGTCTCCGGCTCCGGTTGTATCGATAACTTCGACGGCGAAGGTCGGGACCTCCACCGGCTGATTTCCCGCCCGGATGGCAAGTGCTCCATCTGCGCCGCGTTTGATCACCACCATTCCGCGCACCCATGCGGCTAATTGATCGGGATTCCAGACGCCGCCGCAGAGTGCCACTGCTTCGGATTCGTTCGGGAAGAAATAATCCGTTTCGGCCAGCGTGGGCAGCAGATAAGGATTCTGCATCCATTGTTCACGCGGGTCCCAGCCGACATCCAGCGATGTTGTCAAGCCGCCGTCGTGCGCTAGCCGGAACAGGCGCGGCAGTTCGGGTTGGAATGCGGTCTGGAGGAAAAACGATCCAACGTGCAAATGGGTATAACCTGACAGCAGTTCTGGTGTGATCGGTGTGCCGTTGAAGGCTTCCATTAAACCGGGATAGGTCAGCAAAGCGCGATCATGCTCATATGTGAGCGCAATGGTCACATCCGTTTGGGTGTGGGGCATCACCTGGATATGGGCTGTTCCAACTCCAAAACTCTGGAGTTGACGGAGCACAAAACGGCCCAAAACATCATCCCCAAGCTGGCCGACAAAATCGGCGGATGCCCCTAACACGGCCAGGCGTGCCGCCGTGATGGCGGACGAACTGCCCAGCGCAATCTGAAAGCCGGCTCCGATCAGTTCCCGCCCCAAGATGGGCAGCGACGGAAGGCCTGTCATCACCAGATCGGCATTGAGTTCGCCTGCTACCAGCACACGGTTCATAAGTTCTGCATCCACTCAGGGAGATAGGGCGCTTCGACGGCGGCCATTTCGTCAAACATGGCGCGAATTTCGGCGGGCGAGCATACCGCTGCCGTCAGCGGATCGACCATAAGCGCGTAAAAGGCAGCTTCCCGATCCTGCTGCAAGACCGCCGTTGTGACCAGATCGTGAACCGCCATGTGCGCCATATTTAATGCCGCGAGCTGCGTGGGCAAGCGTCCGAAATGAACTGGCTGGACACCCATTTTGTTCACAAGGCAGGCGACTTCAACGATGCCATCCTGCGGAAGATTGGTGATTAGCCCAGTGTTGGGAACATTGCCATAGATCACAGCCGGAGTGTCAGTTTCGATGGCTTCCATGATATACGAGGCAAATTCAGGGCCGCGTTCCAGCGTGATTGATGCCTGGCCCGCGATCATACGGCGCATTTCAGCATCGGCTTCCGCCCGCCAGCAGGGCCAATTGTTCGCATAAAATCCGGTTTCGCCGCGATAGTCTGACCGGGCATATTTTTCGATCAGATCGGGACGTTTGCGGAAATAGGGCACATATTCGGAAAAATGACCGCTGCTTTCGGTCACAAAGGCCCCCAGGTGCAGCATCATCTCGAAGCGGATCGGGTCCTGTTCGTAGATGGCCGGGTCTTTGGCTTTTTCGCGGAGCAGGGGATACATATCCTGGCCGTTGCGCGTGATTTCGACCAGCCATGCGTTATGATTGACCCCAGCGGCGCGGAACTTGAGTTCTTCGTAGGGAATGCCGAGATAACCGGCGACCTGCTGCGACGTGTGCTGGATGGAGTGGCACAACCCGACGATGGGCAGCGACGACGCGCGAACCCCGGTGAGGCAAGTCAGCGACATAGGGTTGGTGTAATTCATGACCAGCGCATTCGGGGCCAACCGTTCGGTATCCGCCAAAATGTCCAACCAGGCGGGCAGGGTCCGCAGCGCCTTGAAAATGCCGCCGGGGCCGATGGTGTCGCCAATGCACTGATTGACACCGTACTTCATCGGGATGTCAAAATCGTGGCGCACATTGGGCAGCCCTTCAACTTCGATGGTGTTGATCAGGTAATCGGTTCCGGCCAACACATCACAGCGGTCAGCCGAAGCCTCAACGCGCCAGTTTTTCCCCGACTGTTTCACTGCTAATTCAGCCACCCGATAGACGAGTTCCAGTCGGGCGGCATCAATATCGACTAACGCAAATGTGCCTGAATCGAGCGCAGGGGTCGAGAGGATGTCGGTGATAATTTCATAGGTAAAAACCGAACTGCCCGCCCCGACAAATGTCACTTTTGGCATAAATCCCTCTTTCAAAAACAAACCGATTTCTCAATGATTTTATAGTATGCTGCTCGTGATTATTTGTCAAGCATTTATGATTGATTTTGCGCAAAATAGTTGACATTGCGCACCTCTTGTGATTGAATATGAATGAATATGATTTTTTACGATGTTTAGGACTGTACAAAATGGAACACCCAGGTTTACTTCTAAAAGATTTTCGGCCTCACCCACGACTATTCGTCAAAGAAACGTCTATCGAAAAACCGCGTTATCCTGTCATTGATGCGCATAATCACCTGGCCGAACCATTTGGGGGTGGATGGGATAAGCGCCCGCTGCCGGAGCTGCTCGATCTTCTCGATGTGGCGGATGTGCGCACGTACATCGATTTGGATGGTGGGTGGGGCGAAGATGTATTGAACTTCCACCTGGATTATTTCAAAGCACCTGCGCCAGAGCGGTTTGTCATTTTCGGTGGCGTGAATTGGGATGCCTGGGGTGAGCACGGCGATCATTTTGCCGAATGGGCCGCCGGGCGGCTGCGCCTTCAGGCTGAACGCGGCGCACAGGGACTCAAAATCTGGAAGCCGTTTGGGCTGCATGTATGCGATCAACATGGGGCGCTGGTGGCGATTGACGATCCCCGGCTGGACCCTATTTGGGAAACGGCAGGAGAGCTTAAGCTGCCGATCATCATTCATGTGGCGGACCCAGTGGCGTTTTTTGATCCGCTGGATGAAACCAACGAACGCTGGGAAGAACTCCACGCCCAACCCGATTGGCAGTTCCCCAGCCCGCCCTTCCCCAGCTTTATGACGATCATGGATGGGTTGGCGAATCTGGTGGAGCGACACCCGCAAACCACCTTCATCGGCGCGCATGTGGGCTGCTATTCGGAGAATTTACAGTGGGTCGGCCAACTGCTGGATCGCTGTCCGAATTTTTATGTGGACATCAGCGCCCGCATTGGCGAATTGGGACGCCAGCCCTACTCGGCGCGGCGCTTCTTTGTGCAATATGCGGATCGAATTCTGTTTGGAACGGATGTTGGCCCGAATCTGGATTATTACCGCCTAATGTATCGTTTCCTCGAAACCGATGACGAATATTTCAACTATGGACTGAGCGAGATTCCGGGGCAGGGCCGCTGGTTTATTTATGGACTTTATCTTCCTGACGACGTTCTGCAAAAGGTTTATTTTCAGAACGCCCGGCGGGTTATTTTAGGGGAGAAGTAACACAATGGCAGGCGAATATACACGCGCGGAAATTCTGAGCCAGCCGGACGTATGGGCGGCAACAGTGCGGACGCTTCAGCAGCAGGCCGATACTATCCGCGCTTTTTATCGAGATGGGCAGTACGACAGCATCGTTTTTACGGGATGCGGTTCGACCTATTACGCCGCGATAGCCGCCGCCGCCATCACGCAGCATCTGGTGGGTATACCGGCACGAGGCATTCCGGCGTCGGAAGTGTGGCTGTATCCCGCGTCGGCCTACCAACCGCAGCGCCGGACGCTGCTGGTATCGATCAGCCGTTCCGGTGAAACCACCGAGACGATCCGGGCGGTTGACTCGTTCCAGGCTAAAAACGACATTCTGACTCTGAACTGCTATGCGGACAAAACGCTCTCTCAGATGGGCGCGCTGAATCTGGTTTTCCCTGAAGCCCAGGAAGAGAGCATCGCCCAGACGCGCGCTTTTTCGACGCTGTATTTAGCGACTGTGGCATTGGCGTCGCTGTGGGCCGAACGCGAAGACCTGTTCGAGCAAATGGGAAAACTGGCCGGGGCCGGGCAGCGCCTGCTGGACCTGTATGGACAATTGCCCGCGAAAGTGGTGCAGGATGAGGCCATTGACCGGTTTTATTTCCTCGGTTCGGGGCTGCGGTATGGGCTGGCGTGCGAACTGAGCCTCAAGATGAAAGAAATGTCGCTGTCGCACAGCGAACCGTTTCACTTTATGGAGTTCCGGCATGGCCCTATGTCGATGGTAACGCCCTCGACGGTGCTGGTCGGCCTGCTGTCGGAACAAAACCGTGCCCAGGAGCGGCTCGTTTTGGACGAAATGGCCCGGCGCGGGGCGCGGCTGGTGGTTATGGCCGAGGCAGACGCCGATGTTGAGTTTCAATCCGGCGTCAATGAAGCAGTGCGGAATGTGTTGTATCTGCCTATCGGCCAATTAATTGCTTTTGAACGTTCCCTTTACAGGTCGTTTGATCCGGATCGGCCTCATAACCTCAATGCAGTTGTCAGATTATGAAAGGGGTGATCCAACCTAAACACATTTACTGAATTTGATCTTGTTTGCTTGTGAACAACCAAGATTTATATAGAAAGGTAAAAAATGAAAAGGCAAGTTTTCGCTCTCGCCCTTATTATGATGTTGGTGCTCAGTCTGGTCCCAACCGCTTCAACCTCGGCCCGCGAGGATGTCACCATCACCTATGCGATCTGGGATAATAACCAACTTCCCGCTCATGAACAGATCATGGAAGCCTTTATGGAAGCCAATCCGGGTATCAAGGTTGATATCCAGGTGGTGCCCTGGGGCAACTACTGGGAGAAACTTCAGACGGCAGTCGCCGGTGGTGAAGCCTATGATGTGTTCTGGATGAACGGCCCGAACTTCCCTGTTTATGCTTCGCGCGGGGTTCTGATGAACCTGCAAGAACTGGTCGATGCGGGCGATGTCGATCTGAGCGTTTATCCTGAATCGCTGGTCAACCTCTACAGCTACGAAGGCAACCTCTACGGCATCCCCAAAGACTTTGATACCATCGGCCTGTACTACAATGTCGATATGTTCGATGACGCCGGGGTGGAATATCCGACAGCAGATTGGACCTGGGACGATCTGAAAGCGGCGGCTGAGAAGCTGACCCGTGATGGCAACTGGGGCATTGCCGCCACCCTCGAAGACCAGAGCAACTACTGGAACCTGATCTATCAAAATGGCGGTCAGGTGATCAACGAAGACGGCAGTGCCGTGCTGCTCAATGAATCCGCTGCTTGCGATGCGATCAAATTCAATTACAGCTTTGTCGAAGCGGGTTATTCGCCCGACGGCGCGACGATGTCTTCGGTTGATCCGGCAATCCAGCTCTTCCCCGGCGGCAAAGTAGCCATGATTTTTGCCGGTTCATGGATGGCCCGCACTTATGCGGACGCGGAACCCAATATCAACGTTGCACCTCTGCCGCAGGGCACCCAGCGCGCAACCATCATTCATGGGTTGGCGAATGTTGCCTGGTCAGGAACCAAACACCCTGAAGAAGCCCAAGCATTGGTGAAATTTCTCGGCAGTGAAGAAGCGGCCTTGATCCTGGCGCAGTCCGGCACCGTCATTCCTGCATATGAAGGCATGCAGCAGGCGTGGGTTGATGCGCTGCCTGAGATGAATTTGCAGGAATCATTCATTGATGCGCTCGAATACGCTGTACCGTATCCTACCGCCGCGAAGGGTATGGAATGGAACACTAAGATTGCGGAAGTGTTAGGCGAAGTCTGGGCGGGCAACATTTCCCCCGATGAGATGTGCGATATGGCCGCCGACGCTGCAAACGAGGTTTTGCAGGCGGACGAATAAAACCATGCTGTTTAGGCCGGGCATCCCCCGGCCTTTCGTTACACCATCCATGATGGAGAGATTACGGGATGCAAAACATTTTAAACGACCCAATGAAACGCCGAGAAGCCTTATGGGGGTATCTGATGATCTCCCCAATGGTGATCGGACTGGGCATCTTTTTCTACGTGGCGTTGGGGGCCTCTTTAGGCATCAGTTTTACGCGGTGGGATTTGCTTACCGCTCCTAAATGGGTGGGGTTGGATAATTACTCGTACCTGCTGCATGATGAAATTTTTCGAAAGACCCTGAAAAACACGATCAAATTCACGATTTTAAATGTGCCGCTGGGGATGATCGTATCGCTACTGCTGGCGTTGGCGCTGAATACCCGTATTCGTTTTCGGAATGTCTACCGTCTCATCTATTTTCTGCCGGTGCTTACGATGCCAGTTGCTATTTCTGTCGTTTGGAAATGGCTTTATAACCCGGATTTTGGGTTGCTGAATCAGGTGCTGCGTGAATTTGGGGTCGAGCGTATCCGCTGGCTGAATGATCCAGATTATGCGATATGGGCACTGATTTTTATGTCGATCTGGATGGGCAGCGGTTATGGCATGGTGATCATCCTGGCCGGGCTGCAAAATATTCCGCGTGAATATTATGAAGCGGCTCAAATGGACGGCGCAGGAGCGGTAAGACGTTTCTTTCACATTACGCTGCCGCTGCTGACGCCCACCCTCTTTTTTATCCTGATCACATCCACCATCAGTTCCTTACAGGTGTTCGATATTGTTTATACCATGACCAAAGGTGGTCCGCTTAATTCGACTCGAACGATTGTTTACACCATCTACGATGACGCCTTTAAGTTCTTCCGTATGGGACGGGCGACGGCTTCGGCGTGGGTGTTATTCGTCATTATTCTTGGAATCACCATTGTCCAGTTCAGAACTCAGAAACGCTGGGTTTATTACGAGTAGCGAGAGACAGACTTATGGAGCTAAGTACTCGTCGTTCTGTGATACGTCCCCGGACGATACCGTTTCCATCGGGATTCAAAGTGCCGGGATTCGTTCTCCGTTTGGCATTGCACCTGGTGCTGATAGGTGTGGGTGTGCTCTCGCTTATTCCCTTTGTCTGGATGGTTTCGACATCGCTCAAAGGCGCGATGGAAGTGTTAAGCATCACACCCAGTTTTATCCCGCAGGAATGGCGCTGGGAAAACTACAAAGAGGCATTTGAGCAGGTTCCGTTTGGGCGGTTTTACCTCAATACCCTGTTTGTCACCTTTGTGCGCGTAGCGGGACAAATTATTTTCGCGGCAATGGGCGGGTATGCCTTCGCGCGGCTGCATTTTCCGGGGCGTAATTTCCTGTTTATGGCAGTGCTGGCCGTGATGATGGTCCCCGGACAGGTGACGCTGGTGCCCAATTATATTCTGTTGAAAGAACTGCACTGGCTGGACAGCTACCAGGGTTTGATTATTCCGAGTATGTTCAGCGCCTTCGGCACGTTTTTGATGCGCCAATATTTTATGTCGCTGCCCCAGGATTTGATTGATGCCAGCGTGGTCGATGGCTGCAATCCGCTGCAAACTTTCTGGCATGTCGCTCTGCCGCTGGCCCGCTCGACATTGGTGGCGTTTGGCCTGTTGGTGACATTGTGGTCCTGGAGTGACTTTTTGTGGCCGCTGATTATCACCAGCAGCACCGATATGCAGATGCTTTCGGTTGGAATTGCTTATTTCCAGGGACAATTTATTTCTAATTTCGCGGTGATGATGGCGGCGGCCACACTGGCGACGCTGCCTTTGATTGTGTTGTTCCTGTTTGCGCAGCGCTTTCTGATCGAAGGCATTGCTATGACTGGGCTGAAGTTCTAAGGCAACCAGGAGGAAAATACGGGATGAAGGCTTTTATTCACTCTTTGATCGTGGTCAGTTTGTTGCTGGTTGTTCCGGTGGCCCTGGCGCAAGATGGCGGCGTACCACGCGAACAGATCAAAAACATTGAGAATTATGTTGTCTACTACGGAACGGGGCGAGTGGATGATCTCGCACGGTACGATCTGGCGATCATCCAGCCCGACACGTTATCAGCGGACGAACTCACCACACTCAAGGCGCAGGGGACACTGGTGGTGTCCTATCTCAGTATTGGCGAGGCCGAACCGGAGCGCGAATGGTATCTGGATGGGCGTGTGGACCCAACCTGGGAACTTGGCACGAATGAAAATTGGGGATCACGGTTTATTGATGCCAACCAGATCGGCTGGCAGGATTTGATGGTGGCTCTGACCGGGGACTATCTAGCCAAAGGTTTTGACGGCGTATTTCTGGATACCGTCGATACCGTTGATCTGTTTCCTCAAACGCTCCCCGGTATGATCGAAATTATTCGCCGCCTGCGCGAAACCTATCCTGATGCGCTGCTGGTCCAAAACCGAGGCTTTTCGGTGATCGATGAGACTGCCGGATGGGTTGACGCCCTAATGTTTGAAGACCTCGTGACCACCTACGATTTTATCAATGGCGAATATCTCTACGCCGATAACACCTATGTCGCCCAACAGATGGCCGACCTGCGCGCGGAGACAGGGCTTGTCATCCTCGCGCTGGATTATGTCTCACCAGACAACTCGGCAGGGGCTTACCTTGCGATTCAGGAGGCAGAACAATACGGATTCATTCCTGCGATTTCAACCATTTTTCTGGATGACATCCCCGATTACGGTCTGGATGGTCCGCAATCTGCAGATATTCGCGTGCAGTCGATTAAGGTGGAAACCAACGGCGAAACCTATACCCTGGCGATTACCGTCGAAAATGTAGGGCTGGCGGCAACGACCAAAGACATCGATCTCAGCCTGAGCATCGGCAGCGAACAGGTTGCCAAATATACCATTGCCTCCCTCGGCATTGGAGAACAGGCGCAGTGGCGCTATGAATGGGGCAACCCGCCGCAAAGCGCTTCGGTGCGGGTGATCGCTTTTTCGCTGGATGACAAACATCCCGGCAATAACTCGCTTCAATACACCTATCATTCCGAAAGCATCCCGGTTGAACCGCTGCTGCCGTCCGGCGAACAACGCCGCCGTTCGAGCGAAAACGGCCCGGATCTGCTGGCAACTCGCCTGGAAACGCCACTGACCATGGATGGCGATTTGAGCGATTGGGGGTCCGATTGGCTGTGTGCGGATGTCGATCAGGCGGATCAGATTATTTATGGCGATCCGGCCACATGGACCGGACCGGATGATCTGAGCGGGCATGTATGTTATGCCTGGGATGATACCAGCCTCTATATCGGCTTTGTGATTGTTGATGACGCCATTGTTCAATCGTACAGCGGGGGTGATCTGTGGCGCGGCGATCATGTTGAACTGTGGTTTGATACCCAGTTGCAGCTCGATTTCGACTCCGATCAAAACAGTGATGACGATTTTCAGGTGGGGATCAGCCCCGGCGATTTCGATCAGGTTCCGCCGGACCTGGTGATCTGGACGCCGGCCCGTCTGCCCGACAGTTACACGAGCGTCGAATTTGCCGTGCTGCGGACCGAAAACGGTTACAGTGCCGAAATCCGCTTCCCGGTAGAAATTCTGAGCGGGCTACGGTTGGCAGCGGAGCATGCCATTGGGGCCTCGTTTGATCCCAGCGATACCGATACACCGGACGGAACCGACCAGGAAACGATGTTGTCAACTGCTCATGCATCCCAGTGGGGTGTCCCAACTTTGTGGAACAATCTGATCCTTCAGGATTAAAGGAGGAGTGATTGAACATTCAGCAAGCCCGTATTCCAAAACTAATTCAGTCTATTTTGGGAGGAAAAACGATGGTTAAACGAATGGGGATCCTGACGACGCTGGTTGTCATGGTATTGGTAGGCACGAATGTGACGGCTCCGGGGGCAGCCGCGCAGGATCAGGTTAAGCTCCGGCTGTGGGCGCACCAGCAGGCGACCTTCAACGATCCGCTCCAGGTTTTGATCGATGCTTACACCGCCGAACATCCGAACGTATCGATTGAAATGGAAACCTTCGAGTACAACCTGTATCTGCAAACGCTGCAAACCGCTATGCCCGCCGGGGATGAGGCGGATATTATTGAAGTGTTCGGATCGTGGACATGCAGCTATGCGGATCGTTTGGCGGCGATGCCCGAAGCAGCGGCGGCCAGCTTTAACAGGGATACCTTTTTCCAGGCAACTCTGGACGGTTATATCTGCGATAATACGCTGTACGGCCTGCCCTTCGAGTTTAATATGGAATACGGCGCAGCGCTGGTCAACAAGGGGATGTTTGAAGCCGCTGGGTTGAACTATCCGCCAGCCTGGACCTCCTGGGACGAACTGATCAGTGATGCCAAAGCGCTGACCCAGATCACCGATGGGCAGATGAATGTAGCCGGGTTCCATTTCACCAATCAGGACGCGATTGTGTTCATGTTCCTAGCGGGTATTTTGCAGCGCGGCGGGAACTTCTGGAACGACGATCATACCGAGTTCAACTTTGACAGCGACGAAGCACGCGAAACCCTGGAATTTATGCAGCATCTGGTAGATGAGGGCGTGATCGATCCGGTGCTATACAACGATACGGCGAACTGGTCGGGAACGGCATTTTTCACCAACCAGGCCGCTATTGCGTTGATCGGCTCCTGGGCAACGGCGTTAGTGGTGGATTATCCTGATTTCGGTGAATTTGACTATGTGCCACTGCCGAGTTTTGGCGATGCGCCGCTCTTTGCTGCCGACTCCGGCTGGGGCCTGACAGCATCGAAAAACAGCGAACATGCAGATGTCGCCTGGGATTTTATCCAGTTTGCGACTGCCAACGCCGATAATGCACTCATGTTCAATACCGCTTCCGGCACGATCCCCGCGCTGCGGGAACTGGTGGATAATGAGGCATACAAGACCGAATTGAATGAAGCAAATCCGGCGCTTGAAGCCGTGCTGCCGCAGCTTGCTTCCGGCTCCTATATTGGCGAAATGCCGGATCGTGATCTGGTTTTTTACAGCATCATCTATCCCAATGTGCTTGATATGCTTCAGGAAGTCCAGTCGGTTGACGATGCACTCGCCTTCATTAATGAAGATGCCAACGCGACGCTCGAATAATTGTTAGCCCACAGGCCGGAGCCGAATCGATTCGGCTCTGGCCTCTTTTTTCGGGAGCGGCATAAATGGAAGCTGTAAATTTAGAAGCCTACCGGCTCTACTGGGCCATGATTTGGGCGGTGGTGGGCAGCGCTGTCACGCCGTTGGTGTTTGACCGCCGCAATCGTAATCCCTGGGCAGGCGCATTATCCGGGCTGAGTATTGGGCTTGTGTCCGGCCAGATTTTTGGCTGGCTGTTGATGAAACTCTTTTTTGAGTTTTGGTCCGATGTCGCTCCAACGGTGAGTTTTGCGGGTGGTTTGGTTCTGTTGATCCCCTGGTGGCGGTGGGTCAAGCCGCGCCCACAGAGTGCTCGTCCGCAGCGGGGAATGGTAGCCGGTACGATCAGCCCACTACTTTTTTACCTGCTGGTTCTCAGTGTTTTTCCGATCCTATGGGCTGTGCTGCTCGCCTTTTTTGACTACAGTCCACGCCGCACCGGAGGGCCAATTTTGGGATTGGGCGGAGATAATCCGTTCGTGGGGCTGGATTATTTTAAGGAGATGGCCAAGGGCACAACACGGGATGCCCGGATGTTTCGCAATAGTTTGAAGAATACCATTACTTTTGCAATGATTGTCCTGCCCCTCAATCTGTTGATTACCCTGCCGTTAGCTGCCCTGATCGAGTCTGTTCATGAGCGGCTCAAAACGGTTTTCCGCGCGCTCTATTTTCTGCCCGTTGTAACCTCGTCGGTGGGAGTGGCGGTCATGTGGGGGTATATCTTTAACGCCCAATATGGCCTGTTGAACAGCGGCCTTAAGCAGATCAACATGACGCCTGTGGCATGGCTTCAAGACCCACGTGTGGAATATTTTGGAATCCCGGTAGCGATGCTGGCGGTGATTGTGGCTTATGTGTGGCAGGACTACGGCTATAATCTCGTGATTTATATCGCAGCACTGCAAGGTATCCCGGATACGTTGAAGGAAGCCGCGCGGATCGATGGGGCGAACGGTTTTCAGATTTTCCGCCACATCACCCTGCCGCTGCTGCGCCCAACAATTATGATCACATCGATTCTGACTATGATTTCGTCGTTTCAGGTTTTCGACATTATCCAGGTGATGACGCGCGGCGGCCCTGGACGAATCGGCAAAACGGATGTGATGCTGCTGGAAGTGTATAACAGCGCATTCCGTTACGATAAAATGGGATGGGCAGCGGCGATCTCGTTTGTGTTATTCCTGCTGGTTATGGCCGTGACGATGATTCAGATGCGCTTGCTGCGTTCAGATTGGGAGTATTAACAATGGCCGAAATGACACTCCAACCCGCTGTAGTGCTGCACAAACCGCTTTGGCGTGTAGCGCTGGGTAAAATGCCGATCTACATTTTTCTGCTGGCAGGGGCCTTGTTGACGGTTACTCCCTTTGTATGGACAATTTTGGCCTCTTTTAAAACCCATGCGGAGATTGTGGACGCGACCAAACAAAGCTTTTTGCCGCGTGAGTTTACGACCCAAAACTACGAAACTATTCTGGAAGACAAAGAACTCCCGCTGGAACGGTTCTACTTTAACAGCGCTTTTATTGCGCTCGGCAATGTGGTGATCCATGTTTTCACCAGCTCACTGTGGGGGTACGTTTTCGCCAAGCATCACTTTAAGTATAAGCGCGTGTTGTTCGCCTATATTCTGGCAACGATGATGATTCCGTTTCAGGCGACGATGATACCGGCCTATCTCATCCTAGTGAAGTTCGATCTGACGAACAAACTACTGGGATTGGTGGCGCTTAGCTGGTTTGACGCGTTCGGAATTTTCCTGTTCCGCCAGTTTTGCCAGAGTCTGCCGGATGAACTGCTGGATGCGGCGCGGATCGATGGGGCGAGCGAATGGGGCATCTACCGGCGAATTGTGCTGCCTCAGTTGGGACCCGTGCTGGCGACCTATGCCCTGCTGGTGTTTATGTCGAATTGGAATGCTTATCTGTGGCCGTTGATTGTGCTGCAAGATGTGGATGTACGCACGCTGCCGATTATCTTGACCTGGTACAATGACCGCCACACAGCGAATTTGGGGTTACAAATGGCGGCATCGGTGTTGATCGTGATGCCGATGCTGGTCGTTTACCTGGGATTGCAGCGTTGGGTGGTGCGCGGCTTTACGATGTCGGGACTGAAGGGATAGTATATTGTGCCCTTCTTCAGGTGAGGAAGGGCACAACCTTTATTTGCTATTCGCCCCGCAGAATAACCAGCGGGGGAACACGCGTAGGACGCCACGCAACCCACAGGACACTGACCAGGGCGAACCCGGTACACACGGCGATAACTGCCAGCCCGGTCACAAAATCGAGGGAAAGCACCACATCAGGCTGTGCTTCTCGCACAATACGAAAAGCTACTTTGACCGCTAAGGTTCCCAATACCCCGGCCAGCACACCCAATTGACTGTGTTCCAGCACCAGGGTAAGCAGGACATGGCGGCTGGTGTAGCCCACCGTCTTCATCACGCCGATTTCGTGGCGGCGTTCGATCACCGACAGCCCAACCGCATTTGAGATCAGGACGGCTCCGGCAACCAGGGCAAAACCTGCTACCGTGATCACAAATGCGAACAGGCTGAACAACATTCCCTGAATAACTTCGCGGAGGTCGCTGGCGCTGATCACCATTGCTCCGGGGAAGGCATCGCTCAGTGTTTTGGATACTGCATTGAGCTGATCCACGTCGATTTCGCCTTCGAAAAGCGCGGTTGATTGGGTAGAACCGAGCGCATCCAGTACACTTTGATCGACAATGACACTTCGCTGCGTCATGGTCATAGATTGACTGTTATCGCGCTGAAAGAAGCCCGCGAGTGTTAGTTCCTGTACATCACCGGAGACGTCACGCAGCCGGAGCACCATACCAGGCTGCAGGCCGCCGTACAAATCTCGGAGTGTGTCCGGTAGATAGGCATTCTGGAGACTACCGCCCCAATCCGCGCCAAACAAATCCAGCCCCCATGCCGGTTCGGCATACTGCCGCCCTTCGAGCCAAGTGATCTCAACCGGCTGCCACTCGTCATTGATCAGAACATCCAGGGCGGGGAGTTCGGCCATATGACGGACATGCAGGGACTTCACGCCCTTCAACGTGGCGATCTTCGCCTGGATTTCGGCTTCCTGATCGGCCCGGGCATAGATACCGAGATTGGTTCCTTCCAACGAAGCAAGCTGCTCGTCCATTTCCTCTTGAGCCGCGATCATAGTGGCCGCAGCGATACTGATGGCGACCACCCCAATAAACAGGGCGATCAGCGCGAAAACCAGACTCATCTTCTGCCGTTTGAGATTGTTACGCGCCAGTTTGAACATACCCGACATAGGGAGCCGAGTCACGAGCCACAGGGCGCTGCCCATGATCAGTCCCAGCACTACGAAACCAACCAATGCCAGCAGGATCACGCCGATGCCTTGCGTGACAGATCCCAGGATGAAGATGCTGACCACACCAAAGGGGATAACCAGTACGGCGTAAACCCCAATCGCGGACAGCCACTGATGCCATGACTTGGATGTTTCGAAATGGCGCAACATGGCCGCCGGACGGACCGCACTAGCCCGCAGAATGGCATAAAAGCCAAAAATGAGAGACGTTGCGATGCCTGCCAGCGCGCCGCTGATCAACGCTTGAGGTTCGACGTGCCATTCCAGCAGAAAAATACCGGTGCGTTCCATGCTACGGGCAAGTGGATGACCCACCAACAGCGCAGCGCCTGTTCCGATCAGGCTGCCGACCGCGCCGATGAGGGCTGTTTCAATGCCGAACATCAGCATAAGATGCCAACGGCGATAGCCCATCGTTTTGAGGATGGCGACTTCGGTGCTGCGCCGGGCCAGCACGACCTGCATCGTATTGGCTACGCCGATGCCTCCCACGAGCAAGGCCAGAATACCAGCTCCTTTTAGTCCAAAGTTGAAAACAATACGGACCTTTTTCTCGCCCTCGCTAAAATCATCCGCTGCTAACACGGTCCAGCCGCTGGCGGATAGCGTATCGGCTATCGTTTGTTGATTGCCGTTCACGATCAGTTCTGCGCCTGTGATTGCTTGCTGGTTATTGGCTAACAGGCGGGCTGTTTCAAGACTGTAATAAGCGCTCTTTGCCATGTGGCTGGGAGACATTTCGATCACACCGCCAATGATAAGTCGCTGCGGTGCGCCACCCATGCCATCGGTGACAACAACTGGATCACCTACTTTTAAGTTCATGTCATCCGCCAGATCGCGCGTAATCGCAATCGTTTTAGATGGTCGAATCGTCTCAGCGAGCGTGGCATTGTGCGGTTCGCGGATTTGGAAACTCCCCAACAAAGGGAAAACTTCCGGGTCCACGCCCTGCGCATACATCGTAATTCCTGTTTTCGTGTCGCCTTCGCGCTTGATCAGCATTGCATAAGTGCGCGAGATCAGCGTATACGTTTCGATCTGCCCATTGACGCGCAGGGTGTCAATCTGGGCGATGTCGGCTTCAGTCAGATATTCATCGTTGCTCTGTTCAATGTGCAGATCGCCGCCGCGTTCAATCCGCTGATCCTCAAGCAGCGCCTCGGCAATCATCGTATTCAATAGCTGCATCGTGACCAGCGCCATGACACCGAAGGCTACCGAGACGATGATCAGGATCGTGTGCTGTCCCTGGCGGCGCAAAAGCCGCGCTGTATACGTGAGATAGAATCCCATATCAGGCCCCTTCCACCAGACGTGCTGGCTCACGCCATATTTGTTGTCCGTTGGATGGCGTGGCTAACCGTCCATCCACCAGATGCAGAACATGATCTGCCCGCGCGGCGACCTGTTGATCGTGTGTTGCTACAACCAGCGTGATTCCCAATTCGGCGCGCAGTTGGGTGAACAGATCGAGTACTTGAGCACCCATCTGGGTATCCAGGTTGCCTGTTGGCTCATCTGCTAAGACCAGAGATGGATTAGTTACAAGGGCGCGCGCAATCGCCACGCGCTGCTGTTCGCCGCCTGAAAGCTGGTGTGGACGGTGACGCAGGCGATCCTCCAGCCCTACCCGCTCTAACATAGCGCAGGCGCGCTGCCTGATATGGCGTTTATCGCGGTTCACATACAACGGCATTTCCACATTTTCCAGCGCGGTCAGCGTGGGAATCAGGTTAAACGATTGGAAAATAACACCGATTTTTTCGTTGCGGAAACGGGCCAACGCCGCTTCGCGCATCGCTGTAATATCAATGTTGTCAATCAACAGCTTGCCGCTGTTGACTGTATCGATCCCCGCGAGAATACCCAACAGCGTCGATTTTCCCGATCCTGAAGGGCCGGTGAGTGCGATCCAGCTTCCACGCATGATTTTGAAGGAAATACCCTTCAGGATGTGAATTTGTTCGCCACCCAACGGCAGAGAACGGGTAATGTTTTCAGCTTCGACTGCATATTCCATGCTAGACACTCCTCTTGGTGATAAAGCATCTTTAGCATAGAAGATGGCTGTCGCACGCCTATCGTGGAGATGTCGCAAGATTGTCGCAAATGTTCAGGCACGGGGAAGAAATATGAAAAATGTGCTGCCCTGGCCCGGTGTGCTGGTTACATCAACACGACCTCCCATTGCTTCGGTGAGTTCTTTGACCAGCGCTAATCCTAACCCGGTCCGGCCCTGATCATAGCTACCCGCCGAGTCAACGCGGTAAAACCGTTCCCAGATATGCGGCAGGTGTTCCGGCGCGATACCTTCGCCCGTATCCTGGACTTGCACGACCACCTGCGCACCGCTTGCAGCGGCAGTCACTGCGATAATACCACCGGGGGGTGTGTGGCGGGCACTGTTGCGCAGCAGGTTGTGCAAAATTTGTTCCAATCGCATTTCGTCTACCAGGGCGAACGGAAGATCCGCAGGCAGATCGAGCACCAGTTCCACTTTGGCGGTTTGCCACAAAACCGGGGCAACCGCCGCTACGGCTCGCCGGATCATCTGCTGAAGCTCAGTCGGCTTGCAGGCGAGTGTCAATTCTCCGACTTCGGCGCGTGACAGCGCAAACAGATCGTCCAACAAACGCTGAAGCTGTTTAGTTTCACTTTCCATCGTCTCAAAGTCGCGTTTTAATTCCTCTGGTAACTCATTTTGCCAGTGAGATTGAGTCGACTCCAGATAACTGTACAACACCGCAACCGGAGTCCGTAGTTCGTGGGAGACGCTGGCGATCAGCTCGCGCCGGTTCCGCAGCAGTTTTTCAACATGATCGCGCTCGGTTTGTACATCGTGGATCGCGCGTTCCAGGTCCTGGGCCATTGCATTGAAGCCGGCTTGCAGTGCGGCGACCTCATCTTCGCCCTGAACCAGCACACGCACGCTGTAATCGCCCTGGCGCAACCGGGTAGTGGCACCAGTGAGTGGGCGCAAGCGCCGCGTTGTATGGCGGGCAGCAATATAGGATAGGGCCAGGGCGGGGGGCAGCACGATCAGCAGCAAGATTACTGTGAGGAATCCCATAATGATCACTAGTGGGATGAGAGTGAGTGTGATCGAAAAAATCAGGTCCAAGTCTTTGCCAGAGGAAAGTTGGTACGATAGGGTATTAATCGTGGTAATCGCCGCAAACAGAAATAAACCAAGCACGACCAACATGAGATGGGAGTGAGTCAACGCCCAGATCAAATGCCGCCGCCTGAGCCGCGCCCAGAACTGCCAGAACAGCATAAAACCGCGCGATACGATCACGGCAATAATACCAGATATAAACATGGTCGTGGCGGCTGGTGGTCCGGGCAGAGTCGGGATGATGGTGCTTGAGGGCCATGCTTCTCCTTGAATAACCATTGCAAGCAAGTCTAGGATCGATCCAGTAATCGCTAGCAAGCCGGGTTCGTTGATCATGCGATCTATCCCCGGCAGCAGTTTCGTCCCAACCTCCCAGATCAACACGCCTGCGACTATTGCGGGGAACAGTCCAACGCCCAATTCGAAGCCGATGCGTTGCCAGATGTTTCCGCGTGCTTTGCGCAGCCGGATGGCATACCATGATACGGTGGTCAGCAGCGCTACAAACAGCGAATCTTGGCGTTCACCGGCTGTAATGTGATGGCGCGCGATACAGGTGAATACCAGCAGGATCAGGCCGATGATCAGCCCTTCGATCCAGGCTTGCAGCGGAGCGGTTGTCAGCCAGTGCAGCCGCCTTAATCGATATGCCACCGGTAGCCTACTCCCCAAACCGTTTCAATCGCATCGCCCAGATCGCCTAGTTTTTTGCGCAGGCGCAGCATCGCATTATCGACGGAACGATCCCCGCTCATATACGGTTCTTTCCAGACGGTATCGAGCAGATAGGCTCGGCTGAAAGCGCGGCCCGGATTGCGCAGCAGCAGGTGCAAGAGCGCAAATTCGGTCGGGCTGAGATCGATGAGACTGCCATGCAGAGTAGCACAGTGGGCTTCGGGTTCCAGGGTGAGCGCTTGGTAAGTCAGCACTGTTGGTTCGGGGTGGAAATCGGCTTGCAGCGTTTGCTGGATCAATTCGACCCGGCGCAGCATCGCATGGACGCGGGCCAACAGTTCGCGCATGCTGAATGGCTTGGTCAGATAATCGTCTGCGCCAACTTCTAGCCCAACAACGCGATCAATTTCTTCACTCCGCGCGGTTAGCATGAGGATCGGCGTGGCCGCGTGCTGCCGAATCTGGCGAAGCACATCTAACCCGTCACGTTTGGGCAGCATCCAATCCAGAATAACCAAATCGGGACGGTGGCTTTCATACATCTCCAGCCCAAGCTGACCATCGGCAGCATGGAATGCCGCATATCCCGCGGCTTCCAGTTCACGTAAAATCACCTGGGCCAGATTGATCTCATCTTCAACCAGCAATACTTTAACCATGCCTGCCTCATCTGTTTAGGACGCGCGCTCAAGTGTGCCTAAACTTTTCGATAAAGGCAATAGGGCCGGTTTAAGAGTCCGCTTGGCCGCAGTAAATGATTACCGTTTGAGTCGTGCCGGGTTGAGCGATAGGCAGATAGTCGCCGGACCAAAGCTCGCCGTTTACCGTGCAGCGTGATGATTCGCCGCGTTTGACCGTGATGTCATAAGTCGCGCCCCGGAACCAACGCCTGATGCGGAACTGATCCCACGCATCGGGCAGTTCAGGGTGTACCTTTAAGCCATTTATAGTGGCTTCTATGCCAAACACACCATCAACGAGCGCCCGCAAGTACCACGCCGCCGAGCCAGTATACCATGTCCAGCCGCCCTGTCCGGGCACAGGGGCCAGCGGGCCGGAGACATTACCGGGCATGACATACGGTTCTGCCAGATAATGATCAGGTTCCTGGCCGCGCGCCGCAGGACAAAAGCTGCGCCAGATTTCATAAGCTTTTTGCGCGCCGTTCAACTGACGTTCGGCCAAAACCGCCCAACAAGCGGCATGAGAGTATATGCCGCCGTTTTCCCGTATTCCGGGGGCATAACGTGAAAGATAACCGATTTCTGGGTCTGGCTCGGTGTAAGCTGGTGCCAGCAGCAATGGACCGTAAGCCGAGAAAAGATGCTGTCGTGCAGAAGCCATCGCCTGACTTGCTCGATTCGCAGGCGCGATACCGCTTAAAACAGCCCATGTCTGCGCGTTCAGGAAAATTTTTCCTTCGGGGGATTGAGTAGAACCCACTAATTCACCATTATCTTTAGAGGCGCGCCAATACCACGCTCCATCCCAAGCGTGCCGGTTCACAACTTCGCGAAGTTGATCCGCTTCGTGGCGGAATCGTTCGGCTACATCCGCGCTGCAAAGTGGGAGTTCAGACCAAGCACGCAGTAAATAATGAAGAAAATGCGCCATCCATACACTTTCGCCACGTCCCTCTGCTCCCACTGCATTCAGGCCATCGTTCCAATCGCCTTTGAGAATAAAGGGTAATCCGCGCTCACTGCGTCTATTGAGTGCAACCTCAAAGGCTCGCAGGCAGTGTTCCCGGAGCGAGGCCGAGCCGCCATCATAAAAGGCAATTTCTTCATCCAAACACGCCACAAGCCCCGTCTCATGGATATAGTAGAGAAGTGCAAACGGCAACCACAACAGATCATCGGAATATTCAGATCGTATTCCTGTTTCAGCGAGCGGATGCCACCAGTGCAATACAATTCCATCCTGATACTGATGTGCAGCGTGCAGGCGAATCTGATCAAGTGTCTTTTCGGGCTGTCCGAGCAGCAACCAGGTAAGGCTGTCCTGCAACTGGTCGCGAAAACCATATGCCCCACCCGTTTGATAGTATGCGGTTCGCCCTTTGAGTCGGCCAGAAATAGTCTGATATTGCAGCCAGCCATTTCCCATCAAATTTAAAGACTGATCGGGCGTTTCGATCACAAGCTGATCTGTGATCGACCGCCAATAGGCCTGTACAGCTTCAAGATCAGCATGTGCGGCAGCAGGCTCTTTATATGTGTTGACCAGTGTCGTAGCCTGTTCTACCGAGTCGGCTGCCCCTAGTGTAAATACAATTTCGCGGGCTTCGCCTGGGTCAAGATGTATCTCAAGCTGCAAACTACCAACTGGATCGCCCCAGCGTCCAGCATGTTTTTTCGATTGCCCACTTACCACTGTATCTGGCTGGCGCAGATTCCCATTCCGCCCGATGAAATCACGCTTATCGGCATCGAATCCAACGGGTTCCAAAGACGAACTCAGAAATGCGGTATAAGGCCAGACGCGGTTCCAATGCACTTTGCTCGAAACAGGCAGTTCCCAAAGCACTTTTGTTGCCAACAGTGCGCCTAAATTGGCATCGTAGTGGGTGTCAATAAACGTACGGTGAAATTCACGGTGCCAATCAGGAGCCGCCCCCAGCAACCATTCCAGATAGGTGAAAACTTGTAAATGCCGGGGCGTGCTGCCCTGATTTTCCAGTTGGAGCAGCCAGATTTCACAGGGAATATTCAGCGGCACAAAACAGGTAAGGCGGCTGCATAGGGTTCCATACTGTGCTTCGAATACGGAATAGCCCATTCCGTGCCGGACGCGATATTCATCTAGCGCCTTACAGCAGGGCTGCCATGCAGGTGACCAGAAGTCTCCGTTTTCCATATCACGCAGATAAAAATACTTACCCCACTCATCGCGGATTAAATCCTGTTCCCACCGAGTGATCCGGTTCAGGCTGGCATGGGTTCGCCAACTATAGCCGCTGCCTGCTTGTGAGACGACAAAACCATAATCGTCATTCGCTATAACGTTGACCCAGGGCATCGGAGTGTCAGGCCGCGTAATAATGTACTCTTTGCCATCATCACTGAAATAACCATATTGATTTTGTAATTGAGCCATAAACCACTCCTTAGTTGCCAGGTTGTTTTTTCTGGAGATTCTCCAAATCAGCCATCGCACGATTGATCAAAGCTTGATCATGCGGAAATAGATCAGGGATGGATTCATAAATATCTTCAGCGTCGCGCAGTTCACCATCGGCCTCATACAGTTCGCCCAGCCGCAGATAGATGATTCCCATATAGGGGTGGCTGCGTCCAATGTTTTCCTGGACAAACTGTTCAGCGTCTGCTGTTGTGAGGCGTTCGTTGATGATCTCATCTATTCGATCAGTTGCCTGCTTTGCTTCAGCCGGTGCTGGAACTGCATACTTATTGTCCCAGATGCGTTCAACCTGGACATATCCCCCGTACTGGATGTACTTTTTTGCGGTAAGGTCATACTCTTCATACCCACGAAGCGCATCCAGATAACGGCCATCCTTATAACTTGTATCCGCATCGCGGATATAAGTTTGCGACAGGCGATACGCGCTCCACCAGGCAAGAAAGTAGGTCAGTAGAAAGAGCACACCTATGCCACCAATAAAAATCACTGTGCGTGACAGCTTGAGGCGAGGGCTTGACGTTTTAGACTCGATTTGAGCAGTATTTTCAGCCATAGGTTATTTGCTCAACGATACATTGGCAAAAGCTTTGACAAATTGTTCTTGAATGAAAAAGTAAATAAACACAATGGGCAGCACAATAAGTGTCGTTAATGCCCAAATTTGTTCCGAGTTTTCCCCTGGAACGGTTCCTCGAAATTGCAGCAGGCCAAGCTGTAATGTCCAATGCTCAGGCTGGTTGAGATAGAGTAGTGGACCAAAAAAATCGTTCCAACTGCCCATAAAGGTTAGAATAGCGATGGTTGCTAATGCGGGACGCGCCAGCGGAAGGATAACCCGCAGGAAAATTGTGATTTCGCCCGCGCCATCGATGCGTGCCGCTTCAACCAATTCGTCGGGGATGCCCGATATAAACTGCCGTACCAGAAAAATGTTAAACACGGATACGGCAGAAGGAATGATAAGCGCCTCAAACCGTCCTACCCAGCCAATTCGGTATATAAGCACATAAGTCGGAATCAGGAAGAGGACGCCGGGAATCATCATAGTGAGCAGCATAAAAGCAAATATACGTCCCCGACCGGGAAAAGGGATTTTAGCGAAGGCGTATCCCGCCATCGCGCTCAGCAGGACGTTGAGAAGTGTGATCGAGATTGCCAGGATAAGCGTGTTTTTGAATAACAAAAGCACATCCAGTTCCTGGAAGACTCCCTTATAACCTACCAGAGTCAGTTCGGTAGGTAAGGAGGTGGGAGAATGGATAATCTCACGGCCTGTTTTGAATGAGTTGTTGACCATGTAGAAAAAAGGATAAATGACAGCGATTGCCCCAATGGTCAACACGACATAAGAAAGTATCAATGAGAGAGGGAAACGTTTGCTGGATACCATTATGCGACCCTCAATCGACTTCAGAGCGAATAAACTTGAATTGCAGCACGGTCAGAATCGCGATCAAAAAGGCGAGCAGGAGTCCTAAAGTCGAAGCATAGCCGACATTAGAACGATCAAATGCCTGGGCATAGAGATACAGAACAGGGGTAAGCGCCTGATGATTGATTCCGCCGTAGACATTAAACCCAATACTGAACACTTCGGTAAACATTTGCAGGCCGTTAATCACATCGACCACCAGCAGAAAAAATAGCTGAGGGCGCAGCATCGGTAGGGTAATGTAACGGAACATTTGCCAGCCCTTCGCCCCATCCACTGCCGCCGCCTCATAAACTCGTGGATCAATGCTGTACATGCCCGCCAACAAGATCACCATGCTGATCCCAAACCATTTCCAGGTGTTGATTAGCGCAATAATGATCATAGGCAGCAGGCGGTCCGACTTCCAGAATACCGGCTCCGATATGATTCCGATGTCAATCATCCAGCGCTGAATGGGGCCGCTTGGACCTACAAGATTATCTCCGATAGTCATCAGTACAACGGTAGAAGTGATGACAGGTAAGAAGTAGATCGTACGGTATAATCGCCCGCCAAATTTGATCCGAAAGAGTAGGGTTGCAATCAGCAATCCCAGACCGTTTTTTAGGAAGATAAAAACAGCCTGATTAAGAATAATATTGATTAAGCTCTTCCAAAACAAGGGGTCATTGATACCGCGCACCCAATTTCCGATTCCCACAAAAGTACGAGTTTCGGGTATAACAAACGAATAGTTAAAAAAGGTCAGGAAAAATGACAGGATAAGCGGATAAAGGCCGAAAATAAGGTATAGGGCAACCCAAGGGGATACAAACACATAACCCCATATGTTGCGCCGCATTCGGAAAAGCAGTCCGGGGGGGGCGTTTTGAATGTCTGTTTCCTGGTTAGTGATACCAACAGCGCTCATAAGTGTGTCCTCTGCTACGAGAGGGGGCGGTATTCGTACCGCCCCTGGATCAATTTATTCGGCTTGGAGAGCTTCGCGGGCTTTTTCGGCGGCGGTAGCTACGGCATCTTCTAGCGGTACACTGCCTTCAACAACCACCTGGCTGTAAACTCCCTGAAGGGCAGCACCAACACGGTCCGCGGTAGCGAACTGTTCTGGCACATAACCATTTTCAAGCATCTGGACGAACGGGAGACGGGCCGGTTCCTGGAAATAGGGATCGGTCTTGAGAGATGTCAGGACCGGGAGATAACCCAGGTTTTTCAAGAACAGCAGGTTGTTTTCATCCTGCATAATGAAGTTCAGGAAATCCCAGGCGCGCGCCTCACATTCCGGCTCGGTCTTGAGAATCATAGCCGCACGCCCGCCATAGGTTGTGTAGCTTGTATCGCCTTCGGCGGGAACCGGGACAGGGGCAACCGCTACATCTTCCCCGATTACCATCGGGCTTCCAGCCGCCGATTGCAGGTTAGGTTCCCACGAATAGCCATATTGCAGCCACATACCAATATTGCGTCCAAAGAAGTTCTTTTCCATCGTGGGCGGCGCATACTGCTGTGCAGCCTGAACAAATGTAAAGAACTCGGCCAGTTTGCATTCTTCCCGGTCAAAAACAATATCGGTAGCCAAGTTATTGAGTAGTTGGCATTCGCCTTGATTGGCGTTCAGATAGATGGGTTGCAGCATGTTCCAATACCAGCCCCCCCACTGCAATGCTTCATTCCAAAAAACGGTTCCATACACATCGTCGCCATTTTCGCGAGCGGGTAGGGCGTCAATTGCTGCCGCAGCCGCCAGAAACTCTTCCCAGGTCACAGGCGGCGTTTCAGGATCGAGGCCGGCTTCTTCAAACAGAGCTTTGTTGTAGATCATGAGTGTGACATCGGCACCAATGGGGACATAATAGGAGTGTCCATAAAGCTTCTGCAAAGAGGCTGGTTCGAGACGGGCAAACAGATCGGTGGCCCCTGGCATATCCTCTAATACCGCAGCCGCTTCCTGTTCTGCCAGGGTACCAAGCTGTGGACCAAACGAGGTAATAATCATATCCGGCTGGTTGCCCGCCGCAATGAGGGCCTGAAATGCGCCGCCTTCCGGCTCCAATTCAAGTGTGACGGTGACGCCAGGGTTCGCGGCCTGATACTGCTCGACCAGTTGGGTCATCGTATCTTGCATCGCGCCAGCGACCACCGAAACACGAATTTCGTCAGACATGGGCTGGTCCTGAGCAAAGGATAGACTGGGGACCAGGAGTGTAGCCAAAACGGTCAAAACAATGATGATACGTGAAAAGATACTTCTAAACATTTTATGCTCCCTTTCGCTCGATTGCTCTATCGATTCGAGAAACACAGCTTTGATATTGACTTTCTAACTTATCACCTCCTTGTAAAAGCGCTTTTACAACTTGTGCAATAAAAATAGTTCTATTTTATTAAGAATGAGTAAGTTCTTAACAGCCACACGAATGACGAACGATAAGTGTTGTGGGCAGGTAGAGTTTAAGAGGCGACGCCATAGGAGACTTTTCTTCGCCATAGCGGATCATTTCGAATGCTTTTTGAGCCGCATGCCACCCCAATTCGTAGATGGGCTGGTGGACAGTAGTAAGAGCAGGCGTGATATAACTGGACATGGCGATATCATCGAACCCTACAACTGCAATATCTTCGGGAACTCGCACCCCACGCTGCTGAGCCGCCATCATCGCATCAATCGCCATTTGATCGTTCGCTGCAAAGACAGCTTCCGGTGGTTCCCGAAGATCCAACAGTTGATTCATGGCATGGAAACCGCTGCCACTCAGGTAATCTCCATGAACAATATACTCATCTCGTAATTGGATACCCTGATCTGAAAAAACATCCCGCAGAGCACGAAGGCGTTCCCGGTTATCCCCCGTATAGTCTGTACCTGTAATGTAAGCAATACGCCGGTAGCCATGTTCACAAACCAGATGCTCGACCAGGATACGCCCCCCGCCATAATTGTCGGACAAAAATGTCGGGATATTTTTACCGACATCCTGCTGCACAAGCACGATAGGAACACCGCGTTTGGCAATTTCTTGTACTTCGTGGGCCACGACATCGATAGCGACGAGCACCATCGCATCTACATTTCCACGCCGGAATAAACTCAAATAACGATGTTCTGGAGCAGGACGCGGTTGGCTCATAATCAAGAGGCTAAAATCGGACGCGGTAGCGGCATCTTCCACACCTCGCAGAATCTGAAAGTAGTAAGGATCATTCACCTGCGGGATCACAAGCCCCAGCGCGTTAGTCTGCTGGCTGGCTAATCCGCGCGCGATAGCATTGGCATGATAGTCAAGTTCGCGTACCGCTTTCAAGACCCGTTCACGGGTTTCGGGATGCACGCGATCTCGATTATTGAGTACTCTGGAAACAGTACCAATTGATACACCGGCGCGTTTTGCAACATCAAAAATAGTAGCTGCCATATAATTATCCGCGAATCATTAGGTTAAAACGCTTTTATTGTATCAGGATAATCAGCGCATTTCAAGTAACTTGCAGAAGTTCACTTGAAAGAAGAATATTGCGATCTTCGGTTTACTGGGCTTGTAAAAGCGCTTTGACAGTTTTACACATACGATCTATACTCAAAGCTAAAGTTAAAAACCGCTTAATAAGTGCATAAGGAGCCATGAGATGGGCAAAAAACTCTTACATCTTTTGTTTCTAAGCCTTTTGCTTTGCTCGCCCGGTTTGCCACCATTGGTCAATGCGCAGGACGGGGACACGACGTGGCCAGCATGGGCAGCTAAAGATGTCGGCACGATTGGGGATGATAACAGCGGTTCTATTGTTGCGATCAGTGAAGATATTTTGACCCCTGACAACTCACCAGCGCTGGCAGTCACGCCAAGCGGAACCTCGGAAGAGACGAAACTGGCTTTCCCAGTGAGTGGGGCAGATTTACAGGATTGGATGACCAACAGCCAGATCGAGTTGGAAGTCTATCTGCCTGAAGGTAATGCACTGAATCCGAATAAGTTTTTTCTGGGAATGGCTGATGTAACGGGTGAATTTGCCTGGCTTGACGGCGTATTCAGCGAAACCACTGCGCAGCCGGGATGGAACCGGATTGTGTTCAAACTTAGCGATCCGATGCGCGCCCTCAAGACTGAGGCTAATTACTCAATTTTCC
>CAYYNB010000048.1:0-1548 GCA_964472565.1 uncultured Anaerolineaceae bacterium
CGGCCCCTTTCCCCGCGCGCGGAGAAAGGGGAGAAAAGCGGGCGCAGCAAGCAGCACTCCTTACGAAATCAGGCCCGTTCGGCTCCACACCAGCGGAACGGGCCAAGCGCTGATTACGGGGTAATCATGGGGATTGAGCCGCAATCGCCGGTCAGCTGACCGGCGGTACCGGGGGCGTTGAGCCACCATGCACCGCCGTAATTGGTTTTCCACCAGTCTTCGCCGCTGGCATTCCAATGTCCAACCACAATCGCTTCACCACCCGCTGAAATCTCATCAAAGATATAGGAGGGATCGACTACCGGCTGGGTATAGACCAGTTCATCGGCTGAGAATTTGATCACGCAGGGGCCGGCAGGCGTCGGCGGGAGCGTGGGCAGCGGGGTCGGCGGGATAGGGGTGGGCGTTGGTGCCGGGGTCGGCGGGACAGGCGGCGGATTCACGATTGGCAAGGAGGCACAATTGCCGCTGCCGGTCACGGCAGAGAGCGCGGCCCACCCGGTCACACTGCTGTAGGTGACGTTGTACCATGTACCATCGGGCGAAATGCCGAGCACATCGGCGGTGGCTCCACCAGGGAGCGCCACCAGCACCGGCGCATAGGGGC
Organism: uncultured Anaerolineaceae bacterium; assembly: GCA_964472565.1. Lineage (GTDB taxonomy): Bacteria > Chloroflexota > Anaerolineae > Aggregatilineales > Aggregatilineaceae > DATAMF01. The sequence continues at coordinate 608 of CAYYNB010000048.1, forward strand.
TGGCGGATTGGCGAATATTGGCACCGCCCGCATGGATCGGGGTCGCGGTACAGACGGCGCTGGCGGGTACAACAGGAACGACAGGCGTCGTAACCGGCACGGCCGTAGTGCCACACGTGTCGGCGCTGACAGCGGCCAAGCAGAGGGAGAAGGGATACTCTGTGCCAGAGCCGTCATGCGCGATTTCGAGCTGATAGCGCGCCGTTCCAGCGGGAAGACGCAGGCGAGCACCAAACAGATCGGTGTTGAGCGTTGCGCTCACACGTCCGGTAGTTGTATCCAGAAGGCGGATCTGCACGCCCGCACTGTCCAGATACAAATAGGCTGGCTCTGGCAGCGCATCAAATGAATAGAGCGCCAACGGGGCCGCAGCGGAAACTGTGCCAGTGGTCAGCGCGGCAAGCGGCAATGGAACAGGCGTGATCGGCACTTCGGTCTGGATGAAAACCACCACGTTTCCGGTGGTGTCGTTGACGGTGCCGACTTCGACCACATAGTCACCCGCCGCCAGATAAGCGGCAAGCGAGACAACCAACGCGCCTTCGGCATTGGGCTGTTGGGCGACCACTGTGCCCCCGTGCAGAAGGGTAATGGTAGGCTGGGCGGCTTCGGAGAGCGCCTGAAGGGACACCGCGCGGGCTTCGGTGAGGCGGTACGTCAGGCTAAAGGATGCGCCGGGCGCGGCGATGGTGCCTGTTACCGGCTGGCCGTAAACCAGTTCACCTCCCTGGGCCTGGGCGACGCTGAAGGTTAACAACAGGAGCGCCATGATGAGCAATGATGACCAACGTTTCATAAATTCCTCCCTGGGCTGTTTTGTCTGTCAGGCTGCGCCAAGACCTTCTTTACCCCATCCCCCCAGAGTCAAACCGGATAAATGGGATAACCTTACCGGAAAATCAGTTTTAAACCATTTGATGCCATAATGCCCAAGTAGGCTA
>CAYYNB010000048.1:1648-36946 GCA_964472565.1 uncultured Anaerolineaceae bacterium
CCTTACCGGAAAATCAGTTTTAAACCATTTGATGCCATAATGCCCAAGTAGGCTAACAGGAGAATATAGGGTAAAATGGAGTTCAGGCGGGTCAATTACATCATTAAAGGTTGATTTATGTCCGAGCCAAATGCTATTCGAGTCATGATTGTAGATGATCATGATATGGTGCGAAGCGGATTAGAAGTTTTTTTGGAAACGCGCGATGATCTGATCCTGGTGGGGATTGCGGCAAACGGCGAGGATGCAGTCCGGTTAAGTAATGAGTTAAAGCCCGATGTGATTTTGATGGACCTGATTATGCCGGGTGAAATAGATGGGATTGGCGCGATGCGGGCCATCCGCGCGCAAACTCCCCAGACTAAGGTTATTGCACTGACCAGTTTTAAAGAAAAGGCACTGGTTCAAGAAGCACTGCAAGCCGGGGCGATTGGGTATCTGCTCAAAAACGTTTCCATTGATGAACTGGCTGACGCGATTCGAGCCGCGTATTATGGTAAATCGACGCTGGCACCGGAAGCTACCCAGGTTCTGATCGAGGCTGCGACACAGCCGCCCCCGCCGGGCCATGATCTTACGCAGCGCGAATATGAAGTGCTGGCGCTGATGGTCGAGGGGATGAACAACCGCCAAATTGCGGAGGCGCTCACCATCAGCCGATCTACCGTCAAAAATCATGTAAGCAATATTCTCTCCAAACTTGGAGTCGGCAGCCGGACGGAGGCTGTTGCATTGACGGTACAACACCGCCTGATTCATTAAGGCTAATAGGTCAACTTACCTACATTAAGTTCAGCCACATGACCCAGCTACAAACCCGCTAACTCTCTCATGTTTACAGCCTTCAAATGGACTAACCTACTGTTAAGCATTTGTTTATCCCATCCCCCCTTACCCCTCCCCTGAGGGAGTCAGGCCGGATGAATGGGAGCATTAGGGGCTTCGTGCGCGAGACAGCCGCGTTTCAGTCCTAGCCTGAAGGAAAAAACTATGACTTTTCCAGCGAGTCCTATTCGCGTCATGATCGTTGATGATCACGATATGGTGCGCAGCGGCCTGGAAGTTTTTCTAGAGACGTGTGATGATCTGATTCTGGTAGGGCAGGCCAGCAACGGCGAAGAAGCGGTGCAGATCTGCCAGGAACTGGAGCCGGACGTGATTCTGATGGATCTGATCATGCCAGGGATGGATGGAGTCGCCGCAACACGGGTTATCCGGCAAAACTTTCCGCAGGCCCAGATAATCGCGTTGACCAGTTTTAAAGAGAAGGAACTGGTACAGGAAGCGCTGCAAGCCGGGGCGATTGGGTATCTGTTAAAGAATATTTCGATTGACGAACTCGCGGACGCGGTGCATGCCGCTTACGAGGGAAAATCGACGCTGGCACCGGAAGCCACCCGGATTCTGATCGAAGCCGCAGCCGGGCCGCTGACACCGGGGTATGATCTGACCAGCCGGGAACATGAGGTGCTGGCGCTGATCGTGAATGGATTGAACAACCGGGAAATTGCGGATGAACTGACGATCAGCCGATCCACCGTGAAAAACCATGTGAGCAATATTTTAGCGAAGCTGAGCGTTACGAGCCGGACTGAAGCTGTGGCACTGGCGATCCAAAATGGACTTGTGGAATTATCGTAAGGCTGCGCCCCTATTTTCTTGACCCCTTCCAGCATATGCGGTTCACCCGGCCCCTTTCCCCGCGCGCGGAGAAAGGGGAGAAAAGCGGGCGCGGCAAGCCGACGCCCCTACCAATGGCGCAGCGTGTGCGGGACGGAAAAGCGGGATTTGCGATCCAAAAGATGTGGGTCATGTACAGCCGGAAGGGGAGGCAAACCGGATAGATACAGAGTGGGAGATGGTTTGATCAACCGGGGGTTTTCGTTTTGATGGCGGTGTGGCACAATAACCAGCAGGGTATAAATCACACCGAATTGAGTAAGGTGCCGTTAAATCATGATCCAAGCTGTTATTTTCGATATGGATGGGCTGCTGGTGGATTCAGAACCGCTGTGGCATCACGCCCGCAATGAAGCGTTTGGGGCCGAGCAGTTATGCTGGACGGAGACGGATCAGCAGAATATTATGGGGACCAGCGCGCAAGGATGGGGCGAGTATCTGGAGAAACGGCTGGATTACCGCTACACGGTGCCTGAAATTATCGATATGGTTGTGGCGCAGATGGAACGGTTTTACCGCACATCGGTGCCGCTGCTGCCCGGCGCACGGGATGTGATCCAAGTGCTGCACCCACAGTACCGGCTGGGGGTGGCGTCCGGTTCATCACAACGGTTGATCCGTGCCGTGTTAGAGAGCGCAGGCTGGACGGATGTGTTCGAAAAAATTGTGTCGAGCGATGAAGTGGCACAGGGCAAACCCGCGCCGGATGTCTACCTGGAAGCGACGCGGCAAATGAACGTGCCGGTGGAACAAACCGCTGTCTTTGAAGATTCGGCCAACGGCATTCTGGCGGGATTGGCCGCCGGGGTAAAAGTGATCGCTGTGCCGAACGCCGAATACAGACCAGCGGCGGAAGTTCTGCGCAGGGCGCACTGCGTGATCCCCAGCCTGAACGATTTTTCGCTGGATATGCTGCGAAATTTATAACCGTATTCTAAAACGGGCAGCCTAAGCTGCACTAGTATTTTCTGTACCCCATCCTGATTTTCCCGCATTCAGCGATATTGTTGGCGAAATGGTTTGGGCCGGGGCCATTCATGAATGGTTCCGGCGAACCTCACCCCCTCAGTTCCCCGCTCCAACCGAGTTAGAAGAGGAGAAGACCGGGCGCAGCAAGCAGCGCCCCTACCTAACAGAGTTCGCTAACGGTATCTTTTTGTCAAAAAGGAGGGTTAGCGTTGGAGCATGGCGCTGTTCAATACATAGCTGGAGCAAGTTGATATAGTAACCGCGATCCAGTTTGGAGGGATCAAGCAATGTGGATTGTTTGAGTGCGCGGTGCATCCAGCACGTGTAAAACATCGGTTCAATAAAGGGCTGTGGCAGCCCAATGTGCTTAGCATAGTGCTGAACTGTATCGACCACCAGTGAACTAAAAGGAGAAGATGCCAGGAAATACTTCATGAAGCCTTGCAATCTATCGTGAGTGCCATTGGCCTGGGCAATCCCATTCATATAGGAACGGAAAAAGTAAAACATATCCCACAACGGCATTCCCTGGGTTTCGGCAGATTCCCAATCCAGAAGCGCGATGCGTCCGGTGGGGGTCACAAGCATATTCCACGGACCCGGATCGCCATGCTGGAAAACAAGCGGAAACGATTCGGGATTCTTCCGCAAAACTGCAATCTGCTCCGCCAGAAAACGGGATTGAGTATCGGGCAGGTGGTAAATGGCACTAAAGCGCGTGAAAAGGGTTTCTAACCCACCGGCAACCTGGGTAGATGCTACGGGTAAGGGGGCAGTCGCCAGTTTTTCAAACCAATCCAGCGCGGTGTGGAGTAACACGCAATCAGCCGTCCATGCTGTACGTTCGCGGAAGGGCACACCATCGATTATCGTCTCGCCAAGAAGCGCGAGGTTATGATGATGTCCGAAAAAAACGACCTGTGGCAAAATTTCCTTATCGCCAATCTGGCGCTCATTCAGCAACCTGAGCGCCTGATATTCGTTTTCCAGACGCCGGTTAAAGGCAGAATTTCGAACCATCTTGACGAGATATTCTGGCGCAGCACGGCGTTGGTTGAATAGAAAAAACAGGAGCTTGCGGGAGCTGTATTCGCCCCCCGCCCACAACCCCCAACGATGGTCATCCAAGTTTCTACCGGCTTCCGCTGCGATCCGGGTTATGTAGGCTGGAGGGCGGGTATTTAGCTGTGCGGGCGATCTTCGGATCAGAACACCACAACGCGCTGTCAACCAGGCGCGCCGGTATAAAAATCGTTCGGCTCGATCTGCCATTTTGAGAAACGCCGTCCCCAGTTGGCGAGCGGCAGAACGCAGACTGCGCCTGGATGACGGTTTCTTCACCGAGATTGTATTTTCGGTACCATTCTGGGGCTTTAATGTTGGCGGATCAGACAAGGATCGTTTGGTGTACAGACGCCTGGCCTGTCTGAAAATATGCGTAGTAAACGACAAGCTGTACAGTTTGCGTCTCAGGAAATAGTTCCTGGTCGCCCTATCCGCCAGTGGTACCGCCGTATGCATTTCGCCAGACAGCGGAGTCAGCCAGAAAAACTGACCTGTGCGCAACGGTTCGATGAGATATTTGTTAAGCTGCCCCGGACGAGTTCTGATCTCAAAATAGACATTACCATCTGGTTTGAGTACACGAATGATTTCAGCTTGCAGAACGGCACTGTGTACAAATTGCCGGACATGCGGCTTCCCTACTATCAGAAACAAATCGGCACTTCCCGTTTCAAGAGGCAATGAGGACGCACCGTCATTAACAGCGAGCCAATGGATATTGGGTAAATCACTGCGGCGATTTGAATCCTCTAGCTGGTGTGAACCGGCACAAACCGTTACCTGGCGGCTGATGGTAGCCAGCATCACCAACGTTGTCGAAGAGGGTAGCCCCCAGCAGATCACCTGATCCAGATCAAGCGAAGGAAGCAGAAAGGCCCAGTTTGCGCCCGATACCTCGCCGCGCAAATTAGTGCCAGGGACAAATTGAGTCGCGAGCGTTAGTTCCAGCATAAGCAGTCTCTAGTCATTGAATAACCACCGCACCATAGGAATACGAAGCAATTCCGGGAAGGTATTCGCTAAGTCCAGATCCTTCCGGTTAATGCGGAGCACGAGCAGTGATACAAACCCCGCAATGATTAATCCGATAAAGGCGGGTGGCGATAGAAGCACCTGGACAAGCAGGAGGCCTCCCGCCGCAAGAATAATAACCACATAGATTTTGAAATAGTCTCGATCAAAAACGTTAATGCCTGTGCCGAGCATCAGACCACCTTGTTTCAAAATATTGAAGATGATCATCGTGCTCATCGTGCCCACAGCAGCGCCAATGGCTCCATAACGTGGAATAAGGAACAGGTTAAGCCCCAGGTTGATAACAGCAGCCAGAATATCAACGGTTACGATATAGCGCAGCTTGCCCATGACCTTGAGCGTCAGCCCATTCTGACCCGTTGCCGCATTGAAATAATAACCGAATGAGAGCATAGCCATAATTAGCGCCGACTGTTCATACCGTGTTCCATATAACAGACTGGTGACTGGCCCAGCCAGTGAAAAGGTAAGGGCAAACAGGGGGAAGGATGCAATGGCAACCCAGACCGCATTTTTCCAATAGAGGCGGTTAATTCCCTCTTTGTCCCCCTGGGCAAACAAGCGTGCCGCTGCCGGGGTGAATAACAACGCAAAACTCGCCAAAACCACCTGATTCAGACGCGCCGTTGGCTGCACAGCCCGAAAAGCCGCTACATCCCCTGTGCCCCGGTTATATTCGAGCAGCACCGCATCCATCGCATTCATGACCACATAAACCAGATCGGAAGCCAGCAGTGGAACGGTGAAGGTCAGGACTTCACGCAGGGGGATATTCATCGTTTTCCGGTTAAACCGCGAAAAGAGATCCTCCTCCCGCATCATCCGCACTAACAGGATGGCAAAGATAGCGATCCCCAACAAGCCTGAGGCCAAATATCCAAAAGCGAGGAAGGTGACACTGCTTTTTCCCAGAATAAGCAGCAGCACGATCCCGATTTTTAAGGCTGGGCCAAGCACGTATTTGCGGAAAAAAATTGCTTTGGGACTGGAAAAAACGGCAAACACCCCGGTCAGGATGTTGTCAAAGGCGTTGATGGGGGCGAGTACAATGAGGATCACCAGGAGATCAACCGCCTGCTGATCGTTGACCAGATGTTCGGCAATAAAACCCTGAAAGCCCACAACCAGCAGCACAAGAATTATGCTGAGCGCAAAAATAGTGGCGACCACCATCAGCAGCGTGCCAAACATCCTATCATAGTCTTCCTTCTCATGATAGATGGGCACAAACCGGGTCACGGCCCGATCCAGACCGAGAGTAACGATTGTTTCGCCCAACATGGCGATGGACAGCGCATAGGCAAAGGCCCCATACGCATTCTTAGACAGGTAACGAACTGTCAAAATCTGGACAAGCGTCGTCACCCCGATCGAGATTAAACGACCAACAAGCAGCAAACTGGAACCACGTATTTGGCGGCGAGATGATTTTTCGGCGGAAGACTTTTTTACTGCTAATGCAGGTTGTCCGCCTTGTTTCACCGTTTGTGCTTCGATGGATGGTTCCATAATTGACTCCGCTAGGCATAAAGATATAAAGAGGTTTCCTTGACCCCTTCCCTAAGGGAAGGGGAGTCAAACCAGCCAGATGGGATCATTATTGGCTTGGGTCGGCATCAGCAAAGGCTGGATTTAAGCGCTGACGATCAAGACGGCGAGGCTGCCCTACGTCTGCCACAAGATGGTTAATGGGGCGGCCCAACGGCGTGTTAAAAATCAGGACACCGGATGCGGCCAGCGCCATGAGAAACCAGTAGTACCGGATATATGAGAGATGCAAAAACAGCCCTGTAATCTGAAAGGTGAGGATGGAGGCCAAGAGGCCGATGAGGGTATAAAAAATGTCGGGCTGACTCGCTTTGAACCGGCGTGCGGTGCGCCACAATTGAATGATAGTAATCAGTACAATGCTAAGATAGCTGAGAAAACCCAGGATGCCGCCATCTGACAGTTGTTCAAGATACAGATTATGCCCCCGGCGATCCGTGGTCAGATTTTTGTAACCAATCTCGGCGGATGCTTCCTGAATGTAATAGCGGGTTTGTCCCGGCCCGACACCTAAAACGGGATGATCCAGAAAAACATTGAAGGTGGCGAGGTTTTCAGTCGCCCTACCCCGGACTGATCCACCGGCATCGGCTAGATTTCCATTCGGCAAATTGAACGTGTCAAAGACGGTTGAAATACGGTAAACATAGTTGGGGACAAATACCATCACGGTGACAAACGCCACGCCCCCTATGATCAGAAGGTGCTTTAACCGTAACCCGCCCAGGGCAAACATGACAAAGATCATCAGGACGGCGGCAATTCCGGCCCCGCGTGAATAGGTGAGCAGGGTTCCCCCCAGAATAGGGATACACATGACTAAGGCGAGGATACGCAGCGCCGTTGAGCGCTCGGCGGAGAACCGGGAAATGGCTAATGGCAGCAAGACCACCATAAATTGGGCATAGAAGTTTTTGGAGCCGATTGGCCCCGCCACACGGCGTGTGCTGGCCTGGTTGCCCAGAATGTTCTCTTCTCCGACTTCGATTTCTGATTCTTTAACAATCGCCCAACCACCAAAATCGTTATCATAGGACCTGGTAAATTCCTGGTACATGGAGACACCCCCCATCAGCGATCCGGCAATCAGGATCGTCCAAATTGCTTTTCGGAGCACATCGGAGGTTCGTATCGTGTTGATGATAAGGAAATAGAGAATCATCCCCTCTAACGCAAAAGTGATCAACCATTCGATGGAGTGTCTGGAAACATCTGTAAATATGGCGGACAACAAGGCCAGCCCGAAATAGACCGCCATGAGAAAAAAGGGGATCGCGCCCACAAAATTTTCTTTGCGGTTAATCAGGTAATTGAACAGAGGGATGCCCAAAAGCAAAAAACTGCTTCCCGCTAGGGGCGCTGGTATTCCATTGCGGACAAATACAACGGCGACATTGGCGTAAAGCATAAAAATGGCAAACAGGGTTGCGACCTCAGGTGAGATAAACATCACCACCATGAGGACACAAACCCCGATCAGGCCGAGCAGAATGGGCAAGCCGTAGGACATCAGCAACCATTCCTGAGCAAAAATAGCCAGAATGATAGCCATGACTAGTGCGAGTTTGGGAACCATAACTCTATCCTTCAAGTGTCCGAGATCGCCGGCAGATGGGCGGACTACTTCACCATGGTTAAAACGACATACCGGCAAAAGCGCCGCAGGAATGGGAAGCGCCTTAACAATATCCCGTCCAGGCGACGCAGCGCGGTCAGTGGTCGTCTTCGCCTCAATCCCCGCTCCAACATGCTCAAGAACTGGATTTCGCGGTAGTTGAACACCTTGTAATTCTCGCCCCAGCGGTGAATAGCATCGTAGTTTAGCGGGCGATCTGCCCCACGGGGGTGTTTGTGGGGATAGGGAATATAAGCCCGGACAAACGACAACAGGGGATTAGTTCCCATTGGTTCGGAGAAGGCGGCTTTTCCACCGGATTTCAGCACGCGCAGAATTTCAGACGCGCCATATTCCGCATTCAGGTGGTGTAAAACCCCTTTTCCAAAAACAATGTCAAAACTTTCGCTGGGGAAGGGCAGTGTTTCGCCGGCTGCAACGGCCAGATTGACTTGATCTGACATCGCGTTGAGGGCGACGCGCTGGCGGGTAACACCGACACTCTGCGGTGACAGGTCAAAAGCAGTCACATATGCGCCGCTCATAGCCAGCAGGGTCGTCAGTTGTCCCAACCCGCAGCCAATCTCAAGAACCTGTTTGCCAGCCAACGGAGCCAAAAAATCTGCAATTCCAGTCATCGTGGAGGCGCGAGATGCATAGTCTATAAAATCACGATAAGGGCCGATATTGGCGATGTCTGTTGTCTGCCGGGCGATATCATCCCATTTGTTTTTTTCAATGCGATAAACTTCATTTTGGAAAGACATTTTGAAAATCTCCGTAGTCACGCTATCACAGCGGACGGCAAGTCTAGGCAGCCTCGCGGCGCTGCGTTTGCCAGCTTGTGATCCGGTGCCCCCGAATGACATTCCAGGTTGCCATTGCTGCCGCAACATAAATCATGCAGAAATAAAATGGCAGGATAAAGAGCTTTAACTGGCCTACTTTTGTCCGGGCGAAGGCCAGTCCTATGCCAGCACACCCATAAAACAACACCTGGGCCAGCAGTGTGACTTTATAAAACAGCCCGTGTTCCCAGAGCAGAGGGTTGACCAGCAGCAAAACCACGAAAGGGATATACATCAAGCGCCGCAGCACTTTGTGCGAAAACAGTTGGAATGCGTAAAAGCCGTAATGAAATGGATTGAGAAGTTCGCGCATCACAAGAACGCCCTGCAAACCTCTGGTCATGATGCGGACTTTGCGTCCGAATTCGACCTCGTTGGACTTGGCTACGGGTTCATAGGCAATCGCATCGGGGGCAAAGACTAACCTGTAACCTTGAGCAATAACGCGCGTGGATGTCACAAAATCATCGGTTACACCCTGGGGAACGGGCTGGAAAAGTGAGCGACGGATCGCATAGATCGCGCCTGTCGCTGAAATAACACTACCGGCCTGAGTCTGGAGCGTTTTGATCTTGCGGTCATAGTTCCAGTAGCTGCGTTCACCATCACCACTCAACACATCAGCGTCGTGTGCCACGTAACACTGATTTCCCGCTACGCCGCCTACCGTCGGATCGGCAAAGGGGCGAACCAGGGCGCGAATTGCAGCGGGTGCATAGAGGCTATTGGCATCTGAAAACACCAAAATTTCTCCACTTGAGGCTGCTACTGCGGCATTGAGTGTACCCGCTTTGCCCTGCCGAGGGAGATTCAGCAACTTAACACGCTGCCCGGCATATTGCGAAACGATTTTTACCGTATCATCGTCTGAACCGTCGGATGCGATAATCACCTCGAATTTATCATCGGGATAATTCAGAGATAGAATGTTGTCTATTTTGTGGCTAATTCCAGCCGCTTCGTTATAGGCAGCGATGATCATGCTGACAGACGGCTCAATATCAGCCGAATGGTAGTGTCGCCTGACAAGCCGACCACGCACAAACAACAGCCCTGGGAAAAGGACATACGTGTAGATAATCAGCGCAACAGCGATCCAGAAGAACCAGAAGAACCAGAAACCCATTATGCTCTCCCCCTGCTAAAGTGCTGGCAAAGCACCGCCGCGTTGACATCCATATCGAATTCACGAAGGATTTTCTCGCGCCCGGCATCTCCAAGTTTTTGCCGGAGCGCCGAGTCACGCTGTAAACGTTCCACCGCATGGGCAATAGCGGTTGGTTCACCCGGTGTCACAAGCAGGCCGCTGACTTCGTGTTCAACCAGTTCCGGTATGCCCGACAGTTGACTGGCAACCACCGCCACGCCACTTGCCATTGCCTCGATCAGCACAACCGGTATGCCCTCCCGGCGGTTATCACGCGAAGGCACGCTGGGGGCGACCAACACATCTGCTTCGCGGAGAAACGCGATCACTTCCTGGCGCGTTTTTTGACCGTGAAATTTGACCTGTTCACCCAAGCCAGCTTCAGCGACCTGCATTGTCAGGGCATCTCGATCTGGCCCGTCGCCTACGAAGTGGCATGTAAAATCGATCCCTCTCGTTTTCAGGATTTGGCAGGCCTCGATCAGATAGGTCTGGCCTTTGACTTCATGCAGCGTGCCGATACAACAGATGGTGAAGGGCTGGGAAGACGGCGAACGGGGCTGAAAAACCTGAGTGTCCACCCCACAACGAATAACCTGAACCTTATGATGAGCCGACTCACCGCATACATCCACAAATATCTGCTTGTTAAAATGCGAAATCGTCACTACAAAAGCAGCTTCAGCCGTCTTCTCACACAACATATGCCTATCACGATGGAGATCGGAACCATGCGCGGTAAAACTATAGGGAATTCCAGTCAGGCGGTGAATCACAAACGCAGCAGCAGCCGGATGGCTGGCAAAGTGGGCGTGAATATGCGTGATCTCGTCCCGATCCATCATCTGCGCGAAACGCACCGTTTTAGGGAAAAAGACCAGCGCGCCCGCAAAATAGCGCAGGCTGCCCCAGTTCGCGCGCAGCATATCCCACAGGGTTTTGAGATAGATTCGCGGTTTTTTTCGTAAGAAACTGAGTTGGGCCAACAAAACAGACCATGAAAAAAGAGGTTGAAAATGGGCGTCTGACACCAGCGGCCTGGCTTCGGGATGCATCGTCGTGGTATGTTCGCGTTGCAGCGGGTAGAGTTCCACCTGCAAACCTTGATCCATCACTGCCAGAATTTCGTACAGAATAAATGTCTCGGTCAGCTTGGGAAAGCGTGACATCATGTAAGCCACTTTAGGTTGGCCTGCGGTGGAATCAGATGTTTGCTGCTGGAGTACAGGTTCCGCTAAAACCATGATCTACCTCGCTAGTGATGGCTATGGCGATCCGCATAAAACTGCCAGATGAGAGCGATGGCGTTCCGACGTAGCTGTTCGATTCCGGTGGTCGTATCCAGGACTGAAGCCTGGGGCAAACTGGCCTGAAGTTTCAGATACGACTGCCGCTGGCGCTCAAGCAGGGGGACCGTATGCTCACCTTTGCGCGCAAACAGCGTTTCGGCGGGAGCATCCAATATCAGCACCAGATCGGGCGAAGGGCAGGCATGCGCCAAAAGCCAGCGCCGCAGCTTTTTGGGCCATGAGAGTTTTTTGGATAATGAAAGACGGCTGTCATAAGGATAGCGATCAAAGATAACCAGATTGCCGCGTGCCTGAAGCAGGCGGGCCGATAAATAACGCTGCCACTGGGTGAGCAGAAGTTGGATAAAACCCAATCCGGGCAGATGGCTGGCACGGGACTGTTCAGTTTTCTTCTGATACAGGCCCATATATACCTGACGCGCGGGAAAATAGGAGGTCGCTTGAATGGACTGAGCTAACGTCGATTTTCCGGCTCCATCAGGCCCCAATAGCGCTACCGTGGGCACGGTAGGCCGCAGCAAAGCCCCATATTTATTGAACTGACGCAGCGCTTTGCTGCGAAACGTGCGAATTCGAACACCGAATGGATCACGTCGCATCAGATGGGCGATCACAGCGGGGCGGTTAAGCCGCAGGTCTGACCAATTCCCGCTTTCAACCTGTTCCGCGATCTGCTTCCACCTTACATCCGGCAACCAGTATTTAGCCAACTGCTCCGTCATATAGTCTTCATTTGTGATCTGGTGACAGAGGGTTTGAAGACGCGCCTGCCGGTGCGGTTCGAAGTCCGGCTTATCCAGCAGACAGTGCAAAAGCAGGGTGATAAATTCGGTTTCGGGTGAAGGAATATAGGTCGGGCCGCTGGACTGCCGGGTGCGAATGCAGTCTTCAGCCAGGTCGGTGGGGAGATTTTTTACCGGACGGCCATACGCTATCTCAGTCACAACATCCAACTTGAGCCAACAGTCTGAGGACGGGTCATAGTTGATGAAAAAATGGTGTGGCGCATAACCGCGATCCGGCATCCGCGCAAAACCAAGCCGCTGGAGCAGATGGCGAAGTTCGGCGAATTGACCAGCCCGCACGAGTAGATCGACTTCGCCACCTTCAGCAAGTTCGTCCAACCGATCAGCATCGCGCAGCAGACAGTAGGCGATACCTGCCAGTTCCAGTTCAGCGAATAACTGGGTATGCATAGGAAGCGTTTTATCTCCCACCCTCTTGGAACACCCCATGATTATCCGAACTGATGGACAATGCCTTTCTGGGTGCCTTTCCGGTAGTTTTCACTTTACGACCTGAGAAAATACCCGTTCGCTTAAAAACAGGTTTTGCCAGCAGCAGGCCCTTTACATGGCCGCCGACACCTTGCAGATCATCAATGGCTTCTTGAATCTGATGCCGTTTGCTAACTCCACTAACCGCCACAAGCACTACCGCATCAACATACGGGGCAAGGGTTAAGCCATCGGCATACATAGACAGGGAAGGCGTGATAAAAACGACCATATCCGCCATGTGGGGAAGGCGTTCAATCAGGTTTTGCACAACCGGTGAAGATAATGTTCCAGCGGATGCGCCTGTTTTCTGAATTGCAGGCAAAAGACTTAAACCGGGAATGTCAGCGATGGAGGCAATCGCTTCTGATAGGTTTCCCTGATGGAGATCGCTAATGGGTGTTTGTCCGCTCAGTCCAAAGATTTGACTGGCAACAGGATGGCGTCTGTCGGCATCGACCAGTATCACACTGGTGCCAAGCTGGGCGAATGCAGCCGCAAGATTAGCGGCAATCTCACCGGTATCTTCCGTATCCTGTAGACCAACGATCAGGACAGAACGTAGATTTTGGCTGGAGTCTAAAAAACGAAGTTTCGTGCTCAGCCGCCAGTACGTTTCAACCAGCGGAGATACAGGCTGTTTGTTTACAATAAGCCGCTTACCCGCTGAACCATTCGGCTGTTTGTGGGTGTTTAGATTGACCAGGACAGGCACATCTGCCGACAGCCTGATGTCGTCAAAAATCCGGATCGTGTCATCAAAGTACTCAAAAGCAAACATAATCACAGCAGCGAAGATCAGACCCGCAATGACCCCAAACAGCGTCTTAAGCGGAATCTCCCGGTCAATCGCTGATCCCTGTGTGGCGGGGTCGATGAGCAGAATCTGGTTATTAGGCGTATCCTGCAAGGCGGTCAAGAGCGAAAGGAGCAGACTTTCCTCTTCCAGCAATTGTGAGCGCTCATTGGAAATCTGATCAGAAATGACAGTCCGTTCATCGAGCGTCGTGGTAAATTTCAGGTTTGTCTCAAGCAGATCGATAGTTGTCTGACTCTCAGCTATCATCTGTTCTATACGTGCAATCTGAGTCCGAATCTCTTCCGCCGTATCAGTTTCCGCAAGCTGGGCCGGACTCTGGTTCACCAGACGGTTGGCAATCGCGTTCACAACGGTAACAGCCCGATCCGGATCACGATCTCTAAACTGAAGGGTCAGGATAGCAGTGGAGCTATTCAGCGAAACTTCAAGCTGGTTTTCAAGCTGATTGAGGTCCAGATCAATAGGCTGAAGATCGTTGAGGACCTCTTCCAGAAATGGGCGTGTAGTCGGTATTTCACCGTATGTTTCCAAGAGTTGTGCGGCAGTCCGTATATCATCCATCTCCACGCTGGGGCTGCTGGTTGCTACGCCAACAGACAACCGCGCGTGGGCTGTATAGTAAACAGGCTGCCGTTGACTGACGAAGTAACTGACCGCGCCGGTGAATATGGTGGCTACTATGAAAAGCCATAACCAACGGCGAAGTACCACTACATAATGCCGGAAACTAGTAGGCATTCTTCTCTCCATTACAAGCCGAGCTGTCTACCGTGCGCCATTCGTAAACTTGAGTACCGTATACAGTAGGATTCTGAGATCGAGTGACAGGCACATTTTGTCGATGTACTTGATATCCCACACCAAACGCTTATCAAAATCTGTATCACCGCGATCATAGACTTGCCACAAACCGGTGATGCCAGGTTTGACGCTTAACCGGTGGGTCTGAATCAGCGAGTATTTATCAACACCGAACGAGGTAGGACGCGGCCCGACGATACTCATTTCGCCCCGAAATACATTCCAGAGTTGGGGCAGTTCATCGAGACTGGTCTTACGTAAAATCTTCCCGATGGTGGTAATGCGCGGATCATTCGCCAACTTATTGCCAAATTCATCAATGGTCTCGCCCCGTTCGTTGACGCGGACCCCTAGTTCTTCCAGGCGGCGATCCGCATTGAGGATCATGGAGCGGAACTTATACATCTTGAAGGGGCGTCCCCCCAAGCCAGCCCGCCGCTGAACATAAAAGGGCGTTGATCTATCGCTCAGGAAGATGAGAAACGCGATCACTAATCCCAAAGGCAGGGTAAGCGGCATTGTCGCCATAACCATCATCAGATCAGTGAGCCGTTTAATCCGGCTGTAGACCTGGCGTGCATGCGCAGTCTGATAGGGCAGCCGGTTAAGCCAGAAGCCAGGGTCGGAGTGCGGCAGTTCGACAGGCTGCCGCAAGGAGCGGGTCTGGAGCAGGTTGTCAACCGGGCGAAGCGCGTTGATCGCCATATCCATTAACAATCCGGTGGTTGGTTTCGATTGAAGCTCCAACGCCGCGAGGGAGTTGCCTATTTTATAGTCCATCGCGAGAACTTCAGAGCCAGCCGGATCACTACTCTCGCGCAATACTCGTTCCGGAATAACGCGCGGGGTCAGTTCGAGAGCGGCATCACTGGGCGATACCTTACGCGAAGCTGCCGCAACCAAATCAGCGTAGATCAGACCATCCTGAGGGAAACTGGCAACACCGATCCGAATTCGAATATTGAGGACATCACGGACCATATCGGTTATCTGTTTTGCCAGCGCGAGCGATTCCTCGGCATTCGTCTCCGGGAGGCAAACCACCAGATCTTCTTTATACCAGGCGATGGGATCCGTATGATAAAGCATGGATTCGACCAGATGCCCCACTCTGGCGCGAAGAAAGTGACGTTGCAGCGACTCCTGATATTTGAGGCGAATGGCCCCTGAGTATTGCAGTTCGGGCACATCGCTCAATTTGAGCAGCAGAAACCCGACCGGACGGCTGTAGCGCCGGGCGCGAAAGAGTTCATCATTCGTAACCGCTTCGCCCTGAGATGTTGATAGGATACGGGTCGCATTCGGCCCGCCCACCGCGTTCTCAGTAACCTGTTCCATATTGGCAACCGCTGCCGACGTCTGGCGCGCCAGAAACACGGTACTCGACAGAACAGCCAGTTCGACTGCCAGCGTGGGAAAAGTTACCTGCTCATGGTCGGTGAGACCTAAGGCACTCAGCGCCAAATAAATGAGAAAGACGGACCCCAAGAGGGTGTGCCACTGCAACACCCGCATATCGGGCAGGAGGAAAATGATCAACGCAGCCACAAAGGCGAAAAGGAAAACCGACGGTGATACAAGAGTCGATAATTCCGAAAATTGTAAAACCAGCAGGCACCCAAGCCACAGAACCATGAGAATTATGAGAAAGCGAAGATTGTTCATATTCAGGGTCCCCATTCACTAAGACTGCGCCAATATTTTCTTGGATCAGCCTAAACAGCCCAGCGTTTGTAGTGGCACACATGCCCCCTTTGCTTTGACTACGGCGGAGGGGCAACAACATATACCCTATGAAAAGTCAACCGTTGAATAAAATTTGATGAAACACTCATTATGAAGGTTAAATTACTTTTTTCAGATGTTAATCTGTAGAATATATCATGCGATAATAAAAATGTGAATAAAAAAAAGTAAAAGTATTGCCATAATAATTCATAGGGAAACAGGCAACTTCCATGTCAGCGCAAAAATTTACGGGGAAAAAGCCGGAGAATTGCACCATAAACTCAAGATTTTGATAAGCTCTAAAGTAGCCGAACGCTAAAGCTCTTTATTTATAGCGCGATAAGTAAAATAACGATCATAAGCCATAAATTTTTGATTATAAACCTACTACGCCTTTTCCTCTAATTTAATCATGGTTAAAAAATTTTAGGTTTCATTTTACTTCAGGGCGAAAATTTATATTTATAGCTGAAATATTTGTTATATGGCGTTTTATTATCAATAATAAAAGGATGCGTCAGTCCTAGACCGGCAAAGGGGGATTTATGCCAGATACAACCCGCAGTAAACAAAAACAGGCAGCCGTTGATTTTAACCTTCATGGCCTGATCGGAATTCGCCTCTTAAATCCAACCGAGAGCGATCAGAAGGCGGTACAGCGCCAACTGGGTCTTCTTCCGGGTACGCTGGCTGGTGAACCTGACATCATCATTCGCTGGGTTGATCATCTGGATGTTGCTGAGCCATTGCGTTACCTGGGCGTCGATGAAGCCGGATTTACAACGGATGCTTTCCTGGTCTTACGCAGTAAGCACAAGACCCGCAGCCGGGTGCAGATTCCGTTCCAGCAAATCGGCCAGCAGTGCGAAATTGTCTGTGAAAGCGGACTGCCTGCGGTGCCGCTGCTGATCCCCATCATTAATCTAACGGCGCTGGCGAAAGGCGCACTCCCCCTTCATGCCTCAGCCTTTACTTATAAAGGTACAGGTATATTGACTACAGGCTGGTCAAAGGGCGGAAAAACGGAAGCGCTGTTGGCATTCATGGAACATGGCGCACAGTATATTGGAGATGAATGGGTATACATTGATCGTGAGGGCCATAGCATTTACGGCATCCCCGAAGCAATCCGTTTATGGGAGTGGTATCTTCAGCAGTTACCCTCTTATGCCAGCAAAGTAGATACAACTGAACGCCTGCGCTTAAGAACCATTAAGCTCCTGATACAAATGGGGCGTTTAACGTCTAAATTTTTGCTCAAAAAACCACTAGATCGGGTATCTCATGTTCTAAAAAATCAGCTTCACGCTGACATCCGCCCCCAAAAACTATTTGATCCTGACTCTATCGCGCTAGCGGGGACGCTCAACAAAATTTTTTGGGTAGCCAGCCATGCCGATCCCCATGTCCGTGTTGAACCAGTAGACCCCACAGAAATCGCTCAACGGATGGTATTTTCGCTGCAATATGAGCGTCTTCCATTGATGGCATATTACCTGATGTACCGCTTCGCTTTTCCTAATGACAGAAATGACCTGATCGAAAATGCAGAGGAAAAACAGCGTCAAATTCTTGGGCGTCTGCTGGCAGGCAAAGACGCTTATACCGTTTATCATCCCTATCCGGCCATCCTCCCGGAATTATTCGAGGCGATGCAGCCTTATATTAGCCAGTAAAGGGGAACGATATGGCTGGAGCTGTCTCTCATGATGGACATTCCGACGCGCGGTTACAGGCGTCACGACGAATTGACTGGCGCTTTCTGTTACCTGATCCGCGGTTGGGACGGGTTGCCTATAGTGGAACCGTACCGGAGAAACTGCTCGCTGCGCTTCATGAATTCAGCAACGCATTAGAAACTCTCGACTTTACGAGTGAACGCTATGATCTCGTCGTAGTATGTAATCCTTCGCGCGAGTTGTTGCAGGCCGCAGCGAGCGCCGTTAAACCGGGAGGAGCACTGTATGCAGAGTTCGCGGGACGGTGGTACCGCCCAGACCGCTCGATTGATCTGCTCAAACAATCCGGTTTTATGAGCGTCCAGGCGTATTGGCATTGGCCCACGGTTGAGAAATGTACAAAATTTATCCCCCTCCACAATTCGTCTGGCCTACAGCTTGTCTTGATCAAAGGGAGAGACGGAACTATTCCGCACATTGAAACGATCCTTATCCGATGGCTGGACAGAACCCGTCTGCTCCGTCCAGGGATCAGGCATTTCAGTCTGGTAGCCGAACGAGGAAATGTATGAATCTCGCGCTGTCGTTCTTAAACCTGCATCGGGATCGGCTCGAACTTGACCGGTATGGCGTACCAGAGCAGTTATCCAGCGTGGTGCTTACACCGCGTTTTCGCGCGTCGCAACATGTGGTGTTTTTAATTTATGGCGAAGGCCAGACCGATCCGGTATTGGTGGCAAAAGTAGCGCGTCTTCCAGGGCCAAGTGCCAGTCTTGAACAGGAATCCAAAGCGCTGAAGTCGGTTCAGGCTTTGCGGACTGATGGCTTTAGCTCCATTCCGCGCGTGATCGCGTTTGAGGAATACTGTGGTCATGGAATACTGGTGGAAACAGCCCTGGCTGGGCCGTCTATGAGTCCTGCGGTAGTTCG
Organism: uncultured Anaerolineaceae bacterium; assembly: GCA_964472565.1. Classification (GTDB taxonomy): domain Bacteria; phylum Chloroflexota; class Anaerolineae; order Aggregatilineales; family Aggregatilineaceae; genus DATAMF01. The sequence continues at coordinate 20,101 of CAYYNB010000048.1, forward strand.
CCGCGATGCGGCAAAGTGTTGTGATCTTGTCACCAGATGGCTGGTTGATGTCCAGCAGCCTCGAAACGAAAAAAACGGAAGCAACCGATTTGAGCTTTTCACTGGCTCATTGCGATATTTTACGGATAAGTTTCCCCTAACGGCTGAGGAAGAACAAGCGCTAGAGCAGACCTGGTCACTCATCGGCCCTCTGCAAAAGACGCTGCTGCCGCCGGTGCTGGAACACGGTGATCTGAGCCATCCTAACTTGATTTTATGCAAGACTGGCGGGCTGGGCGTAGTCGATTGGGAACTGGCCTTACTCGATGGCCTGCCCGCTTTCGATCTGTTTTTTTTCCTGACGTATGCGGCCTTCTCCGTGCATCATGCGGATAAAAAGAAAGCGTACCTTCCCCCCTTCCAACGCGCATTTTTTACTCAAGACGCCTGGACCTTGCCCTATATAGAAACATATATTAAGGAGACGAGGCTCCCCGCCGATCTACTGCGGCCCTTGTTTGTTCTGTGCTGGGCGCGATATACCAGTAATCTGCTTGTGCGTCTCGCTGGTAGCCAGGAAAAACAGGAACCTATTCCGACAGCCACCGCAGACTGGCTGCGTTCTAACCGCTTCTATGCGCTGTGGCGCTATACCCTACTCCATATCAATCGTCTTAACCTGCCAAGCTGAATGGAGGCAGACCCTGATGCGTATTCTTTACCTGACAAACGGTTTTCCCTATCCTTTATTAAGCGGCTATCTCCGCCACTATTATCTGATCCGTGAGTTATCACAAGCGCACGAGATCACCCTCCTTTCTATTGTTGGGCCGAGCTTCAAGCCTGAATATGCTGATGCTCTCCAACCGTTCACCACGCGAATACTCACTTTTCTCTCGCCACTGAGAGGGCGTTCAACATGGCGCAAAGGGCTGGTGATGGTGCAAACCCTGCTCACCCGACAGAGCGCCGAACACCAAATGCGGGCGGCGATTCGACAGCTTGTCGAGCAGGAACACTTTGATGTGTTGTTGTTCAGCGGCAAGCCAACCTACATGGCTATTCATGGGCTGGATACACTGCCGGTGGTCGCGGATTTTACAGATGCGGCTTCAATGCGAATTCGTGGACAGCTTCAACATAGTCATTGGGGAAAACGTGCCTATTTATGGTTCAAGTACCTTTGGATACGCCGACTTGAACATAAAATCCTGAAACGCGCTGAGCATACGATGTTTGTATCAGCCCGCGATCTTGAAGCTGTTGTAGAGCAACATTCACATGACTCGGTATCTGTCGTACCACTGGGAGTCGATCTCGATTTCTGGTGCCGTTCAACCGAGACCCTGGGCCAGAACACGCTCATCCTGACAGGGGCGATGAATTACGCGCCGAATGTTGACGCGGCGCTCTTTCTGATCACAGCCATTCTGCCGCTCGTGCGAAATTCCATCCCAGACGTACAAGTGTTGATCGTTGGACACAGCCCCAAACCGGAACTTGTTGCTGCCGGGGAGCAGCCGGGCGTGACAGTAACGGGGTTTGTAGAGGATGTCCGTCCTTATCTGGAACAGGCGACATTGTTTGTTGCTCCACTCCGGTTTGGGGCCGGTACTCAAAATAAGCTGCTGGAAGCGATGGCAATGGAAGTACCGATAGTTGCCTCGGCTTTGGCTGCCGGGGGCCTACGCACAGAATCAGGCGAACAGCCGCCGATTCAAACTGCTGAAACAGCCCAGCAGTTTGCCGAAATAATTTGTCAGCAGCTAACCGAGCGAAGCAGGAATCCGGTGAAAGAGGCTGCTGGACGCCGCTTCGTTGAAACTCACTTTAGCTGGAAGGCGAGTGGGCAAAAAGTAGATCACATAATCGAAATGGTAGCTAAGCAGAGGTAATTGATGAAAACGTTCTCTGTTGCTCTGGTAGGACCGGATGGGTCGGGCAAAACGACCATCAGCCGTCGTTTGCAAGAAACATTTTCGCTGCCTATCAAATATGTGTATATGGGGGTGAATCCTGAGTCCAGCAATCTGATGCTGCCGACCACGCGTTTGGCTCACATGGTAAAACGGGCACTAAAGTTGAAGTCCCCTGAACGCGGTCCGCGCGATCCGAACGCGGTTAAGGTCACACCCAAAAGCCCGATCAAACGGATGCTGTTTGCCGCGAAATCAGGATTACGCCTGATCAACCAGCTCGCAGAAGAATGGTTCCGGCAAGGATTGACATGGTATTACAAACGGCGGGGAAATGTTGTCCTGTTTGATCGTCATTTTTTCTGCGACTACTACTCCTACGACATCAAACCGACGGACCAGAAAAGATCGGCGGCGCGCCGTATTCACGGGTGGATGCTCAGTAAATTTTATCCCAAACCGGATCTGATGATCTATCTGGATGCCCCGGCGGACATTCTGCTGGCACGTAAAGGGGAAGGTACACTGGAGATTTTAGAGGGACGACGCCAGGCTTATATGGAAATGCGCGATCTGATGCCCTGTTTTATCCAGGTGGATGCAACACAACCCGAAGATACGGTCTTGCAGAATGTCACCAATCTGATTCTCGAATTTCACCGAAACCACTATCAAAAATCATAGTCAGAGGCACAATGCACCGGAGCAACAAACCCACAGTTCTAATTACTGACGCGGCGCGCGGAAGTGCGATAGCATTTATCCGTTCGCTCGGTCGTCGGGGATGGCGAGTGATTGCAGCCGACTCGGATTCGCGCAGCCTCGGTTTTTACTCGCGGTACACTCACAAACAGGTTGTGTATCCTTCTCCCAAAGTTGCGCCCCGCGAGTTGGCGGAGACGCTGCTTCAAACCGCGCGAGATCATCAGGTTGATCTGCTGATTCCCGTCACCGATGATGTGATACTTCCCCTGGCGAAGATTGCCCCTCAGTTTGATGGCATTTGCGCGCTGGCGATGCCGGAACAGAGCCAACTTGAAGTTGTAACCAATAAACTCAAAACCCTTGACTTAGCCCACCAGATGGGAGTTCCTACGCCGCGCACCCAACTGGTCCATACGGTAAAAGAAGCCTGTGATGAGGGGGCGACCTTTGGATGGCCGGTTGTACTGAAACCGCAGGCGTCGCGTCAATACCATGATCGACAGACGGTCGATAAGTTTATCGTGGGTTATGCGAACAACCTGGATGAGATGGCTCAGCAGATGCGTTTTTTGGAGGGACGCTGCCCCGTGCTGTTGCAGGAATACTATCCAGGGACTGGATACGGTGTCGAGCTGCTGCTGGACCGAGGGCAACCGCTCGCCGCATTCCAGCATAAACGCCTGCATGAATTACCCTTAACCGGGGGGGCAAGTACGCTTCGTGAAAGCGTTCCTCTCGATCCGATAATGTATGAGCATTCCATAAAAATGTTGGAAGCCCTGAAATGGACCGGACTGGCGATGGTCGAGTTCAAAGTGGGGGCCGAAGGTGCAAAGTTGATGGAGATTAATGGGCGTATCTGGGGATCAATGCCGCTGGCGGTTTTAAGTGGAATGGATTTCCCTGGCCGCATGGCCGAGTTATATCTCTATGGTCCGCCTGTCAACCCAACGGTCAATACGACTTATAAAGTCGGTGTGCAAGCACGCAATCTGGAGCGAGACATCGTTTGGGTTATCTCAGTCCTGATGGGCAAGCGGGATTATTCATTTTTGCCCATCCCCCCACGCTGGCAAGCGATCCGCGCGTTGCTTGGCTTTTTGAACCCCATGGTCAAGTCCGACATCCTATCGTTAACTGATCCAAAGCCGGGATTGGCTGAGGCCGGCATGACATTTCGCAAGCTAAGCAGCAAGCGCAAAGCACTCAAGCAAACAGAGGGGTGAAGCATTGTTCAAACAGGCATTTTCTACGTTAAAACGGAGCAAGTCCTTTGCTCACTTTGTATCGCTGTTAGAGCAGATAGACCGCAGCCGCCCTGACCTGTTGGCCATCCTGACCTATCATCGAGTCGATCAGGTAGACGCTTATCCGCATCTCAGTGCTGAACTGCTCGGCGCAACGCCTGAAACATTCGAAGAGCAGATGCACTATCTCGCGACACACTACCCTGTCGTATCGGTTCAGGATGTACTCGATAAATTCGAGAAGGGGATAAACCTCCCGGCGCGTGCGGTGATGATCACCTTTGATGATGCCTACTGTGGGTTTGCCGAGCATGTTTGGCCTATTCTGAAATCATACCAGCTACCAGCAGCACTCTTTGTCCCGACTGCATTTCCGGATCAGCCGACACGGACCTTTTGGTGGGACCGGCTGTTTCATGCCCTCTACAGTACCTCATGCACCTATCTTGAGACAGCCGCACCTGGTCGCATTCCGCTTGAAACGCCCCAGGATCGACGACGCGCTTATAAACAATTGCGGGCTTATGTGAAGTCGCTGGAGCATGACCGCGCGATGGAGTGGGTTGAGCAGACCTGCGCCGAACTCGGCGTTTCGCCCGTTCCGGGGAATGTGCTGGGGTGGGATGCACTCCGCCAATTAGCGCAGGAGGGTGTCACACTGGGAGCACATACGCAAACCCATTTTCTGATGAATCGAGTTTCACCGGAACGTGCAATGGCGGAGGCGGTTGGTTCGCGGCGTGATTTGGAGCGTGAGATTGGCAAGGCCCTCCCTATTTTTGCCTATCCGAGCGGCGGTTTTAATGATGAGGTCGTTGCCGGATTAAAACGAGAAGGCTTTGTGCTGGCCTTTACGACCAACCGCGGCCTCAACGATTTGCGCACGGTGGACCCGCTGCGGTTACGCCGGATTAACGTTGGGCGATTAGCTCCGCTGGCCGCGATCCGCGCCCAACTGCTGCCATCGACACGATACCTTAATCATCTGTACTCCGCATAAAGGCTGCGCTTACCCCTTCCCTGAGCTAAACATTACTCACAAGTCAGGGTGGAGTGAATAATTAACGGGGCAATTCGTGAATTGCCCCTACGAGGAGGCGTTGAGCTGCGCCTCAAAAGATGTGGGTAATGATTAGCTTCCCTGAGGGAAGGGGAAGGCAAACGGGATAAACGGGATAAATGGGGTTTTACGGAGCAGCCTGGGGAACTGTGGGCGGTAAACCAGGGGTTTCACCTGGAGCAAAACCATGTGTGAGTGTTCCAAAACACACGTCCTGGCTACAGCCACTCGGCTGGTTGAGTTGAGCCGCCCACTGGTCTACACCCTCAAATTGAGGATAGACCGAATAGTAACGATAGGCGACTTCAAGGGCCGCATCATGCCGCCATTCGGTTCGAGTGTCAACGATGATACTATTAATTGCGCGCTCAAGAGAGCCGCGCCCTGGATATAAATAAGTAACCTTTCGCTCTCCGTTTTCATCGGTAAAGGTGTAATTGGGAATCTCCGTGTAGTCGATATTATCGTAACAAGAGCGATCTCCCCGTCTCAACATGAGTTCACATTGCTGAATGTTGTTACCAATATGAACCTGCGGGTAATTCTGATATTCCCCGTTGTAATGGGGGATATTGCAGTATTCTTCCCGGCGCGCATCTTCAGGAATGATCCCGCGTTCGGTAATTTGAGATTTAACCGGCGGCCAAGCATCATTTTGCTGTGATCCCGCGAGAATGTCACAGGTACTGCTACCATAATCAACACGATAACCATTCATCCGGTCAAGCGCGAGTTGGTTCGCATGATCGTAAGCTTCAGCCGGGCTGTAAGTCGCCTCTTGCCAGGTGCCGTTGGGTTGATCCGGGTAGCGATGAGCCAGCCGTACGTCGGGGCGATCCCACAGATAGTCGGCAATATAGGCTAACGTCGTTGTGGCCGCTGCCCCCCAGTTGCTTTGGCTGGCTTCCGCAGAATAGGAAACCACATAGTAAGGATTTTTTACCAACCAGTTTTGGAAAAGCGCCTTACAACTGCCGCTGCCAATCGTTGTATCGCCATACTGAAGACTAAGAGGCCCGGTACAGGTTTCGTTATGCCAATAATCTTCAATGAGGTCCGCGGCTACGACTAATTCCGGCGTCCCCCATCCGAAATTCAAGCGACACTGCTGCTCGTCAAGTGAGATAGTCAAAATGTTCGTCATAATCTGTTCCAGGATGAGGCGCACCTCTTCTGCATACTGGCTGTCGCCCGTCAGATGATAAGCCAACGCTTTCGCATATAATTTTTTGACTCCTCGCTCATTGTCTATCCACGCGGGGCTGTTCGCACTATTGCAAGTTTCGTTCGTGTCCAACTCGTATTCCCATTTTTTATCAGCCCATTTCAGAACCTCTTCCACCGCGCTTTTATAGGGTTCCGTTCCGAGTTCAGCTTTTTGTGCAATCGCCTTCAGCTCTTGCGGTGTGGTGAGATAACCTCGCGATCCTGAAAAACTGGGCGAGACAGGAAAAGCGCCCAGCTCGATGTTGAGGGAAGCCATTGAGAGTTGAAAAGGGGAAAGCGCAACAAGAATCGCACAAATTATTACCCCCACACGTAAACTCACCCGCTTGATCCACGTCATTTCTGCAAGCCGCATTGTCACGCTCCTAAGGCTACGCCAATATTTTCTTTACCCCCCCTTACCCCTTCCCTGAGGGAAGGGGAGTCAAACCAGAAGAATGGGATAATTATTTTCTTGGATCGGCCTAACTTCTAACGGTTATTTGGCATGATGTCCCCAAACCGGACACCTATGGTTAGATTTGTGTTCAGAATCAATTCTATACATATTAGGGTCAATCAATCAACTTCAAATTGATATTACTTTTTTAGACAATTTTGATGAGTGAGCATATACTCCCGGCGCTTTTTTATGATATACTCGATTTTAATATGCCTATTTCCGGTATCATCAACGAAGGATGGATGAGCTATGCAAAACAATCGCCTGTTTATGATTTTAGTTGGCGTCGCTGCTTTGCTGCTCCTGGTAGGGGTTGGATATGTACTGGGCAAGCAATCCTCTTCGTCTGATGAGGTTCAGGTTACAGCAACACCATCCCCCAACCCACCATCTGTCTCCGAACAGAGCGGCGGTGCAACACACAAAGCTGTGGTGCACCGTATGATCGAAGAAGGATTCAACCAGGGAAATGTGGATGTAGTGAATGAAGTTTACAGCCCGGACTACATTGGACATCTTCCCTCCAGCGAGGTCAATCGGGACAGCTTAACCTTTGATGATTACCAGGAATTAATTATCCTGCTCCGCACTGCAATTCCAGATCTACAGATAAGCGGCGAAATGGTTATTGAAGAAGGCAATCTGGTTGCCGTATATGCCGTTTTACAGGGCACATTTGCGAGCGAGTTTTACGATATGCCGCCCACTGGGCAGGTCATCCATTTGGCATTCACCGTTATTCAGCGGTTTGATGAACAGGGCAAAATCACGGAAGAGTGGATCGCCTATGACACAATGGCCCTCATGGAGCAATTTGGGATGGCACCGGGGAGCCAGGATTAGCTTTTTATTTTGCATCTTGTGTTCTCACTCTTACTTTCAGGCAACGTGGCTCCTGCCGTGCTGCACGATTGTCATCATCAATCCCGTCTTGACTTAATCAGGAGCATCGAATATGTTTTCCCTCCCTAATAGAATGAACCGCCCCAAACTGGCCTTATTCTCCATCATTATGATGGTTCTATATGTTTCTTTATATGGAATCGACCTGAAACCCGATAAAACGAGCTTTGCCCAAGCGGGTGGGATAGGTTATATCGATTTTGTTTATGGGAGTTCATCCGTTTCGTCTCCTACTGGGGAGAAGCCTGAGAGTAAGCTCTGGTGGAACGATGGGTACTGGTGGGGAGACTTTTTTAGCCAGTCGGCCAATCAGTATCGTATTTATCGTCTGAATCTGGCAACCCAAACCTGGTCCGATACCGGCACCGCCCTGGATAATCGACCAGGAACAAAAGCTGACGTACTTTGGGATGAGGCCAGCCAAAAACTCTACGTGGTGTCGCATATTTTCACGACCAGCGGCGCTGCCACAAGCTCTGCCAGCCAATGGGGACGGCTGTATCGCTACAGCTACAATTCGGGAGCGGATGTCTACAGCCTGGATGCAGGCTTTCCGGTTACGGTGACGCAGGGTAAATCTGAGACGCTGACTGTCGCTAAAGATTCAACGGGACGGCTGTGGGTGACTTACGTCGAGAGCCGGAAGGTTATGGTTAATCATAGCACAACCGATGACCAGACCTGGGGAACGCCGTATGTGCTGCCCACGAGCGGGGCAAGCAGCGTCTCAAGCGATGATATTTCGGCTGTTACCGCCTTTCAGGGAAATAAAATTGGCGTGGTCTGGAGCAACCAGAGTGCATCGACCATGTATTTTGCATATCACAACGATGGCGATGCAGATACCACCTGGCAGCAGGAAATTATGATCCAGGGCAGTTCGCAGGCCGACGATCATATTAACATAAAGACCGACAGTTCCGGGCGCATTTTTGTAGCAGGCAAAACATCCCTGACGGGCAGCAACCCGATGATTGTATTGTACGTGCGCAGTACGAATGGAACGTGGACTCGTTATACGTTTGGGACAGGGAATGATAGCCACACCCGACCGATTGTGCTGCTCGACGAAGAACATAACCGTCTCTATCTGTTTGCGGCAGCGGGTCAGAGTGGTGGAGCAATCTATTATAAATCGACGGATATGAACAACATTGCATTTGCTTCTGGTATGGGAGATGTGATTCTCAGCAGTGGCATAGACAATCCACGGATGAATAACGTCACCTCCACCAAGCAGAATCTCAACAGCACAACGGGGCTGGTCGTTTCAGCCGTTGAGGATACCGAGGAAACCTATTACCACAATTATCTGACGTTGTCCGGTGGTGGTGGTGGCCCCACGAGTACGCCGACCAATACGCCGACGGCAACGGCAACCTTTACCCCGTCCGACACGCCGACCAATACGCTGACGCCGACGGTAACGTATACCCCATCGATTACACCAACGCCAACCAACACACCGATCCCGCCGCCAATACGGAGCTTCGCCCCCGTCGGGGACGCCCAGGTGAAGTTAGTCAATCCGAACTCGAACTACGGATCGTTGGATAACCTCCGGGTACGCCTGACCACCAGCGAAGACATCGACAGCTACCTGAAGTTTGAGGTAGCAGACATCAACGGCTCCGTTCTGAGCGCGAAACTCCGGTTGTTCGTGACCGATGGGAGCGACAGTGGAGGCACCCTGTATCTGGTTGCGAACGATTACCGCGACACCACAACCCCCTGGCTTGAATCCGGGCTGACCTGGAACAACGCGCCGCTCATGGCGGACACCCCGCTGGGCACGTTGTCCACTGTGGCGGCTGGAACCTGGGTTGAATTCGATGTGAGTGCGGTGGTCACGGGCAACGGCACCTACAGCTTTGGCTTAACCAGCAGTTCGTCCAACAGCGTGTTCTATAACAGCCGAGAAGCACTCCAAAATCCACCTGAACTCGTCCTGGAAGTGCTTTCGGGACCAATCCCAACCCCAACTGACACGCCAATCCCAACGGCAACCTATACGCCATCGATTACGCCAACGCCGACAGTGACTTATACGCCTTCCAACACACCAACGGCAACGGCAACCTTTACACCGTCGAACACGCCGACCAACACGCTGACGCCGACGGCAACCTATACCCCATCGATTACACCAACGCCAACCAACACACCGATCCCGCCGCCAATACGGAGCTTCGCCCCCGTCGGGGACGCCCAGGTGAAGTTAGTCAATCCGAACTCGAACTACGGATCGTTGGATAACCTCCGGGTACGCCTGACCACCAGCGAAGACATCGACAGCTACCTGAAGTTTGAGGTAGCAGACATCAACGGCTCCGTTCTGAGCGCGAAACTCCGGTTGTTCGTGACCGATGGGAGCGACAGTGGAGGCACCCTGTATCTGGTTGCGAACGATTACCGCGACACCACAACCCCCTGGCTTGAATCCGGGCTGACCTGGAACAACGCGCCGCTCATGGCGGACACCCCGCTGGGCACGTTGTCCACTGTGGCGGCTGGAACCTGGGTTGAATTCGATGTGAGTGCGGTGGTCACGGGCAACGGCACCTACAGCTTTGGCTTAACCAGCAGTTCGTCCAACAGCGTGTTCTATAACAGCCGAGAAGCACTCCAAAATCCACCTGAACTTGTGCTGGAAACCAGCACGGGGAATGCTTCTCCATCAGCAATGGATAGCCTGCCCACGACTGAGGTCATCACGGTTATCCCAACTCCGATTCCTACCGTAAGCAGCCTTCAGATCATTGAGTCCGACAACGCGATTGTGCTGCAAACGGGAGAATGGACCTCTCATGACACGAGCCTGGCGAGTGCAGGGCGCTACCTTTTCAGCAGCGGCGCTCTATCTGACTCGCTGACTATACGTTTTGAGGGAACCAGAGCAGAGGTAATCTATGTTCAGCATCCAGCATTGGGAGTCTTCGCGATTGAAATCGACGGTACACTGGTGCAGATGGTGGACGCTGTAGCGGCAGATAGCGTGTTCGGTGCGCGTGAGGTGATAACCGGATTGGCATCTGGGCAACATACTTTACGCATCTATCCCTTAAGTGGGACCATTGCCATTGATGCGTTTGCCGTTGAAACGCCACTCGCCTTCCCGCTCCCGCCGACGCCAGTACCACCAACCGCTACTCTAACTCACACTCTGGCGGCTCCTGTGCTCGCGGTGCCATTCAGTGATTCCTTTGACAGCACCCTGACCTGGACACCGAGCGGTAGTTGGCAACCAGATAACCAATCGGCCTACAGTGGCACGGGCTGGTTCGTCGAAGCGCTCACGCGGAACCAGATCAGCCTCCTGACTGCGGGTTATCAACTGGACCTGCGCCATGCAATCAACCCTCAGATCACCTTTTGGCAGCAGATGACTCTAACCAGCGGCGACACCTCGGCGCTGGAGATAAGTCTTGATGGCGGTCAGACCTGGCTCCTACTGGATTTACAGCCAGGGGAGGCAAGTTCATGGTCGCCACGAACAGTCGATCTTACGACTTATCGTGGAAACGTTATCCGGCTCCGCTTCCGTCTCGATACACAGGGAATTGTACCGGAAGGACAGACTGGGTTTGGTTGGTGGATTGACGAACTAGCGGTGACAGATGCCCCGATCACGCCATCCACCCCAACACCAGATACCTGGATACTGCCAACGCTCGCCCCAACGGAGGCCGCGCCGTCCGAGAGCGTAACACCAGTTTCTGAGGCTGACACATGGATACTCCCAACGCCGATGGCTGAATAATAGGAATGTCGGGTAGGATTGTACTCAAGGGCAGGTTTGCAAACCTGCCCTTATGCTTGAACCTCACGCCTTCAATCCCTCCTCGCCACCCCTTCAGATTAGCGCGTGAATAGGAGGAGAAATTCGTGGAGACCCCTGAGGCTGCGCCAATATTTTCTTGGATGGGCCTAATTACAATTTCAGTTATCGTCTCTGATGCTGCTTGACAAACCTTTGAAAATCCGACAATAATATTATCAGAGAATTTGAGAGCGCTCCCAAACGGGAAAAGCGCCCATATAAAAATAGTTATTCCTGTGAAACCAACTACTACTTTGACCAAACAACCACAAAACCTCGAAGATATCGCGGTGAAAGCTGGTGTCTCGCGATCAACGGTATCTCGCATCATTAACAACGCTCCAGGGGTTAGCGAGAAAACACGCCAGCGTGTGTTAGCGGTCATAGCTCAAGAAGGTTTCGCTCCTAATCCGGCAGCACGCGCATTAGTCACCCGCCGCACACAAGCCATTGGCGTGGTGATTCCGCTAGCGCCGCTCACTTTCTTCGAAGATACCTTCTATTTCCCGACGCTGCTGCAAGGTATCTCCAAGACAACCAGCGAACATGATCACGCCATGATGTTGTGGCTCATTCAAAACGAAGAAGAGAAACATGCCTTCTACCGGCGAATTGTGACTAATCGCCTGATGGATGGGGTCATTATCGCCTCGGCTACACGCGATGAGCCGCTCGTTGAGCATTTTCTCGAAAGTGGCATACCGTTTGTCATGGTTGAGCAACCGGGTCATCACGTTGATCAAATCAGCTTTGTTTCGATTGATAATGAAGCTTCGGCCTTTGACGTTGTAACGTATCTGATTACCCTGGGCCGGAGACGTATCGGACATGTTACCGGCAACCTGGGCATTACGGATGGTGATGATCGTGTCCGGGGATACAAGCGGGCGCTCACCACAGCCGGTTATCCGGTAGACCGAGCGCTCATCTTCGAGGGAAATTTCTCACACCGTTCCGGTTATCTGGGCGCAAAACATCTTGTGGAACAACAGGTTGACGCCATTTTTGCAGCAAACGACATTACCGCGCGCGGGGTTCTACAAGCCCTGTACGAAGCCCAGGTGCGCGTACCTGATGATATTGCTCTGGTTGGGTTTGATGACTTACCGACTGCCAGCCAACTTAGCCCCCGCCTCACCACTGTGCGGCACCCTGTGCAAGAAAAGGGGCAAGCGGCGGCATCTATCCTGCTCGATCTGATCGAAAATCCCGGCAGTGGTCCCTACCATCTGACACTGCCCACCCAATTGATTGTTCGTGAATCGAGTGGGTCCGCGTTACAATAACGGATGTAGACATTTTCTGGCAGTATAAGGAAAGGAGCGGCCTGCCGACCAACAAGCATTACAATTCAGTACATACACAATCGCAGGATAACCATTGGATGTACTACTTATTTCTCCAGGAGTGTATTTGCAATGAAGCTTAACCGTTTTATTATCGTCGCTTTACTTCTCGTCGTGTTGATAGGGAATACAGCCCCCGCTCCATCCATCGCCCAGGAATCATTGCCACGCAATGAAACGCTGTATTTCAATGGACAGCAGTGGGGTTCAGTTGTTGGCTGGAATCCATACTCGAACAATAACAATAACGCAATGGCGATTGCCCAGCAGGACAATGCCCGCGTCCCCATGTTTGAAACACCGTACCTGTATAACATGCTTGACGGACAGGTCTATCCGCTACTGGCCGATGGTCCTTATACCTGGGACGAAGGCCGTACCGAACTTTCCTTCAAGATCAAGGCTGTCGCAAAATGGAGCGATGATACTCCGGTGACAGCGGAAGACGTAGCCTATACCTGGGCAACCCACGTCAAATATAACACCCCGACGGCAGCCGCCAACGTTGACTATATCGAAGATATTGTCGCCGTTGATCCGCTCACCGTTGCCATCAAGGCGAAACTGGACGATGCAGGCGCGGCAGTCAATCCCCTGCTTGTTCAGGCTTACGTAAGCACCAACTACGTCATCCAGAAGGCGTGGACCCAGAAACTGGAAGAACGCGTCGCTGGTGATTCCACTGCACTACTTGCTGACCCGGCTGATGATGTCATTGCCTCTGGTCCTTACATGAAATACTTTGCTGACGACAGCAAGGTTATTCTCATTCGTAACGACAACTACTGGGGACAAGACGCCAGCATGTGGGGCAAACTGCCCGTTCCGAAGTACCTGGCCCATGTCATCTACAAAGACAATGCTGCCGGCACAACCGCTTTGAAGGCTGGTGAAGTCGACGTCAGCCAGCAGTTCAACGCCAATGTCCAGGATCTCTGGCTGCAAGATGGTCTGCCCATCTCGACCTACCTGCCCGAAGCCCCCTATGGTATCGGTGCCAGCCTGCCCACAGCTTACTTCAACCTGAAATCACCGGGCCTGGACAATATTGCCGTGCGTAAAGCCATCGCGATTGCGGTGGACTATCCGACGATCATTGCCAACGCCATGACCAACCAATCGGCGACCTTTGATCAGGTTCCGCGCTCGCTGATGAACCCAACCGCGGGTGAGCAGGCGCTCTATGATCACGACGCAGTGGCCGATCTGCAATGGGCTGGCAACGACATTGAAGGTGCCAAGGCGCTCCTCGACGAAGCTGGCATTGTTGACTCCGATGGCGATGGCTGGCGTGAACTGAACGGTGAAAAACTGAGCTATGTCGCGACCTGCCCCAATGGCTGGTCTGACTGGCAGGCGGCCATTGAAGTTGTTGCTGCCGCTGGTAAAGAAATCGGCATTGACATCACCACGAATTACCCCGAATGGGCCGTTTACCAAACGGTTGTCACCAAGTCAGACGCCCCGCTGCCCGAAGGCTACGATATCTTCATGATGTGGAGCGATGGTGCTGGCCCGACGCAGCCGTGGAGCCGTATCCGCAAGACCATGAGCTCCGAATTCATCGGCATGGCAAGCAACTGGAACGGCAACTATGGTGGCTATTCCAATCCCGACGCTGATGCGCTGATCAATGCGATCCCGCAGGAAACTGACGCTGCAAAACTGAAGGAAATGTACACGGAATTGGTCAAGATTTACCTGACCGACATTCCTTCCTTTACGCTGATGTACCGTCCGCAGGCCTTCCATACGGTGAATGAAAGCGTTTGGACCAACTTCCCGTTTGATGGTGATGGTACCAACCCACCTGTCCCGCCGCTGGATATGACGGATGGTTGGGGTATTGCCGGTCTCTATAACCTGGAACTGGTCAACCCCTAAATAAATAACTAATTCTATAGGTGACAGTCACTTCATTACACTTGGCCCAGTCTGAGGAACCCAAAACCAGGACTGAACCAGCGAGGTGACTGTCACCTCATTAGTATCTGCCATCGAGATTTACTGAGGAGTATGGGGTTGAAAGAGTATCGGAACTATTACCTTAAGAAACTGATTTGGTTCGTTATCACTTTACAGTGCGCATTTATTTTGAATTTCATCCTTCCTCGCCTGATGCCAGGCGACCCTGTGGCAGGCATTATTGCCAGGCAGGCCCAAGGCCTGTCCAACGCGACAGGGGTTCAGGCCATTTATGAGAAATACACAGAACTGTTTGGCACTGACAAACCCATGATGGAGCAGTTCTTCATCTATGTTCGGAATGTATTCCGCGGAGATTTTGGTGAATCTTTCAGCCAGTACCCTCGAACGGTTACAGACGTTATCGCATCATCCATCTGGTGGACAGTTGCGCTGCAATTTCCAGCGATTATTGTCGGTTGGATTTTAGGGAACACCCTCGGTGCTCTGGCCGCTTATGTCCGGAAGGGTTTTGACAAAGTTCTTCTGCCGATCAGCATTTTCCTCAGCAATTTACCCGCGTTTGGTATGGCAGTCGTTTTACTGGTGATCTTTGCCGTCGATCTGAAATGGTTCCCCACATCCGGCGGCTATGGGTTTGACATGATTCCCAATACCAGTTGGGAATTTGTATGGTCGGTCATCGTCCATTATCAACTGCCGTTCTGGTCGATTGTGTTGATTACCATCGGCGGACAGGCGATTGGGATGCGATCGATGGCGATCTATGAGTTAAACGCGGATTACGTCAAGTATGCGCGTTTCCTGGGAGTCAAAGACCGCAAAATTATCCAGTACGTCTTCAGAAACGCGATGCTGCCCCAGATAACGGGATTGGCACAAGCTCTCGGAACGATGGTGGGGGGTGCGCTGGTCGCGGAGATCATCTTTAGTTATCCAGGGCTTGGCTCCACCATCCTGACTGCCGTAAAAGGAGGGGACTACCCGCTGATTTCGGCCACGACACTGATTATTACGATGATGGTTTTGGTCGCGTTCTTTGTTCTGGAAATCGTCTACGGGCTGATTGACCCGCGCATTAAAGCTGCTCAATCTGAATAGGCGGAGATACAGCCATGAAACATACACTTAGACAAGTTTTTCGATCGGGAAAATTTCTCGTCGGTTTTGTGATATTTATGAGTATCATACTGACGGTGTTGATTTACCCGTTGCTTATAAAAGCCAAGCCATTGGAGATTGTCAGCCGGGGAACGTTTCTTCCACCGGGTATCTATGTCAATGTTTACGACAGCATGAAATTTTCCACCCGGTACACACTGATCCTGGATGAGGCCGCGTCCCGACGAATTGCCAGTAAGCTGAGCCATGAAGATCGCCTGGCAATGCAAAAATGGCTTATTGCCAGGGACATCCCCAAAAGTGAAATCAATATCGAAGATACGGCTCAACTCCTCGAACTGTGGAAAAACAACTTTGACCCCACCGCGCGCATCCCTGGCATGACGAATGCTGATCGAAATTATTATATCCGGCTCAACAAAGCACTGGATGGCCTGCTGGCTACGGAGGGGGCAACTGTCGCTGCCATAAATCCGGATACCGGGGCGCTTGAGGAAAAAGATGTCATCGCCCAAACCGATTATGTGAATGTCGGTGAAGTGCCCAATATCCGCATACTGCCCCTTGGTACGGACAACTTCGGGCGTGATGTGCTGACTGAACTGGTAAAAGCGACCGGCATATCCCTGACCATCGGGTTTGTGGCAGGTACAATTGCGACGGCAATTGGCCTGTCGCTGGGGTTGATTTCCGGGTATATGGGCGGTTTTGTTGATGATTTAATCGTGTTCGTCACGAACCTGTTCACGGTCATTCCGACATTTGTGATGGCGATCCTGATTTCATTCAGTATTGGACAGGAACAACGCGGAGCCTTCACTGTTGCGGTGGTCATTGGGGTAACCTCCTGGGTCTGGACAGCCAGGGCGGTGCGTGCCCAAGTCATTTCACTTCGCAACCGGGACCATGTCAACCTGTCAAAACTATCCGGGCATTCGGTTTTCCATATCCTGCTGACCGATATTCTGCCCTATCTGGCCTCCTATGTCGTCATGGCGTTGATTCTGCAAATTTCGTCCGGCATCCTGATTGAAGCTCAGTTGTCCATTCTGGGCCTGGGACCCCGCACAACGGAATTCCCGACTCTGGGGCTGATGATGAATTGGGGATTAATCTACCAGGCGGATGTCATGGGGTTATGGTGGGGGTTTTT
>CAYYNB010000049.1:0-36028 GCA_964472565.1 uncultured Anaerolineaceae bacterium
GGGGACCTCATCGACCCGAACGATGCGCGCTAGCCAAGCTGCGCTACGCCCCGAATATTTGATTAGTGTACTCGAAAGTGTTGTAATTAGCAAGGGTTAGCTTACACACAGGACAATAGTGCATGACACAACAAAAACCTCATTTTAACACGCTTACTGATCGTGCCCGTTACTACACGGGTGGCTTCACCACGGCGCTTGGTCAGCGTGTCCACCAGATGGGGATTCACCCCGATGTGATTACCCTGGTGGGCCTCCTTATTGTCGCCATCTCAGCCTATGTGATTGCAACCGGCCATTTTTTCTGGGGCGGTGTTATTATGCTCTTGGGCGCACCGTTGGACGCTCTGGATGGGGCGGTTGCGCGAGCAATGGGCCGCAAAGACAAGTTTGGTGCGTTGTTCGATTCCACCCTGGATCGCTATGCGGATGGCTTTGTCTTCATTGCGCTGGCCTACTATTTCAGTGAGCAAGGCGACCAGGGGATGCTGTTGGTCAGTCTGGCCGCATTACTGGGTTCGTTTCTAGTTCCCTATGTGCGGGCGCGCGCAGAAGGGTTACACTATGAATGCAAAATCGGCCTGCTCTCTCGGATGGAACGGGTGGCGATCATCTTCGCTATGCTTTTCACCGGGTGGATCGAGATTGGTGTGTGGATTTTGGCGATCTTTTCCAACATTACAGCTATTCAACGGGTGCTGTATGTTCGCCGTCAGATGCAAGGAGAAAAAACAGCATGAACTTTGATCGTCACGGGCTAGAAATTGGCCCGTTTGATTTATTTGGCTTAACCGTCAACCCGACCTTTCACTGGTACGGCTTGATCATTGTCACCGGCATTCTGGCGGCTACGATGCTGGTTGCCTGGATGGCACGCCGGGATGACAAAGATAGCGATCATGTCTGGAACGGCGTGATCTGGGTGGTGGTGTTAGCGGTGATTTTTGCGCGGTTATGGCATGTATTGTTCCCCTCCGTTTCCTCGGTTGAGGCGGGACGCACCGCTGAATGGTATCTGTCGCATCCCTTCGATTTGAATGATGGTCCGCTGATCATCTGGAGCGGCGGACTGTCAATTTTTGGTGCCGTAATCGGTGGTGGAATTGGTGTCCTGCTTTATGCCTGGCGGCACCGGTTGGATGTCTTGGAATGGCTCGATATGGCAGCCGTTGCCGTGCCGCTCGGACAGGCGATTGGTCGCTGGGGCAACTATGTCAATGAGGAACTGTACGGCGAACCCACCGATCTGCCCTGGGGCATCAAAATTGATGATGTGAATTATGCTGCTGGGACAAAATTCCATCCTCTCTTTTTGTACGAGTCCCTGTGGAATCTCGCATCTTTTGCGATTTTGTTGTTTCTCTGGGTCCGCTATCGGGATCGCTTCAAAAAAGGCGATTTTGTGCTGCTCTATGCCATCATGTATGGCATCGCGCGATTCTTCCTGGAATTCCTGCGCCTTGAAGTCACCATGTCAGGCGATATCAATGTTTCACAGGCATTCAGCGCGGGCGCAGCTATTCTAGCGGCTATCATTCTTGTTTTTCGTCATCGCACTGAATTCCGTTCTCCACGCACCTCACGTGCAGCGAAATAAACGATACAATTACGAATTATTCCCCTTTTCTCTACAAAGCGTTGGGACAAGGGGAATTTTCGGTAAACCTCAATGCAGAACCAGAGTGCGCCCTAAATCTACATTTTCCCCTCGGATAAGTTGTCGTCCCCCCCCTGTTTAGGCATTTTGAGGGGAAAATCACAGGCTAATGGGTGGAGATGTTGGCAAAAAGTCCATTTCTGTGTCAAATCCAGGAGAGTTTATGACATGAAATATTGTTTCACGGTGCGAGAGTTGGAAAGGTGCGGCGAAGCGACCTGACTGACTCCAGGATAGCACGAATGTTCGGGTGCGTCATGGTCGTGAATGATGAACTTGGATGGTAAATAATGTATGTGTTACAAGCCCGATCCTGCTAAAAATTCAGAAATTTTTCATACAATTAGTCCTTACCTGCTATTGGATTGCGCGATAACCCGGTTATAGAATTAAGTAGGTAGATGTGAGGCATAAAAAGGCTGTATGGGATGATTGAGGCACACGAACTGACGAAGTATTTCGATAAATTTCTAGCGGTTGATCACATCACCTTCAAAGTTGAACCGGGTTCTATCTTCGCTATTCTCGGTCCGAATGGCGCGGGCAAAACCACAACGGTCCGTATGTTAACTTCTATTCTCCGTCCCACATCCGGTTGGGCGAGTCTGGCCGGGTATGATGTCGTAAAACACCCCACTACGGTACGTTCCAAAGTGGGCGTATTAACTGAGCAGCATGGCCTCTATGAACGGATGAAAGGGGCGGAATATCTCGACTTCTTTGCCCGAATCTATCACCTTTCGCCGGAAGCACGGGATAAACGCCCGCTTCAACTCATGGAGCATTTTGGGCTGTCGAACGCTCTGGACAAGCGTTTAGGGGAATATTCAAAGGGCATGAAGCAAAAATTAGCGCTGGTGCGCGCTATGCTGCACGATCCGCCCGTGCTGCTGCTGGACGAACCGACATCGGCAATGGACCCGCAAAGCGCGAAACTTGTCCGCGAAGCGATCAAGGATTTGCAACTTGCCGAGCGCACAATTGCTATCACCACGCATAACCTGACCGAAGCGCAGAGCCTCGCGGATCGAATTGCTGTCATCCGCAAAGGCCGGATCATCGCGAATGGGACGTTTAAGGAACTTTCCGAACGGTTTGTGGGCGCGCCGCTGATGGAACTCCACGTCACCGAACATCTCAACGGGGCGGCACAGGAACTTCAGGCGCTTGTGGAAGTGGTTGACCAGGGGGACGGCTGGCTGCGTTACCGTACCCCGAACCCACCCATTGACAATCCGAATGTGATCCGCCGGTTGATGGGCGCTGGGCTGAATATTGTCACATTGAGCGAAGTTACTCGCACGCTGGAAGATGTCTATTTGCAGATCGTAGAAGAAGACGAAGGGTTGGAGAAGAAGAACAATGTCCAGCATGACGGAGTCAATTGAGCACCCCCTTATTGTTCAGCCCGATGCGCCTCAGAATATCCGTGAAGCCATCCGGCAAACCTTAGCAAATGCGATGATTATCACGCGCCGGGAAATGCGCGACAGTTTCCGCGACTGGCGTATCATGGCTCCTATTTTCCTGCTGACGCTGATCTTTCCCCTGCTCGCCAATATCATGACGCGTATGTTTATCGGCTTTTTCGAGGATAATGGGGCCGAGAACCTACTGCCGCAGTTGCTGCCGCTTATGCCTATGATTGTCGGCTTTTTCCCCATTTCGATCTCGCTTGTGATCGCGCTGGAAACGTTTGTCGGCGAAAAAGAGCGGCTCAGCCTCGAACCACTGCTTTCCACGCCGCTGACCAACACCGAACTCTATCTGGGCAAAACATTCGCCGCCATGCTCCCCCCGCTGATGGCGAGCTACGCCGGCGTAACGATCTACATGAGCGGCCTTGTTTTTGGCGCGCAGCAGTGGCGGCCTCCCTTGATGCTGGTTATTCAAATTGTGCTGCTGACCACCGTGCAGGCCCTGGTGATGGTGACAGGAGCCGTCGTGGTATCGAGTCAAACCACCTCGACCCGTGCGGCAAACCTGTTGGCGAGTTTTATTATCATTCCCATGTCGATGCTGGTGATCTTTGAAAGTATCATCATGGTGCAGCCCTACCGGCGCTATCTGCTCTGGTATGTGTCGCTAGGACTGGTGGTAACAGTGGTGCTGCTCATTCGCATGGGGGCGCGTATTTTCAACCGCGAAGAACTGCTGGGCCGCTCGTTGGATCAGCTTAATCTTCGCTGGGCCTGGCGCACTTTCTGGGCACAGTTCCGCGGCATAGATGGTAATTTCTCGCTGCGCCGTTGGTATCGTGAGAGCGTCTTCCCCGCCTTTAAATTATTAAAAATGCCCGCTGGAGTCACCGCGATCTGTTTGTTGGTCGCGTTTGTCGGTGGCTGGATCGCGGCAGGTGTTTGGACCGTCGATCTTAAACAATTCGAGGCAAATGACGAAACGCTGCTGGACCGGCTGCAATACTGGTTTGAACTCGGCCAGAATAACCCGCAGTTAATCATTCTGGCGGTGGCGCAAAATATCCGCGTGCTGATTGCCGCAACCATTCTGGGAATTTTCACCTTTGGTGTGTTGGCGCTCATCCTCGAAATGGTCCCCTTTGCGCTGCTGGGTTTCATTTTGGGGCAGGTCATGCTGAATGATCTGAGTCCAATCCCATTTTTGCTGGCCGTACTGCCGCATGGGGTTGTGGAAATCCCGGCGATTGTGTTGGCCGGAGCCGCCGCGCTGCGCCTGGGGAGTATTATTACCCAACCACCCGAAAATATGACGGTGGGCGAAGCATGGCTGCGCGCGTTGGGTGACACCATGAAAATCGGCGTGGGAATCGTTTTTCCTATGCTGGTGATCGCGGCGCTGCTTGAAGTTTTGCTGACGCCGCGCGTGGTCGAACTTGTGTTATCCATGTAATCATGTTATACCGCAGGGCGGGCATCGAAATCCCGCCCCGCTCAGCAGGACATCTTTATGGCGCGTCTTATCATTCTTGGATCAGCCGGGGCTGTGTCCGATGCTGACCATGACAATACCCATTTTTTGCTCCAGGGTGATCACGGCAGTGTGGTTTTAGTGGATTGTGGGTCCAATCCGCTCCACAAATTGCCTCGCTTTGGCCTTCAGGCTCACGATGTGTCAGAGATGATTCTGACTCACTACCATCCCGATCATGTCTCCGGCGTCCCGATCATGCTCATGCAAATGTGGTTAATGGGCCGGGCGTTGCCGCTCCACGTCTACGGGCTGCATCACTGCCTGGAACGTGTTGAGGCCATGATGTCGTCCGGTTATCTGTGGGAAACCTGGCCGGGGTTCTTTCCGGTAGCGTTTCACCGCCTGCCCGAACGAAGCGAACAGCTTGTGCTGGACAATGCCGATTTTCGTATCACGGCGTGGCCCACCAAACATTTTATTCCCACAATTGGATTACGCATCGAAGTGAAAACGTCGGGCAAAGTAATCGGTTATTCCTGCGATACGGAACCGATCCCCAATATTGTTACGCTGGCCCAGGATGCGGATTTACTCTTACATGAGGCAGCCGGAACTGGCTATGGACATTCCAGCGCAACCGACGCGGGCGAGATAGCCAGCGAAGCACGCGCTAAGCGGCTGGTGCTTATTCACTATAATGTCATCCGTGCGGACCCCCGCTTGCTGCTCGACGAAGCAAGCCAGACCTTCAGTGGACCGGTGGAGTTAGCCGAAGACTATTGCGAATACGAAATCTAACACAAGAAGGGAACCGCTTTGGATCCCTGCTTGACGTGTTTCAGACCAGGCTTTTACGACACAGTCGCATCCGGTTTTCCAACAGGCATCTTCACCGGCTTCACGGTTGCGTGTAGAAAGGCAAAATCACCACGCATCGGCATCACCTCGTAAATCTCTACGATCTCAAAGGTGCTCTTACCAATTTTGACATATCCCCCCACTTCAGGGCGTGCCAATTCATTGACAATCGCACCAGGATGCTCGCCGCCGATGACTACATAGCTGACCTTATAAGTTATCATCGCATGTTTTTCCTATCCCCGAATCGCGTTAAATTTCGCCGCTGCCGAGGTCCAAATTACGATGACGAAGTTTGAATGATAAATCTGTCGCGAGGTTACGAATGACCACATACCCAATGGCAGTGTCGTTAGAGCAAAGCTGGTTAAAGTCTTCCCGACTAATCGAGTAGAGGATAGTTCCGTCCTGACAGCAGCGCACCGTAGCAGACCGCTTGCCCAGATCAAGCAGCGCCATTTCGCCGAACACCTGGCCGCGTCCCAGATACACTTCGCTGCGGGCAGTTTCACGAGGCGTCCGTTGGATGAGGATTTCGACCTGTCCCTCGCAAATGAGGTACATCTTCTCACCCTCGGTCCCCTGTTCTACAATTACATCCTCGTCACGGTAATGTTCTTCCCGGCTGATGTCAACGAGACGTTGTAACTGCTCGTCGGTCAAGCCACCAAATAGCCCTACTGCCTTCCATAAGTCTAGTTGTGGCATAATATCCTCACCTGGGTTAAGTGCATTGTTAGCATACACCAAGACGAGTTACAAGGCAAGCGTCACCGAATTTCCACTTATACCTCTATCAACACAATTCTAGCATTGATCTTATTGAGTATGATTGGTGGGCTGTGGTATGATCTTTGAGGTATGGAGGTGAGCGGAAGGTACGTGCTCATCGGACAGTGGTGATTTGGAGATTGCATGTCAGACGAAAGCGCTCGTTACAATCAACCCACCGATGTAGACCCACAAGCCGAAGGGGGCGAAGGAATCCGGCGTTGGGTGATAGTTCGCCATGCCACCGTTTGGCATCCCCCCACCGACGTGTATGAGGTCAACGAACATCTGGTGGTGGTGGTCGAAATTGCTGGTATGCGCGATGGTGATTTTAATGTCACGCTCCAGGGACAGCAGTTAACGATCAGTGGAGTACGCAGCCGGATGACCAGTCCCGACTCAGCCTATCACCAGATGGAAATTCCTTTTGGCGAATTTCGGACTGAGGTGAGTTTGCCCTGGCCTGTCCTGCGCGATGAAGTGACCGCAACCTATCGTGATGGCTTTTTGCGTATAGAACTTCCCCATGCACCCGCTCAAAAGGTGCAAATTGTTAATGTGGATATTGCAGAATCGGACGAAGACTAAATGCCAGAGACTAAAAAACGGGCTAAGAAGGTAGCCGTTACTCCTGAAGACCCGCAAAAAATTGAGCCTTCCCTCGATGCCGACGAAGCGCGTCCGGTGAGTGTAACCGACACGACAGAAATGAGCGTGTCCGAGCTTGAACAGGCCGAGAATGCTGAACAGAGTCAGGATACAACAATGACTCTGCCCGACGAACTGCCTGTTTTGCCCCTGCGCGGCCTGGTAGTCTATCCTCATACGACT
Source organism: uncultured Anaerolineaceae bacterium (assembly GCA_964472565.1). Classification (GTDB taxonomy): domain Bacteria; phylum Chloroflexota; class Anaerolineae; order Aggregatilineales; family Aggregatilineaceae; genus DATAMF01. Next base: position 7,010 of record CAYYNB010000049.1, read on the forward strand.
ATCCCGCTTACCGTTGGACAGCCGCGTTCGATTAAGCTGGTGGATGAAGTCGTTGCCAAAGACCGCCTGATCGGGCTGGTCGCCTCGCGCGATCCTGAATTAGAAACGCCGGGGCCGAATGATATTTATGAGTATGGCACGCTTGCGCAGATTCACCGCCTGTTCCGCGCCCCTGATGGTACCATTCGCCTCTTGGTTCAGGGTATGGCGCGGATCAAGGTCGAAGAATATACCGTCACCGAGCCGTATTTGCGGGCGCGGGTGAGTGCTGCGCCGGAAACCGTCGAAGCCTCTATTGAAGTCGAAGCCTTGATGCGCAGCGTTGTGGAAATGTTCGGGCGCATGGCCGATCTCGTGCCCAGCATCCCCAGCGAATTGATCAATGCCGCCCTGAATGTAGAAGACCCGCTCCAACTGGTCTATGCGCTGGCAACCTATATCCGCCTGAATCTCGAAGATCAGCAAAGCCTGCTGCGGCTGGATTCCGTTCTCGAAAAACTGCGCAAGCTCATGGCAATTCTTACCAAAGAACTGGAAGTGCTGGAACTGGGGCACAAAATCCAGTCTGAGGCGCAGTCTGAGATGGAGAAAATGCAGCGCGAATATTTCCTGCGCGAACAGCTCAAAGCGATTCAGCGCGAACTGGGCGAGAGCGATGAGCAGGCAATGGAAGTCGAGGAGTTTCGCCGCAAAATCGAACAGACACATATGCCCGAAGAAGCCGAGCGCGAGGCCCGCCGTGAACTGGAGCGGTTATCGCGGCTGCCCACAGCGGCGGCGGAATACGGCGTGATCCGCACCTACCTCGACTGGTTGACGAATCTGCCCTGGTCTACCCAGACCGATGATAACCTCGATATTGCCCATGCCCGCCAGGTTTTGGACGAAGATCACTACGGCTTGCAGGACATCAAAGCGCGTATCCTGGAATATCTCGCCGTGCGTAAACTTCGCCAGGAGCGTGGATCAGGCAAAAGCACAGATTCCGCTCAGGGCATCGATTATGTTCGCCGCGAGCGCGAAGGTGCGATTTTGTGTTTTGTTGGCCCTCCCGGTGTCGGTAAAACTTCGCTGGGCACCTCGATTGCCCGTGCGATGGGCCGCCGCTTCACGCGTATGTCGTTAGGCGGCATCCGTGACGAAGCCGAAATTCGGGGGTTCCGCCGCACCTATATCGGCGCGATGCCGGGCCGTTTCATCCAGACCTTACGCCGCGTTCAGAGCCGCAACCCGGTGATTATGCTGGATGAAGTCGATAAACTGGGACGCGATTTTCGCGGTGATCCGGCGTCGGCCCTGCTCGAAGTGCTCGACCCGGAACAGAACTTCGAGTTCCGCGATCACTATCTGGACGTGCCGTTCGATCTCTCGCAGGTTATGTTCATTACAACAGCTAACACGCTGGAAACGATTCCTGATCCGCTGTTGGACCGCATGGAAATCATCCAACTCAGCGGTTACACGGAACAGGAAAAACTTCAGATCGCCCGGCAATATCTGGTTCCGCGCCAAATTCGAGAAAACGGTCTGCGGATTGACGAACTGGAATACACCGACGATGCGCTTCTCGGCATCATCCGTGACTATACGCGCGAGGCCGGTGTGCGCAATCTGGAACGCGAAATTGGGCGCGTAGCTCGTAAAGTCGTCACCAAAATTGCGGAAGGCCACCAGGGAACCATCGTGATCGATAAGGCCGATCTGGTAGAGATGCTCGATCATCCGCGTTTTGGCTACCAGACCGAAATCGAAAAACGGGTCACGAACACCCCCGGCGTGGCAGCCGGGTTATCGGTAACACCCTTTGGCGGTGATGTACTTTTTGTCGAAGCTGCCCAAATGCCCGGAAGTAAAGGTTTCCAGTATACTGGACAGTTAGGACAGGTGATGCAGGAAAGCGCGCGCGCGGCGTTCAGTTATATTCGCTCCAAAGCGCGTGACCTGGGTTTAACCGATGACTACTTCGAGCACCACGATGTCCACCTGCATGTTCCGGCGGGTGCCGTGCCCAAAGATGGTCCGTCCGCAGGGGTAACAATGGCGATTGCGCTGGCCTCGCTCTTTACCGCGCGTCCGGTACGTAACAATGTCGCCATGACAGGCGAAATTACCCTGCGTGGACAGGTGCTTCCTGTCGGCGGCATCAAGTCGAAAGTGCTGGCGGCGCATCGGGCCGGGTTGGATACGGTGATCCTGCCCAAGCTTAACGAGTACGATCTCGATGAAGTGCCCGAAGAAGTGCGTAAATCGATGCAATTTATCCTGGTCGATAAAGTAACCGATGCACTTGATGCGGCATTGGTACCCGGTGACGGTCAGGAACCAGCGGCAGAAACGTCACCAGACGTTGTGCCGGTGAGCGAAGCCGGGTAATTGGGGTTCGCAACATTCTATAAAGGAAGGCTGCTTTGGCCAAAATTATGATTATCGATGATGACCGCACCACGGTGCGGTTACTTCAAACTCTTCTGGAAATGGATGGGTTTGAAGTTCTGATGTCAGGGCGGGGACAGGGTGCTCTGGAATTAGCACAGCAAAACAAGCCGGATGTGTTTCTGGTCGATTACCATCTCTCGGATATGGATGGCGTCGATGTGATCCGCACCTTACGCGCCGATCCAGCTTTTGCGACAGCGCCTATCGTGATGACATCCGGGCTGAATGTGGAAGATGACGCGTTAAAAGCCGGGGCAACCAAGTTTTTGGTTAAGCCATTTGAACCGGGAAAGCTGGCCGATCTGTTTAATGGCCTGATTGCCAAGGGGTAGGGTAGCTCGCGTGACTGCTAAAGCACGTCGTTCGAAGATGCAGTGGTACCGCATGGATCTGCATCTCCATACATCGGGTTCCGCCGATTATCAGGAATCAGGCGTAGACTTTTTAGATATTCTGCGTCAGGCGGAACTGCGCGGCATCGACATCATCGCCTTCACCGACCACAACACCGTTGCGGGATACCGGACGATGGTGGACGAAATCAACAATCTGAGCTATCTGGAACGTCTGGGACGTATCCAGCCCGAAGAAAAGCGCAAACTGGCCGAATATCGCCGCTTGCTTGACAAAATGCTCCTGCTGCCGGGTTTTGAATTTACCGCGACCTTCGGCTTTCATATTCTGGGTGTCTTCTCTCCCGACATGACTGTTCGCCAGCTTGAACATATTCTGCTCAGTCTCAACATTCCCCCCGCCGTATTGGATGAAGGATCATCAATGGTCGGCGCGTCATCCGATGTGCTGACCGCCTACCGGGTGATCAATCAGGCCGGGGGCATTGTGATCGCGGCCCATGCCAATTCGACTCATGGCGTCGCTATGCGCGGCTTTGACTTCGGCGGCCAGACCAAAATTGCCTATACACAAGACCCCTATCTCCATGCGCTCGAAGTGACCGATCTGGATCGGGGAGGACGCAAAAGTACCGCCCGCTTTTTCGACGGCACCAAGCCCGAATATCCCCGCCGCATGCGCACCATTCAAGGCTCCGATGCGCACCGGTTATCTCTCGACCCGCGCAACAACAAAAATCTGGGGGTGGGTGATCGCGTAACCGAAGTCCTGCTCCCCGAACGGTCTTTCGAGGCGCTGCTGGCTATGTTCCAAAGTAACGACTTTGCCCGCACCCGTCCCTACCGTTCCAGCCCGGAGCAGTACGATCATGTGCAGGCCGTGCGTGAAGAAGGCCCCAGCATTGTCCAGTCGTTTCACGAGGGCATCACGCGGCGCGGCGGACGTTTGTATTCCGTCATTGCGGATGTCTGCGCGATGGCGAACACCAACGGCGGCACGATTTATGTTGGCGTAACCTCCCGGCCCAAAGAGAAGCCCATCGGGGTGCCCAATCCCGGCGAAGCCATCGAAATGCTGCGCAACGAGGTTGAGCATAAACTCACCCCGCCATTGGATGTGGATATTGATGTGCTGGAGTCGCAAGGCAAGCCCGTGATTCGCATCCAGGTGCCGCGCGGCGACGACCCACCTTACGCCATTGACGACAATAAGATATATGTGCGGGATGAGGATGAAACCAATCTGGCGGTGCGCGACGAAATTGTGCAGTTAGTCGCGCAGAATCGCGGGCTGATGCTTCATCATCCGCTGTCCACCGATCCGGTAACGACCCATATCGAAGCTGAAATTCCGGTAGTGCCCGATCCGGTCGAGGCGGCGATTGTACCCACCCAACTCGAAGCCCCCCGGACAGGCGTTGAAGTTTTGGGCACCGAGCAGCGCAAAGGGACTCGTTATCACACCATGCGCGACCTGCGCAACGGCAATGTCGTCAAAAATGTAACCCGTTCATCGGCCCGCCGTTTGTGGCATTATGCGATTGCCGAAACCGAATCCAATCCCCTCCAACCTGATAAAGTCGAATGGCACGGCAACGTGGGGCTGTGGAAGCGCTATAAACGCGGCGGTGTAGTCCGTTATGATCTCGTGCAGCGCGACGACAATCAACTGCGCATTTATTATGGCGTGACCGAAGATGGCATGCACGGCCCCTGGCAGGTTTTTGTGGCCGACGACGACATCCCAGAGGAGTAACACAGGGTTTTGCCCTCATACTTTATCCGAGCAATCTGGGCGGGTTCCCCAACCTGCCCTTTTTTTGCAAGGGGACTGAACTATGCAACCGGTTTCAATCTCGTGGCGGCGCTGGGAATGGCTCACCCTGTTGGCGATTCTGCTTCTCGCGGCTGTGCTGCGCTGGGTTGCGCCGGGCATCACCGAATTTAAGCGCGATGAGGCGAATTTGTCCCAATTATCGCTCGATCTGGTACAGGGCCGCGATTTCCCCTTGCTCGGTATCACATCCTCAGTTGGCCTCCCCAACCCGCCGATCAATGTGTATCTCTTTGCCATCCCCTACGCCTTCGACGATAGCCCTATTCTGGCGACTCTCTTTGTCGGCCTGCTCAATATACTTGCGGTGGGGTTAACCTGGGCGCTTGCCCGGCGCTACTACGGCCCCACCGCTGCGGTGATCGCCGGACTGCTTTATGCCGTTAGTCCATGGGCTATCATCTACTCGCGCAAAATCTGGGCGCAGGATTTACTACCCCCGTTTGTGGTCGCCACCGTATTCACCGGTTTGCTCGGTTTTGGTGAAGGCAAACGTTGGGCGCGTTGGTTACATTGGCCGCTGTTGGTTCTTGCCGTGCAAACTCACTACGGCGCATTTACTCTGATCCCGCTCAGTCTGTTTATGCTGCTGCTGTGGGGCAAACGCGTCTATTGGCGTGAATTAGCGTTCGCCGCTGGAATCACCCTGCTGACTCTGCTCCCCGTTCTGATCGGTTTCTACCGTGACGATTGGTTTTCTCGCGACACGCTCGACAAAGCGCTGAACGCCAACCCCGACCACGAAAAACAGTTCGGTGCGGAAGCTATCGACTACGCATGGTTTACCGTCGCCGGAACCAATATCCATTCCCTTGCCGGTCCTGACCAGTTCCAAAACTATCTAGATTCTGTTCCGAACGTGTACGCCCTTTTCAAAGTGATCCCGCTGGCGGCGGTGCTTTCGGCGCTGGTGCTGCTGTGGCGTTTCCGTCGAAAATACGATCTCGTGCTGGTGGCATGGTTGGCCCTGCCGGTGCTCGCCTTTCTCTGGCAGTGGACCGAAGTCACCCCCCACTACATGATTCCGCTCATGCCTGCGGCTTTTATTTTGTGCGGTGCAGGTTTTGCCGGTGGCGTGACAGCGATCAAAACACCCCGCACCCGCCAAATAATGGGTATCAGTGCAGCCGCGCTGGTGATCGTTATTTCTGCTTTTCAGATTCTACTATATGCCCGCCTGCTTAATTTTTTAGACGACCACGCCACCTCTGGCGGCTTTGGCACGCCGCTGCACCATCTGCTTGACATCCGTCAGGCGGTGTTGGATCGTGACCCCCAGGATGTGATCGTCATCAGCACTGAAGAACTCGCCCCCTATGACGAACTCCCCGCCGTATGGAGCGTGCTGCTCGATCCGGTTCCGAATGTTCGTTTTGTCAACGGCACCCAGACTCTGGTGATTCCCGCTGATAACGCCCTCGAATTGATCGCCCAGGGCACCGATTCCTACCTGACCTGCTCCATTGTGGATTGTCAGGGCGAACCCTTTTTGCTCCGTCCCGGTAGCGACCAGTCCTATTTGTTACGCCCGGTTCCGTCCGCGCCAGACAACATAACCCCTATCGACCCGGTGCAGTTTGCCAATGGCGCATCGTTGACTGGTTATTCACGGGATGAAACGGGGATTATGCTGGAATGGAAACTCAGCGGCCCGGCGGAGGCCGACTATCAGGCGTTCATTCATGCGCTGGACGCTCAGGGACAGCGCCTCGATCAGCGGGATCGTTCCGCCTGGCCGGGCCGTTATTGGCGCGCGGGTGATACGCTGTATCTGTGGTTCGATTTTCCGCTGCCTGTGGACACCACAACGCTGTTTGTGGGCATGTATACCACCAATGGCGTGAACTTCAATAATGTGCGCGTGTTGAACCCCTCGCCCGGAAATGATCTGGCGGTATTAGGCGCTTTTATTGTGCTGCCAGATTAGTACGCTTCTACCATAATCCGTCCCATATTACGCCAGTACCGCAGCAGTTCATCGCGCGTATAGGTGCTCATGGGATAGGATCGGGCAGAGTCAACAAAATAGTATTGGGAAGTTGACGGATTCCACTCTGCCAGCAGCGCGACATGCGACCATCTCCCGCGCCGCCTGAACGGTTCTCCAAAGATGGGCGCGACCAGATGATCTTCGCGCAGCGCCCGCTGCAAATCGTCTTCCCTGGCCCACAATCGCCAGCGCGCCTTCAGCCCATATTCGCGCAGCATATCCACGATACCCCAGGGAAACGTCGCCCAGTTCGGAATCCGCCGCACGACAAGCGGCGGTAATCCAACCTTTACACGCGGATGGTTCATTTTTTGCGCGATTTGGTGTGCATCAAGCGTCTGCTGTCCGGTCCAGAAATTCACGGCCATAGCGACCACATGTGGCCCACAGTCGTTCGTGTCGCCCTGTGCCCTATGGTACGCGGCGAGGGTTTTCCCGTGTCGTTCTGCGATGCATAAGCCCCCATCGTCACGCTGCATTTTTTAGTATCCTCCAGCTCGTGCGCTCCAGGTCCCCGGTGCGCCGGTCAGCAGAATGTACGTCTGCCCCGACTGCGATACAAACACCATCTCGCCGCGCTCAAACAATTGAATCTGCATCGATCCGCCGCTTTCGCCGGATGTCGCCCAGCCCAGGGTATCCCGCACGCCCGGAATATCGCGCCACACTTTCCCAAATCCCCGCACGGGTTCTAGCCGGCCCTCCGGTGCAACCGCGCCGCTGCTGCTCGGATCAACGCCATCGACAAATGTATCGTTGTACCGTTGGTAAGTGCCGTTATTGTACAGCACATAAATCACGGGCTGCGGCTGTGATCCCAGCGATGACACCCAGAACATCACCCCATTATCAAACGGCTGGTAAGCGCTGCTGCCGGAGGTTGCCGCGCCACTCAATGGACATCCGAGTCCCGCCTGGATATTAGGATCGCTTTGGAACAGGTTTCCAAATCCGCCCGATGGCATGGTAGCGCACCCACTGACGCTCGCGCTGCCCGCCTCTCCCGGCACCGCGCCCACAATGCTGAAGCCCGCCCCTGGTGTGACGGGTGTATCGGTTTCGGTCGGTGTAAATGAGGGTGTCAGTGTCGCGGGCGGACCTTGTGTTGAGGTTGCTGTGCGTGTTGCAGGCTGTGTGGGTAAGACCGCTACCACATCCGTCGGAGTAGGCGCGGCGACGGTTCCTGGTTCTGGCATGAGGCTGGGCGTTTCAGTCGCAACAATAGGAATCGGGGTTTCGGGTGTCGCGGTGATAAAAATCACGTTTGGCTGCGGAGTTACGGTGCCGTCTTCGGGTAGTTTCAACAGTGTCGGTAGCGGTTTTTCCTCTCCCGATTTACAAGCGGACACCAGCAGTCCCACCAGCAGAATGATAACCGTATTCCTGATCCGACCCCGAATTCTCATAATCGTTACGCCTTGATCCGCGACTGAATTTGCCCGTGTTCGTTCGACCACGCCACCGCCATGTGGGGTGTATTATACGAAAAAGCCATTTCACCCTGAAAGTTGATCAGAATAATACCGCCATATCCCCGCGTCCGTTCGTACATATACTTGATCGCGTAATCAGCGGCTTCCTGAACCGTCCCTGTATGGGCAATCGCATCGGTGGCCGTTTTTGCCAGCACGATCCGCATAATACTTTCGCCGTGCCCGGTAGTAGATGCTGCCCCGGTCATGTTATCCGCATAGGCACCCGATCCCACCAGGGGTGAATCACCCACACGCCCCGGCATTTTGTAGCGCACGCCGCCCGTTGACGTTGCCGCCGCAACATTCCCAGCATGGTCAATTGCCACCGCGCCCACCGTATCATGGGTTTCTGGCGTAAAATCATCCGACAGATGATAATCCGGTTGCAATTGCAGCCGCCGGAAATGTTCCACCTCACGCGGAATGGTGAGTTCCGCCTGGGCGCACAGCCGCATCCCCTTGAGTTCGGCAAACCGCCGCGCGCCTTCACCTACCAGCATGTTATGATCGGTGTCATCCATAATCAGCCGCGCCAGTTTCACCGGATTCGTGATCCCGCGCACCGCCGCCACCGATCCCAATGCGAGTGATTTGCCTTCCATAATCATCGCATCGAGTTCAATCTCCCCGGCCCGGTTGAGCACGCTGCCCACCCCGGCATCGAACGTCGGATCATCTTCCATAATACTGACCGCTTTTTCGACAGCATCCAGCGCGGTTCCGCCCTTCCGCAGAATCTCCCAGGCAGCTTCGGCAGCGACATGCACCCCGCCGATATGTTCGGCGTGGGTTTCTTCCGCAATTTTCCAGGCTCCACCATGAACCATGATTGCCGGTTTCAAGTTTATTGATCCTTTCTAAAATTATTTTATCAGGGGTAGTTTAACACAAAACAGGCTGCCCTTACCGGGTTCGCTTTCGACCAGTATCTGCCCTTGATGCTGATCCACAATCGACTTGACTGCCGTCAGTCCGAGTCCCGTTCCCTCAATTTTATGGTGTTCCATATTTCCCACTCGGTAAAAGGCTTCGAACAGATGCGGCATATCTTCTTCAGGAATCCCCAATCCTGTATCCCGTACCTTGATCAGGGCATATTCGCCATTGGACACCCCCGAAACCTCGACTCGCCCGCCGGGGGGCGTATATTTGATCGCGTTGGATACCAGATTCGTAACAGCCCGCTCCATTTGATGCGCACAGATCGGAACTGTAACTTCTTCGGCGGGAAGTGTAACCACCAGTTCAATCTGCTTCTTTTGCGCCAGAACCGAAAAGCCCTGGAGCGCGGTATCCAGAAAATAGGCCAGCGACATGGGTTCCAATGTCAGCCGGATTCCAGCCTCTATCTGGGCCAGATCAAGCATATCTGTGACAAGCAGGCGTATTTTGCCTACACTGCGCCGGATGTTTTCAATCGCATCTTTAAAAAAGGGCGCTTGGCAGCTTTCATCCGTTTCTTCGTCTAACAATTCGATGTAACCAATAATCACGTTGAGCGGGTTTTTGAGATCATGCGTAGCCGTATAAATAAACTGCTGCTTCAATTTATCGATCAGTTCAAAATGCTGGCGATCCTGTTCCCGCTGCATTTCGAGCTGTCGGCGTTGGTTTACAACGGTTAATTGGTTTGCCACGCGCGCCAGCACTTCGCGTGGTTGGAACGGCTTGGTGACATAATCCACTCCGCCCATCGTAAAGGCTTTGACAATACCATCCGTATCGCTGAGTGCGCTGATAAACATGATCGGGATATTTTGGGTACTTTCGGTCGCTTTAAGCCTTTCGCATACCTCATATCCATCCATATCGGGCATTAATATGTCCAGCATAATGAGATCGGGCGCGCATGTATCGGCCATTTGTAAAGCTGTTGTGCCATTTACTGCTTCATAAATCTCATACCCATACGCTTTTAATATGCCGCCCAGCAGTCGCAGGTTGGCAGGTGTATCATCAACAATCAATATTCGGCCCGATTCAATGTTCATCGTACTTTACTGCCCTTCGTTTAACAGCGCTTGGTCAAAAAACGCGATCACTCGTCTTTCAAATTCTTCGGGCGCATCCTGCATATAACTGCCATGATGCGCTCCCTCAACGATCCATAGGTCGGTGTTAGGCCCTGCGGCGTCCAGTTGGCGGCGTCCATCCGTCAGACTCGGTTCTTCGCTGCCATAAATCAGCAGAACATGCCGGGGCGCAATTTTCCCAATCACATCCACAGGTGCCAGCGTGTCTATATCAATGCCTGTTAACAGGTGGTACGAGGTGCCAAGCGACCATTTGTAGAGTCGCGTCAGGATGTTGCCCCCCTTCATTCCTACCGCATTCTCGGCAAAATCGCCATAACCTCCTTCGGCTACTACCGCTTGAATTTCGGGATACTGCGCTGCCGCCATGATCGAAGCCGCCCCCGCCGACGAAAAACCCAGAATCCCGACCCGTGCCGGGTCCACATCATCCCGCGCCAACAGGTAATCGAGCGCCACACGCACATCCTGCGCTTCCCGAAAACCTAAAGTGAAAGGTTTCAGATCGGCACAGCATCGCGATTCGAAACTAAGCACCGCATATCCGTGTCGCGCCAGGATATCCGCCTCACCAAATCGCGATCCTCGGCTGTGGTTAAACGCGGGTGCAATAATAACGGTTGCCCCGTTCGTGCCGGGGATAAAAAACCCTTTGACCGGCTTACCTTCGATTTCCAGCGTCACATCTTCCCAGGTATACCCATGATCGCCCGGTGTTGTCCCATTGTTGTCGCAGGGGCGGTACAGCAAAACGTACATTGAAAAAAATCCGGCAACAAGTGGAACACCCACTCCAACAAACAGCAGGGTAACGAGTGCGCAGCCATAGATTCGTCGGCGACGGTGAGAAGGGCGAACATTTGGCGAAGATGTTTTTTTCATAGAATAAAAGCGCGCCCAGAAGGACGCGCTTGGTATCTCATTCGGGCTTAGGCTTTGCGGCCAAACTTGGCTTCGAGGACCGATGCAACGGTGGGCTGGCCGATCTCTTCCAACTCATATCGCACGCGCTGGAACGGCTTATCAATCTTGATCACGCGAGTCAGATCGATAGGCGTCGCAACGATCACCAGATCAGCAGGCGTATTGCGGATCGTCTCTTCGAGGTCATGCTTCTGTTGTTCACCGTACCCCATCGCAGGCAGCAGCGTGCCGGTCTTGGGATACTTTTCATACGTGCGGATGATGCTGCCCACTGCATACGGGCGTGGATCAACCAGATTCGCCGCGCCAAACCGCCGCGCCGCGACCACACCCGCGCCGTAGGCCATTTCGCCATGCGTCAGAGTTGGGCCGTCTTCCACCACCAACACCGACTTTCCGCGAATGCTATCGGGATCATCCACATAAATCGGGGATGCCGCGTCAATCACGAGCGCATTCGGGTTCAATTCCACGATGCTTTCGCGTACCATCTGCACCGATTCGGGGGTGGCCGAGTCAATCTTATTGATGATAATGACATCCGCCATGCGCAAATTCGCCTCTCCGGGATGATATTTCTTTTCATTCCCAGGCCGCAGCGGGTCCGCAATCACAAAATACAGGTCTGGCTTAAAGAAAGGCAGGTCATTGTTGCCGCCGTCCCACAACACAATGTCGGCTTCTTTTTCGACTTCGCGCAGAATCCGCTCGTAATCCACGCCCGCGAACACCACCGTTCCGCGATCAATATGCGGCTCGTATTCTTCGCTCTCTTCAATGGTGACATCGTGTTTGGCAAGATCATCATACGTTTCAAACCGCTGGACAGCCTGTTTTGCCAGGTCGCCGTAGGGCATCGGATGCCGCACAACCGCAACTTTGTAGCCCATACTCCGCAGCGCATCACTGATCGCGCGCGTCGTCTGGCTCTTGCCGCTGCCGGTCCGCACCGCGCCCACACCCACAACCGGTTTGGTGCTTTGCAGCATCGTGCGCTTCGGGCCGATCAGCTTATAATCCGCCCCAGTCGCTAACACCTGGCTCGCTTTGTGCATCACATAGTCGTGTGTGACATCCGAATATGCGAACACCACCTCATCCACTTTTAAATCGTGGATGAGCCGGTTGAGTTCGTGTTCATCATAAATGGGAATGCCCTTGGGGTAGAGTTTCCCGGCCAGTTCGGGCGGATACGTGCGTCCCCCGATGTCTGGAATCTGCGTTGCCGTGAACGCTACAACTTCATAAGCATCATTGTCACGAAATACTAAATTGAAGTTGTGGAAGTCGCGTCCAGCGGCGCCCATGATTAAGACACGAGTCTTTGCCATGAAAAAAAGCTCCTCTGCTTTGGTACAACCCCGGCGACGGACGATAACCCAAATGTAACGTCACTTACGTCGCGTGCGGGGGTATGCAATCACCGCCACCCCGACGCTGAGGAGGTACAGAATCATCAGGGGGGCGATGACCAGCAGCATATTAAAGGGATCAACGGTGGGCGTGATCAAGGCTGCAATCACGGCGATAATCACCACCGCCAACCGCCAATTTTGGATCAAGGGGCGGGGGCCGACAAGTCCCAATCGAGCCAGCACAAAGATCACGACTGGCATTTCAAAGGCCACCCCGATCCAGAAGAGTAGCGAGGTCAAAAACGCAATATATCGTTCAGCGGTCCACTCTGGTTTGAAAACACCGCTCTCAAAATTTTGCAGAAAATCCAGCGCCGCCGGGACCATAATAAACCATGCAAACGAGACACCCACCAAAAACAGCAGCGTGGTTGCCGGAAGCGACAGGTAAACCCATCGTTTTTCTTTGCGAGTTAATCCCGGTGCGATGAACAAAAACAATTGGAGCGTGACGAATGGCATTGCCATAATCGCGCCCGCCAACAGTGCCACCCGAAAATAGATCACGACGCTTTCTGTCGGCCCTAACACCTGGAGTTCCGTGCCATACGGACGAATCAGGTAGCGCAGAATCTGGTCGGTAAAAAAAGCTGAAAACACAACGCCCGCCACGAGTGCCAGAATTGCTCGAAAGAGCCGCTTACGCAGTTCGATCAAATGCTCCATCAACGTGAGTGTCGTTTCATCGGCATCCCCGCTGATTGCGGTCCAGGCGCTATAGGAATGGCTGGGGCGGGTTTCTGGCATACCTAATCTTTGCTTTTGGATGCAACAAACTGAGTCCGCAAATCAATCTCGCGCGAGGCAAGCGTTCCCAACACCCCATTAATAAATCGCGGGGTGCTCTCCGTACCAAATGTTTTTCCCAGCTCAATCGCTTCGTTAATGGCGACTTTCAGCGGCACGCTTTCCTCCAACGCCAGTTCATAAATGGCGATCCGGAGGATATTACGGTCAATAACGGCGATTTGTTCAAGCGGCCATTCGGGGGCGTAGCGGTGGATCAGGACATCCAGCGTAACCTTATGTTCCCAGATGCCCTGTACTAACCGGCTGGTCAGTTGGCGCGTTTCTTCCAAATAGCTGCCAGATTCCAACCGTTCGTTGAGTACAATTCCAACGGGATGGTTGGTGCTGTCAATTTCGTAGAGCACTTGTAAAGCCAGGCTCCGTGCCTGGTGCCGGTAATCTATCAAGGCAAACCTACTATGCTGGTGTCAAATCAGTAAATGCCACATCTTCGACATGCACATTGACTGATTCCACTTTCATCCCTAACAATTCTCGAATGGATCGCGCGACTGCTTTTTGCACTTCCACACACATTTCGCGCAAATTGGCGGTGGCGTCGGCCACAACGTACAGATGGGCCGTCACAATATCGTCGCTGATGTCGATCTGCACCCCTTCTGCCGACGGTATGCGCCGCCGCAGCCGGTTCACGCCGCCCGATGTGCTGCCCATGCGCACGACGCCCTTAACGCCCAGGGTTGCCATCCGCGCGATCATAATAAGCACACCAGGTGCGATGGTGACTGTATCGTTTGGGTGCCGGGGTGTTACCATTGCTGCCCCTTTCCAATGCCATGCACTACGTGCAATTATAACACAGAGAATCGGGACGGGGAACGCAGCAAATTTTCCCCAAAAAACAAGCGCTCTACATATCCCGCATCTTTTTCGGCAGATCGCGCAACTGGCTTTCTCTCTTCCCCAAAAGTTCATCGGGGCGATTCGTGTATCGCCCCGTTTCCTTCTACATCATCGCCAGCCCGCCGTCCACCGACAGCACATGCCCGGTGATATAACCGGACTGTTCCGCAACCAAAAACGACACTGCATTGGCAATATCCTCCACCGTTCCCCAGCGCCCCAGCGGAATACTATTCACCAGTCCATCCAAAATATCCTGGGGCAAATTCTCGGTTAATTTGGTTTTCACAAACCCCGGCGCAACCGCGTTGACGGTGATCCCGCGTGAGGCTACTTCGCGCGCCAAGGCTTTGGTCATCCCGATCAATCCGGCTTTGCTGGCGCTGTAATTCGTCTGTCCAGCTTGGCCTGCCAGCCCGCTGACGCTCGACATGTTGATGATACGTCCATACCGCTTTTTCATCATCGGGCGCACCACCGCCTTAGAACATAACCAGGCGCTTTTCAGGTTCACCCGCATGATCAAATCCCAGTCCGCTTCGTCCATCCGAATGATCAGGTTGTCGCGCGTAGTCCCGGCGTTGTTAATCAAAATATCAATCTGCCCGAAAGTATCAATCACCTGTTTGATCATCGCATCCACTTGGGCCGGATCGCTGACATCCGCCGTGATGGCTAACCCATCACCGCCGATGCCGCGCACTTCTTCTAGCGTATCATCCGCACAGCATCCGGTGACGTCGTTCGTCACAATCTTCGCGCCCTGTTTTGCCAGTTCCAGCGCGACAGCTTTTCCAATCCCTTGCCCACTGCCCGTAATCAGGGCAATCCGCCCACTCAAATCAAACATAATATCTCTCTCCTTGTTTAAGCGTCTCAGCAAAAAAACACCGGGAAGTCTTGTTCGATGCTCAGGACGCCGGGGCCAGAACCACCGCTTCGCCTTCCAGCACCACTTTTCCGTCCTGATTGGTGCAGACAGTGGTCAGTGTGGCAATTCCCCGATCCGCGCGAAATTTTGTCACTGTTACTGTTGCGGTGATCGTTTCTCCGATAAACACCGGTGCTTTGAATTGTAACGTCTGGCTCATATAAATCGTGCCTACGCCCGGCAGATCGTTCGCCAGTGTGGCCGAAATCAACCCGGCGGTCAGCATCCCATGTACGATCCGTTGGCCGAATCGGGTGCTGGCGGCATAGTTCTCATCCAGATGCACCGGGTTTTCATCCCCGCTGACCACAGCGAACCCGCGTACATCCTCATCCGTAAAAGTTTTCGTGCGGCTGGCTGTCGCGCCAATCTCGATCATCACTGCGCCCCTTTCCGCGCCAAAATATACGCCCGTCGGCCCTGGTATTCCACCTCAGGATACGGATCGCGCTCAATCGCCTCGTCGATTATAAATCCAGCCTCTTTCAGATAACGTTCCATTTCCTGGGTCTGGAAGAAGAAATAATCGAGCGAAACGGCTGTTTCTCCCCATTGATCGAGGTGCAGAACCTGATCTCCCAGGTGAATCGTCAGCAGCACCCAGCCGCCCGGTTTCAGCACGCGCCGCCATTCCCGCAGTACAGCCGCCACTTCTTCGCGCGGAATATGGATAATCGAATAAAACGCGCTGATTCCCGCCCACGCATTATCTTGTTCCTCGATGGCACGCATATCGCCCACTCGAAAGACGATGTCTGGATTCAGTTTCCGCGCCTGTTCGATCATCCCCGGCGCAATATCTATCCCCAGAATGTCGTTCACGCCGCAGTCCCGCAGATACTGGGCGATCTGTCCCGGTCCGCATCCCATATCACACACCGGACCTTTTCCGGTCACCCGCGCCGCGAAGCGACTCAGAAGTTCCCGGTCCAGCGGCTTATGGTCCAGTTCGTCCATAAATTTCCGTGCATACTCGTCCGCCATATCGCTGTAACTGCTCGGCAAATCAGTCATAATTCCCTCGCATACTCAACGCGATTCGTCCGCGTTCGGCATCCACACTTAATACACGCACGTCGATCACATCCCCCACACTGACCACTTCATAGGGATCGCGCACGCGAAAGTCTGCCATTTCCGAAATATGCACCAACCCGTCCTGTTTCACCCCAATATCCACAAACGCGCCAAAATCAACCACATTGCGCACCGTGCCCTTGAGCGTCATCCCCGGCATCAAATCTTCCATCTTCAACACATCAGACCGCAGCAGCGGCGCATCTAGTTCGCTGCGAGGATCGCGTCCTGGGCGGGTCAAGTCGTCCAGAATATCGTGCAGTGTCGGCACACCCACATTCAATTGTGCCGCCAGCGCGGGCACATCCATCGTCCGCCGTAGATCGCGCACCTGTTTCGCTAGGTTCGGATCGTTGAGCGACAACTTCACCGCTTTGAGCAGCCGCTCCACTACCGGATACGATTCCGGGTGAACGCCCGTGTTGTCTAGCAGATTCTCACCGTCAGGAATGCGCAGGAATCCGGCGGCCTGTTCAAACGTTTTGTCGCCCATCCCCTTGACCTGCCGCACCTCGAATCGATCTCGGAACGCGCCGCTTTGATCACGTTTTTCAACAATGCGCTCGGCCAGTTTTGGCCCCAGCCCGGCCACATATTGCAGCAGCGCGGGCGATGCGGTGTTGACATTAACACCCACGCCGTTGACCACCGATTCGACTACTTCTGTCAGCTTGGAGTCGAGTTCTTTTTGATCGACGTCATGCTGGTACAGTCCCACGCCGATGCTGCGCGGTTCGATCTTCACCAGTTCCGCCAGCGGATCCAGCGCCCGCCGCGCAATCGACACCGCCCCGCGCATCGACACATCCAGATCAGGCAGTTCCGCCCGCGCCAGCGGCGACGCCGAATACACCGACGCCCCCGCCTCATTCACCATCAGATACTGTGTCGGAACATCCTGCCGGATCAGCGTAGCGACCAGTTCTTCCGTTTCCCGTGACGCGGTGCCATTGCCAATGGCAATCAAATCCGCGTGATGTGTCCGCACCAGATATTCCAGTGTTTGCAGCGCGTTACGCCGTTCATTTTGCGGCGCATGGGGGTAGATTGTGACCGTATCCAGCACCTTACCCGTCTCGTCCACCACCGCGACTTTGCACCCCGTGCGGAAGCCCGGATCGATCCCCAGCACCACGCGCCCTTTGAGCGGCGGTTGCAGCAGCAATCCGCGCAGATTCGTAGCAAACACCCCAATCGCATGCTGATCAGCCTGTTCAGTCAGCAAGCGCCGTACTTCCCGTTCAATGGCGGGTGCGATCAGCCGTTTATAGGCATCCGCCACCGCCAATTGAAGCTGTTCTGCCAGTGGTGATTTGCGGTTAGCCGGGAAGATACGCATCAAATGCGCCACAATATCCTCGTCTGGTGCCTCGATGCGCACCCGCAGCGCTTCTTCACTCTCGCCCCGGTTCAAAGCCAGCGTTTGATAAGGCCGGATTCCTTTGACGCTGCCGGAAAATTGATAGTACGTCTGGAATACTTTTTTCGGGTCTTTATCCGCGTTCACCAGCGCTGCGCCAATTGTCCCCCGCTGCAAGGTTTCGCGCCGTGCCACATCCCGGCTCCGCGCGTCATCCGCCACCCATTCCGCCACAATATCACGTGCGCCCTGCCATGCGGCATTCGCGTCGGGAACATCTTTGCTCAGATACGCCGCCGCGAGGCTGTCCAGTGTTTCGCGGGTAACGGTCTGTTTTGCAATCAACTCCGCCAGCGGTTGCAGCCCATGTTCCGCGGCAATCGTTGCCCGCGTCCGGCGTTTCGGCTTGTACGGCAGATACAGGTCTTCCACCGCCTGAAGGGTTTCCGCATCCAGAATCGCCGTTTCCAGTTCAGGCGTCAGTTTTCCCTGTTCCTGAATACTGGCAACCACCGCATCCTGCCGTTCTCCTAACTTGCGCAAATACGTGAGGCGATCCAGCAAATTCCGAAGTTGTTCTTCGTCCAGGCTCCCGGTAAGTTCTTTACGATACCGTGCCACAAACGGCACCGTATTGCCGCCGTCCAACAGCGACACCGTATTCTGCACCTGTTCGCGGCGCAAGGACATTTCGGATGCTAACTTGCCAACAAGATCGCGTGCGTACAAAGTAACACTCCTGAATTGATTTCTGGGTGAGGTTGCAGCGCCATTGTACCACGTTATACTGTTAGATATTTACGTTAAAATTTCTTGAGGATGAAGGATTGGGCGATGACGTTTATTGAAAAGTTAGTGTCCTTGCAGCAATCACGGCAATCCTGGCTGTGTCTGGGGTTGGACCCTGACGCCGAGTTAATGCCCGCCGGGATTGATGTTTTAACGTTTAATCGGCGTCTTATCGATGCGACCGCTGATTTGGTGAGTTCCTATAAGCTCAATCTTGCGTTTTACATGGCTTTTGGGCTGGAGGGATGGAACGCCCTGGAGAAGACTCTCGCCCACATCCCAACCGAAATTCCGGTGCTTCTGGATGCTAAATTTGGTGACACGGGCCATACCGCCAAACAATATGCCAAAGCTGCTTATGATGCCCTCAAGGTTGATGCCGTCACAGCCAGCCCTTATATTGGCTTGGATGGCATTCTGCCGCTTTTAGACTATCCTGGCAAAATGGTTTTTGTATTGGTTCGCTCAACGAATACGGTCGGGAATGATTTTCAACTGTGGCCCCGTCCCGATTCGCCGTTGTTCCGTTATGTGACAGGTGAAGTCAATACGCTGGGCCGCAAATATCCCGATCAGATTGGCTTGGGCGTCGCCGCCACCCACTCCGATCTGGCGCGCGTCCGTTCGTGGGCACCTGCGCTTCCCTTTTTGATCCCTGGTATTGGCGTGCAGGGCGGTAGCCTGGAAGATGCCGTGACCTACGGCGGCACGCGAACAGTGGGGCCGCTGGTGAACATCACCCGCGCCATCATTTACGCCGGTCAGGGGCAAGACTTCGATCAGGCGGCGCGCGGTTCTGCCGAAGCGTGGCTCAAACAAATTCGCGATCTGCGGCAGGCGGCTCGTTCGCGCGCGCATCGTACCGGCGAAATGCCTACCGTCCCTTAGCTACACCGACATTCAGAGGATTTATGGAGCCAATAGTAAAGTGGAATGCCGAGGGCCTGATCCCGGCAGTCGTTCAGGATGAGGGTACAGGCGTCGTGTTGATGGTCGCCTGGATGAATGCCGATGCCCTGCGGCTGACACAGGAAACAGGTCAGACTCATTTTTGGAGCCGCAGCCGGAACGAACTCTGGCACAAGGGGGCCACCAGCGGCAACACTCAGCAGGTGGTCAGCCTATGGATCGATTGTGATGGTGATACGCTGCTGGTCAAGGTTCGCCCGGCGGGTCCGGCCTGTCATACGGGGCATGTAAGCTGTTTTTTCCGCACATTGGAGGAGTGATATGTTAACGCATCTGTTTGGGGTGATTGAGGATCGTAAGGCAAACCCGAAGCCCGGTTCATATACGAACCAACTGCTGGATGCGGGCGAGGATGAAATCGTCAAGAAGATCGGTGAAGAAGCGGTTGAGGTCATCCTTGCAGCCAAAGGCCAGGGGGATGAGCGCGTGATTTCTGAATTGGCCGATCTCGCCTACCACTGCCTTGTACTGCTGTCCTATCGCGGCCTCTCCCCCGAAGATGTGACCGCCGAACTGGAGCGGCGTCACAAATAAGGTAGCGTGTGCGTCCCCTCTCGCTGCTAGAAGTCACTCCCACGATGTTTTTGTAGATACCGTCTCCTCCTCTTCCAACTGGGTTGGAGACGGGGATCGAGGGGGTGAGGAAGGCCCCTACTTAACTTTTCCCGGATTTAACGAGTTGCAGCACCACCATCCCCAATGGCGGTATCGTCAGACTCAAACTCTGTGGATAAGTGTGCCAGGGCAGCGAGTCGCTTTGTTTGCCGCCGTAGTTGCCGATATTGCCCCCGCCATATATCCCGGCATCACTGTTTAACACTTCCTCATAAAACCCGGCGTCGGGCACACCGATCCGGTAGTTATGCCGGGGGACCGGCGTAAAATTGCAGGCCACCACCAAAAAATCATTCGGATCAGTCGCAAATCGCAGGTATGTAAACACGCTCTGCTCGGCATCGTTAGACTCGATCCACCGGAACCCCCGGTAATCGTAGTCTTGTTCATAAAGCGCGGGTTGAGCTTGATAGAACTGGTTAAGGTTGCGCACCCAGGCTTGCATGCTGGCATGGGTCGGCCATTTGAGCAAATCCCAATCCAGTCCGCGTTCCTCGCTCCACTCACGCCACTGCCCAATTTCCTGCCCCATAAAGTTCAGCTTTTTGCCCGGATGTGTGAATTGGTAGCCGAACAACAGCCGCAGTGATGCAAATTTTTGCCACCAGTCTCCGGCCATTTTCGTCAGCAGCGATCCCTTCAGGTGGACCACTTCATCATGCGACAGCGACAGCACAAAATTCTCACTGAAGGCATAAACCAGTGAAAAAGTGAGTTTATGGTGATGGTAGCGCCGGAATACCGGGTCCTGCGCCATATATTCCAGCGTATCGTGCATCCATCCCATGTTCCATTTGAAGGTGAAGCCGAGTCCGCCCAGATAAGTGGGCCGCGATACCATCGGCCACGCGGTAGATTCTTCGGCAATCGTCATTGCGCCGGGACATTCTGCATGGATGGTGGCATTCGCTTCTTGCAGAAACTTAATCGCCTGCAAATTCTCGTTGCTGCCATATTCATTCGCGATCCACTGCCCATCTTTGCGCCCAAAATCGAGGTACAGCATCGATGATACAGCATCCACCCGCAGCCCATCGATATGGTACTGTTTAAGCCAGAATAGGGCATTCGAGATCAAAAAGTTGCGAACTTCGTTGCGTCCGTAATTAAAAATATAAGTGCCCCAATCGGGATGTTCGCCCTGACGCAGATCGGCATGTTCGTAAAGATGCGTGCCGTCAAAGTAGCTGAGGGCATACCCGTCTTTAGGGAAGTGCGCGGGCACCCAGTCCAGAATCACCCCAATGCCGTTCTGGTGACAGCGATCAATGAAGTACATAAAATCGGTGGGCGGACCAAACCGGCTGGTCGGCGCATAATATCCTGTTACTTGGTACCCCCACGAGGCGTCAAGCGGATGTTCAGCTACCGGCATTAATTCGAGGTGCGTATAGTTCATTTCTTTAGCATAGGCGACCAGTTGATCCGCCATCTCGCGGTATGAGAACCATTTCCCGTTTTCCCCGCACCGCCATGATCCCAGGTGGACCTCATAGATCGACATGGGCGAAGTGAGCATATTCCGTTGGGCGCGGTCTTCCATCCAATCCTGATCTTGCCACGAGTACTGTTCCAGGTTGACCACAACCGATGCGGTTCGGGGTCGCATTTCGGAATAAAAGCCGTAGGGATCGGCTTTTTCGGTTCGATACCCGCCGAATCGCGAGCGAATTTCGTATTTGTAGGTAGCCCCTTCATCCAGGCCGGGGATAAACAATTCCCACACCCCGGTCAGCCCATGCAGGCTCATCGGATGTATCCGCACATCCCAGTTATTAAAATTCCCCACCACGCTGACCTTATACGCGTTTGGTGCCCAGACTGAAAAATTGACCCCGCGCACCCCATCAACTTCACGCCGATGGGCGCCAAATTTTTCATAGCTGTACAGCAGCCGCCCCTCGTTGAACAAATAGAGATCATAGTCCGTGAACCAGGGGCCAAACGCATAAGGATCGGCAAATGTTTCCTCCTGTCCCTCGAATGTCGTCGCTTCGAAATGATACTTGAGCTGCTCCCCCGGCAGGGTGATCTCAAAAAAACCGCCGTCATGCAGCCGTGTCATGGGATAACACGTCCCATCCACGCAGACGCTAAGCGTTTTGGCCGAAGGGCGAAAAGCGCGTATCGAGGTTGTACCATCGCCTACCGCGTGCGATCCTAACAAGTCGAATGGAGAACCGTGATCGCCGTTAAGCAGCGAGTCAATTGCGCCCGGATGAATCATCGGTACATCCTTTATTTTTAGATAGAATGAGGTTAGCTAGATTCTATCCGTTTGTGCCGTTTTGCGCAGCCGGTGGTATTTTCCCCCATAAAACAGCAGCGGATCAGACGTATCCTCAGCACGATACAGCGCCGTGACTTCGCCCAACACAATCCAGTGATCCCCGCCTTCAATCACCTGGGTGCGTCGGCAGGCCGCCGCCGCCATACAGCCGTTCAACAGAGGGGCGCTTCCCTCCCACGCAAGAAATTCGAAGGCTGGCAGGATCGGTTCTTTCCACTTCCCCGCGAAAAATACCGACAGGTCTTCCTGATGTGCATCCAAAAAGTTGAGCGAGAATCCCGGTGTTGCCAGGATATAGGGGGCTATATGAGCGTTCTTGGCAACGCAAACCAGGATCAACATCGGATCGAGTGAAACCGAGGTGATCGCGTTGGCGGTCATTCCAATTGTTTGCCCGTCGTCCGCAACCGTCGCCAACACCGCTACGCCCGTTGCAAACAGGCCCATCGTCTTGCGAAACGCCAGAGTATCCAGCGCCAAATCGACCTTCATCGAGTCTATTCCTCAGACTGCCCGTTTTTTATGCAGTCACCCAAAGCAAAGTTAGGCCATCACCATCATACGCCGCTCGGAACAAGCACCTGAACCGCCCCTGGCACAACCGTCGCCCGGATTTCTTCCAGCTTTAGAATTTCACCATCCCGTGTGGCCGCTTGCGGAGGATCAGCTTCAATCACAACCTCCTTAGCCTGCCAGTGTTTCAATGAGTCCGAATTCGAAAGATCGCCGGAGAAAACCGCATCTGTGGCCGCATTCAGCAGTGTGCTCAGGTTCGTATCCTTAATCACCAGCACATCCAACAGACCATCGCTCATATCGATGGCGTGCGACAGCTTGACCTTGCCCAGTCCAATACTACCAAAATTTGTCACCATGCAGTTGATTCCGTCGATCTCCGCCGTTTGCCCATCCATCGTAATCCGGTAATGCGCCAGTGGTGGGTTACGCAGCCGCTTGAGCGTGGAGACAATATACGCCATCATACCGGAACTGCTTTTGGCCTCGCGGTCGGTCGCTTCGATCATTTCGCCCTCGAACCCCAGCCCCAGATGAAAAAACATATGATCGCCTACCAGCCCCATATCCACCGGGCGCAGCGTAGGATTGGATACGCCGATCAGTGCTGCCGCCTCTTTGAGATCGCGCGGAATCCCAAGCTCAACCGACAGCACATTTGCGGTTCCACCGGGCAAAATCGCCAGTGGAATCGGACTGCCACGCAGACCGCTTGCGGCTTCCAAAACAGTGCCATCGCCCCCATACACCGCCACAACATCCACTCTCTCTGCAACGGCTTGTTGGGCATACCGTTCCGTGTCGTGGGGGCGTTTTGTGACAAAAATTTGCCAATCAATAGGCAGATCGCGGAAAACAGTATTGAGAGGTGCAAGAATTGGCTCGTCGCCCCCCGCTGCTGGATTGATGATCACATGAACGCGCTTAAGAGCGCTGCGATCCCAATCCACCAGAGTTTTGAGTCGGCTCACAAAACCGGGCTTATTCGGTTCTGCCATACACACCTCCCGCTACTTTAAATCATAAAAGAGGTTAGCAGAATGTCGGGTTGGAAAACAGCGATTGCGGAAATCGCGGCCAATATTGAAGAACACTACGATTCCCTGAAATACCGCCTGCGCGATAAGCTGGGGTTTGGCCCCATAACCATTTTGCCCTATCTGGGGCATGGCACCCGCCATAAGCTCTATCTCAAGGGCCGCGTCGTTTCCAGTCATGATGTGTTGAGCGCCCACGACAACGACAGCCTGTGGGACAACCTGTTGAATATGTACCGCCGCTTCGACAGCCACGAAATTCCGCATACCCGCATCCGGGCAAAGTTTGGCGACAAAACGCTCCAGTTATTAACGGACGAAGAGGGCTACTTTGAAGCCCAGATTCAACTGGATGAAGTTCTGCTCTCCGACCAGATTTGGTACGACATCCACCTTGAACTGCCCGATTTTGCCGGGCAGGATGGCGCAACGGCGCTCGGACGTGTTTTGGTTCCTCCGCCCGATGCCCAGTTTGGCGTGATCAGTGATCTGGATGATACCGTCATTCAAACCGATGTCCTGCATTGGGTCAAAATGGCCCGCAACACGTTTCTCTACAATTCCAAAACTCGTTTGCCATTTGCCGGTGTAGCTGAATTTTACACCGCTTTACAGCAGGGGACTCGCAGCACCCACAACCCGATCTACTACGTCTCGAACAGTCCCTGGAATCTCTATGATCTCCTGGTGGACTTTTTCGAAGTGCGGGGCATTCCACTGGGTGCATTCTTTCTGCTCGATCTGGGACTAACTGAAGATTATCTGGTTCGCCCGGACCCCCAAGCGCACAAGCTGAAGCGTATCAAAGAAATCATGCTGACCCATCCCAATTTGCCCTTTATACTCATCGGAGATAGCGGTGAGCACGATCCCGAAATTTATTTTCGCGCCGTTCAGCAATTCCCCGGACGTATTCCCGCCATATATATTCGGGATGTATCGGGCGATCAGCGCGATCAGGCGATGCAGACTCTTATCCAACAAGCCCAGACCGCCGGGACCGAAATGTTACTCGTGCCCGATACCGCCGCCGCTGCCCTTCATGCCGTTGAGCATGGTTATATTACGCTCGACAGCCTGCCCGCCATCCGTGAGGCGCGCGAAGAGGACAAAAAAGACCCGGCCCCCGTTGAAAAATTGATCGATCAAATGGGCTAACAGGCCAGCCAGGTGGCTCAGAAGAAGTTCCCACCATTGGCCTGGCCCTAAATGCGCCACCTACCTCATTTCAGCCCGGCTCAGATCGTGTAAATTTGAATTTATCAATTAAACAACGAAGTCAAGTGAGGTGTTCTGATGTTGAGCTGGTCTATCTTCTTCCTGATCGTTGCCATTCTCGCGGCCCTCTTGGGATTTGGTGGTATCGCCGGTGCGGCGGCTTCTATCGCACAGCTTCTGTTCTTTGTTTTCCTGGTTCTGTTTATCGTCGCCTTGTTGTTTGGTCGCCGCGTCACTGCTTAATGTCCATTTGTCCCGCGCTCGACCAGCCTTGTTGATTGTGCGGGTTCCCTGCGGTGGGTCGGAATTCTGCCAGTGAGATTTTTCTCACTGGCACTTCCTCGCTTTATTTTTATCCTTGCAGCAGCGATTGTGCCCCATCAATCCAGATTTCGGTCCCGCTGCTATGACTCGAAGCGTCCGACGCTAAAAACGTCACTTGCTCCGATGTCCCTGGTTTTCCGTGCGTTAAGGACGCCATTCCAGGTATCACCGCTCAGTATTTTGATCAATTTCGGTTTCAATCGCACCAGGGCAGATCACATTAGCCCGTACTTTATCCTGAGCCAGCTCCAGCGCGATCATTTTGGTCAATGCGACTTGGCCCGCTTTGGACGTTGCATAAGCGCTGGCCCCCGTATTGCTGAACATGCGGGTGCCGTTCACCGACAAGGTGACGATGATCGATCCGCCTTGTTTTTTGAGATACGGCACGCATATTTAATCGTCAAAAATGTGCCTCTGAGATTGATGTTGAGGGTCTTGTCCCACGCTTCCGGTGACAGTTCTTCGAGCGGTGCCCACACCCCATTAATCCCCGCGTTGGCGAACACAATATCGATCCGCCCCTAGCGCTGCACCAGTTGATCGATTGCCTGTTTCATTTCCATAGCCTGTGAGATATCCGCTGCCAGTGCGATTGCCTCACCTCCTTGACCTTGAATTTCATGTACCACCACTTCCAGTTCATCCCTGTCTCGGCCCGGCGCGCCGATTTTGGCACCTTCTTGAGCCAACCGGATCGCCGCAGTTCGGCCAATACCCGATCCCGCGCCAGTGATCCAAGCGACTCGTTCTTATAGCATAGTTTTTCTCTTTCTACCCCATCTGATATTCCTGAATTATGGGCCGTAATGCCGTGCTGTTACATAGGGTAGCTAGCGGATTTTAGGCTGGGTCACGTGGCCTACGCTGAAATGCGTCAGCTATCACGTATCCAAACTCAAAAACTGTCATACAATAGATAGCATATCCGCGCAGAGAGAGGGGTTTGATGTGATCGACTTTTTCGAAGCATTGATTAAAGCACCGTTTATTTGCATTGGGTGGATCATCGTGGGAGCGCTGGCGGGTGCTGCCGCGCATCGCATTATGAAATCCAAAGCCCCCATGTTAGGCGATATTGTGCTCGGTTTAGCGGGCGCAATCGTCGGCGGTTTGATAGTAGGTTTGCTTGGCCTGGGCAAGCCGGATGGCGGTCTGGGTTTGATGATCGTCAACTGGATGATTGCCACGCTGGGCGCAGTAATTCTGATTTACGCGGGCCGGGCGATGAGCGGCAAGAAAAATACTTAACAGGAGCTTATGTGGCGGCTCGGAAACAGCCGCCACATTTCAATTTATACTATTCGCACCGGAATCCCCTGTTCCTTCAAATAAGCTTTCACCTGTCCCACGCTCAACTGCTGGTAATGGAACAGACTCGCCGCCAGCACCGCATCCGCCCCGCCAGCCGTAATCGCATCGCTGAAATGTTCCAGCTTGCCCGCCCCACCGGACGCAATCACCGGAATCTTCACCGCATCGCTGATCGCCCGCGTCAGTTTGATCTCATATCCATCCTGCGTGCCGTCCCGATCCATGCTCGTCAGCAGAATCTCCCCTGCGCCGCGCCGTTCCGCTTCAATCGCCCACTCAATCGCGTCCAGCCCGGTCGGTTTGCGCCCCCCGCTGACATACACCTCATAATTCGTCCCGTTCCAGCGCGCATCAATCGCCACCACAATACACTGCGACCCGAACCGCTCCGCCCCTTCGCTGATCAAATCCGGCGTATGCACTGCCGCGCTGTTGATCCCAATTTTATCCGCTCCGGCCAGCAGCGTCTCGCGCATATCCTGCACCGTCCGCAATCCCCCGCCCACACAAAACGGGATAAAGATCGCATCCGCCACCCGTTGCACCACATCCAGCATCGTTTCGCGGCCCTCGTGTGTCGCCGTGATGTCGAGCAAGACTAACTCATCCGCCCCCTCGCGGTCATAAATTTTCGCCTGCTCCACCGGATCGCCTGCATCCCGCAGGTTCACAAAATTGATTCCCTTCACCACGCGCCCGTTCATCACATCCAGGCACGGAATAATGCGCTTTGCTAACATGCTGCTCTCCTCATACAAATAACCATCGCGTCGGGGCCGCCCCCTCAGTCCCCTCTGCCAACTTGGTTGGAGAGGAGGACTGAGGGGGTGAGGTTCGTAGGGACAATTCACGAATTGCCCTGTTAATTTTTCATCCCCCGAATCCCCTCACACAGCATCCCCACTTCCGCCTCAGTATTGATATAATGCACCGACGCCCGAACCAGGCTTGTCAGTTCGCGCGCCTGCATATCCAGCAGCGTCGAACCCGCCCGCGACACGGTGACATTAATCTTTTTCGCCGCCATTTGTCGTTTGACCTCATCCGGCGAATAGCCATCCACCGTAAACGTCACGATTCCGCACGGCTCCACACCCAGATCGCGCACCGTCACGCCCGGAATCGCCCGCAGTTGATCCCGCAGACATCCCGCGATCAGCTTGATTCGGGTATAAATCTCATCCAGTCCCCAATCCAGCGCGTAATCAATCGCCGCTGCCAGCCCGACCTTGCTGGCAAAACTGCTTTCCCACGCCTCGAATCGTCGCGCATCAGGCCGCATTTCATACCGATCCGGCGCGGTCCATGTTGCCGCTTGTAAATCCAGAAACGGCGGTTCAATTTCATCCAATCGGCTCCGCCGCACATACAAAAATCCGGTACCGCGCGGCCCGCGCAAAAATTTTCGCCCGGTAGCCGACAGAAAATCACACCCGATCTCGTCTACATTCACCGGCATCTGTCCCACCGATTGGCACGCATCCAGCAGATACCACACCCCGGCTTCCCGCGCGATCTGGCCGATCCCCACTGCCGGGTTAACCAGTCCACCGTTGGTCGGCACATGCGTCACCGCGATCAATTTCACCCGCTCGTCCATCATCTCGCGCAGTGCATCCAGCGATATTTGCCCGCTGTCGTCGCTGGGAATTACGTCAATCTGTGCGCCGGTCCGTTTCGCCACTTGCAGCAGCGCAATCGCGTTGCTTCCATATTCCGCCCGCGCGATCAGAACGCGATCCCCCTTTTGGAACGGAATCGCATAAAACGCCATATCCCAGGCCCGCGTCGCGCTTTCGCAGAATGCGATCTCATCCCGTGCCGCGCCGATTAATGCCGCCGTCGCATCATAGAAGCGCTCGATCTGTGCCTGGGCATAATCTTCGGCTTCATACCCGCCCATCTGCGCTTCCATCGTGAAATAATTCTGGACCGCATCCAACACAACGCGCGGCATCAGCGACGCGCCCGCATTGTTGAAGTGGATCACCTGCTCACAGCCGGGAGTTTCCCGTCTGGCCCGCGCAACGTCGATCATTCTTCCTCCTCTGGTAATAGGACAATTATTTGTCTTCCAAGTTAACCATCGAAGTTAGCTATTCAAAGCCATGACACCTCAGAATATCCGTGCTATCCTGGTTATACGCCGCACCCTTCACCCCTATCCGCACGCGAGTGATACCGTTGGCGAACAGGGTGGATCGAATGCGTAGGCATTTGTAGGGGCAGGTTTGCAAACCTGCCCTTACGCGCCACGACCGGACATCCTCATCGGATGTTTAACCAGATAATACCCCTACCAATGGCTTCGCCAACGGTATCACTCGCGGCTAAAGGCGTTCTTGTAAGGACGCTGCAATGCGACATTAGCGATCCGGCCAGTAGGGGCGCAGCAAGCAGCGCCCGCTTTGCTCCCCTTTCTCCGCGCGCGGGGAAAGGGGTCGGGGGATAGGGGTTCATCGCCTG
>CAYYNB010000050.1:0-32992 GCA_964472565.1 uncultured Anaerolineaceae bacterium
CTATCCCCCGGCCCCTTTCCCCGCGCGCGGAGAAAGGGGAGCAAAGCGGGCGGGGCGTATCGCAATACGCCCCTACGAGGAGCCGTTGATCTGCGCCTCAAAAGATGTACCCGACCCCCGGCCCCTTCCCGCAAGCAGGCAGGGGAAAAAAGCGGGCGCAGCAGCGCCGCGCCCCTACAAACCGCCTGTATTTCTGCCTAAATCAAACTGCGCGCCCGCGCCAGAATCGTCGCGCGCTCTTCCGCGATCTGTTCATACAGCCGCGCCGCCACAACCGGCAGTTCCCAGGCGGCGATCTCGTCCAGCCCGCAGCCGCGCCGCGCCAGATACCGCTTCAGATATGTCTGGGCCAGCGTCTGGCGGGCGTGGGCCGTCACCCAGCGTTTGATCCGGCTTGGTTCGGGCAGCGGTTCGCCCATTGTCAGCAGCACCAGCGTCCGCGCCACGTCCGCCGCCGGATTGCCCCGCGAGGCATCGAGCCAGTCAATAATCACCGGCCCTCGTTTTGTCAGCACAATATTATCCGGGTGAAAATCCCCATGACACAGCGCCGATCCGCCGCCCAATTCATCCAGCCGCTTCAGGGCCGCGATCTTGACCTCGTCGGGGCTGTCCGCCCGCCGAATCCGCTGGCGATAGCGTTCGTGCCCGTCGATGAGTCCCTGCACCACCTGGACCTCATGCATCTGAGCGTGGAGATCGGCCAACTGGCGCGCCAGTGTGATCAGGCTCCACGGTTTGCCGGTTAACACATGCAGCATCGTCGGCCCGTCTACCCGCTCATAGATCAGCCCATAACGCCCGTCTGTCTTAACGATCTCATACACTTTCGGCACCGGCAAGCCGTGTTCGTGCGCCACGCGCGTATTCTGCGCCTCGACTTCGATTGTCTCACGCGGCATCCAGTCCTGAAACAGTTTCAGCACGCGCCCGTCATCCCGCGCGTAAATATCCGCTGTTCGCCCTTGTCCGATCCGTTCCATGGTCAGCACCTCCGACTCGTCCGCAGTATAGCACCGCCGCGCTGAAGACGTATAATGAATGAGAGGTGTAAACTGACAAGGAGGATTGTCCGATGAGTGATCCGATCCAGGAACTGGCCGAAGCCCAGCGCCGCGAGGAAGCGCGCGACAATGAACGCCTTCAGCGTCACCAGGAAGCCGTTCAAGCCTTTCAAGCGGCTCACCCGCGCCGCTGGTCGGCTGAAATCCGTTTTATCCTCACCCGCCTGCTGATCATCGAAGCTGTGATTCTGGCGGTGGTTGCCCTGCTCTATTATGGGCTGCTGCAAGGCCGCGACTCCGGTGAGTTTTCGATGGCGATCTTAGTTGCTGGCGTTTTCATCTTCTGCATCGGCCCCTTCAGCTTAGTTGGCACGTGGGGCAACACGCGCAGTTGGACCTACCAGTATGCCCGCACGATGGAAAACAACAGCGCCCAGCAGCGTTTTAACCAGGATCGAAGCGATGTTCAAAAGAGTGTGGGGTTGTTCCTGCCCTGTCTTTTGATCGGCATCTGCACCATGCTGTTCGCCGTTCTGGTTAACATCCTGCTATGATCCCGGCGATCACGGTTTGCGTCGGTGCCGTCGTTCGCCGCGAAGATCGGGTGTTGTGGGTCCGCCAAACTTACGGCGAGCAGCTCGCCGGCGTCTGGACGCTGCCCTGGGGTTACGTGGATGGCGTTGATCCCAACCACCAGCTTGAACCGCCGCACCTGGCTGCCCTGCGCGAAGTATTGGAAGAAGGCGGCATCACCGCCGAAATCGAAGGGCTGCTTGGCTTGCAGAATCATGCCGCCCCCGATGGTGATCTCCGCCTCTACCTGCTCTATCTGTGCCAGCATCGCAGCGGCGATCCCACGCCCGATGGTCACGAAACCGACCGCGCCGCCTATTTTTCGCTCGATGATCTGATCGCGCTGCCCGATCCCATTGATGATTTTTGTGCGTGGTTGGTGCGGCGCGTGCTGCGCGGCGAGTGTCACCTGATCGCGCCCAACCTGGACAATCCCTACGCGCCCCATGCAGCCTTTTTATGATTTGTGGTAAATTTGGATGACACACAAGGAGCTAAAAGCATGCGCCAGATGAAGTGGTTGTTCGGGGTGATGATGGTTTTCCTCCTGGTTCCGGGCAGGACATCCACCGCCCAGCAGGACACCGCCTGGCGCTGCGTCCAACCCAACGGGCAGATGCCCCTGACCGTCTACACGGAACCGGATTTTTCCGCGCCGCTGGTCGCCACCATCCCGCCGGAGGAGACGCTCGAAGCCGATTATGCCCGCCTGGAAAGCCCGCTGCTCGACTATAACTGGGTTTGGGTCCGCAGCGAGGCCGGGGAAGGCTGGACTGTAACCGCCCGCCTGAGTCCCTGTGCCGTCGAATACACCAGTTCGACACATGATGTCGTTTTGCAAGAGGTCAACCAGGATGGGACGCTGGATCATCTCGAAGTCGAAGCCGTCGCCCGCTCCGTTGTGATGCTGCTCAATGTGCAAAATGGTGATCCGGTTTCGTCGGGAACCGGCACGATCATCAGCCCTGATGGTCTGATTCTGACCAATGCGCACGTCGTCGAAGGGGCCGATTTTATGGTGGTTGGCATGCTCACCGACATCAATGATCGCCCCGACCCGCGCTATGTGGCCGAAGTCACCAGCGTGGATGAGGAATTTGATGTGGCGCTGGTCGCTATCCGCTATGACAGCAACGGCGGGGAAATCCCCCCCGACACCTTGAATCTGCCTTATCTCCCGGCGACGCTGCCCGCCGCCGAGGTCTTTCGCGGTGATCCGGTTTA
This sequence comes from uncultured Anaerolineaceae bacterium, assembly GCA_964472565.1. Taxonomy (GTDB): domain Bacteria; phylum Chloroflexota; class Anaerolineae; order Aggregatilineales; family Aggregatilineaceae; genus DATAMF01. The sequence continues at coordinate 2,802 of CAYYNB010000050.1, forward strand.
TATTTTCGGTTATCCCGGCATCGGCAACGATTATCTGGTGATGACCAGCGGCACCATTGTCACCGTCGAAAACGGCACGGTGAACGAAGACCGGCTGCCGGTCTGGTACCGCACCGATGCGGAAATCGCCCCCGGCAACAGCGGCGGTTTAGCGGTCAACGGCAATGGTGAATTTGTGGGCGTGCCCACGCTGGTTTCGTCCGAAACCGAAACCGGAGGCCGCCTGGGTGTGATCCGCCCGGTTCAGGTGGCGCTCACTGCCGCCCTGTATGACCAGACCAGTATGGTGATCGCCCCCGCCGCGCCGCCGCCCGATCAGGTCGCCGTCGAATTGCAGACCGTCGAAACCGAACACAACGTGATCAGAGGCGATCTACCCGGCCTCCAGATTCATCTGTCCTTTGCGATCTTCGGCTGGCAGGGCCAGAACGCGAATGTCACCGTCCGTTTTTACCAGGATGACGCCGCGCTGACTCCGTTGGTCAATTCCAAAGCACCCGGCCAATACCGCGATAAAAACGATGTCGTGATCACCACGGTTCCCATTGCGCCCTGCTGCGCAGAAACCATCTACGACGATTTGCAGCTTTTCCTGCCCTACACCGCGCTGGGACTGCCGCCCGGCGAACACCGCCTGAAATATGAAGTGGTGGTGTCCAATGACGAATTTGCCTGGGAGCGCTCGCTCACGTGGCAGCATTTGTTATACACGCGCCGCGCGCCGTAGGAGCCTCGATGCGCTTCGTTTGCGTTTTGATCGCGCTGGGGGCGGTCTTCATCCCCGCCGCCCCGCCCATTGATCGCCTCGTGATCCAGGAATGGGACGGTGATCTGTACTTCTACAGTGCCAATGCCGACGGCCAGCTTACCCCGCTGACCACGCTGACCGATTTTCTCCTGGAGCAAGGCCCCGGCTTCAGCAGCGGGAACTGGCGCATTTTCCAAATCCCGAATATCGCGGTGTCGCCTGATGGGCGGCATATTGCGTTAACGGCCAGCGGCCCCGGCGGGCAGCCCGCCCTGTTTTTATATACCGTAGGTGAAACCGAACTGCATCAGGTTGAGGTGCCCGGCGAAGGCACTCTGAAATGGTCGCCCGACAGCCGGATGATTTTGTTATGCCCGGCGGGACTGGCCTACAATGGAAGCCCACGCACCGTCCGCGACTACTACCTGTATGATCTCACCGCCGACACGCTCACATTGTTCGCCCCGACTCCCAACACCGCCGGGTATGTGTGGCTGCCCGACAGCAGCGGTTTTGTCGGTCATACCACCCACTGCATCGATTACCTTTGCACCGATGAGTTAGTGATGATTGACCGCGACGGGCAAAATCCCCGGCAGCTTACCGACACCCGCGCCCAGTTGCCGCCCAATTTAGCCGGAGACGATCTGTGGTGCGGCATCCGTAATCCGGTGTGGTCGGCGGCGAATGCCCGCTTTTATTACGTGCTGCGCTGCGATCCGTCCGGCACGGACTGGTACATGGGCCACGATAATCTGTATTCCGTCGGACTCGAAGGTGATAACCGCCTGGAACTGAATCTGGCGGCGCTCTACCCCGGTGACGACAATTTCCACCTCACCATTCACGCCATCCATCCCACGCGCGGCGGCTGGATCGAAACGGTGGTGGAACGAGAATACGTCCGCGCGGGCCAGATGCAGGTCGATGTCCAGCTTTTCCAACTCACCGCGCCGAAAAAATGGGAGATCATCTACTCAACATCGGAGCAAAGCGGGTTTATTTTCAACACGTCCGCCTTATCCGAACCGTATCTGGCGCTGAGTTACGGCGGGTACGATTCGAAGAGTCAACTGGCGGTCATCGATCTCACGACCCACGATACCGCCACCTGGGCCACACCGTCTATGCCGCTGGTGATGGAATGGCTGGGGCCGGATGTCTTGCAGTACACCGAATATTCGGGCAACTCGCGCGCCTATCTGAATGCGCCCGAAAAATCCCGCCGCCTGAACGTCGATACGGGCGCGTTTATCACCCTTTTTCCCGAATTAGAAGGAGCCGTATGGGTGCTGCCGCGCCAATAAGCGGTACAAAGGCAGCCTCTCGCATCAAATTGCTAATTTGTGATACTATATGGTTACTGGAAATAGTTTGAGGGAGTCCATGCATCGTCTGCGCCGCACACCTGCCTACGATTTTTCACAGATGAGTGCCTACTTCGTCACCGTTGCGGTCAATCGAGGCGAATCGGTTTTGGGCGATGTGGTCAACAACAATGTCTGGCTGACCGACACTGGCCAGGCCGTCACCCAGACCTGGGATTCCCTGCCCGCCGCGCTGCCCTGGGTGATCCCCGATAGTTTTGTCGTCATGCCGAATCACGTTCACGGTGTGGTGATCATGCCGCGCCAGGAAAACCCGCTGCCCTCGCTTGAAGCCGTCCTGCGCGCCTTCAAATCCCTGTCCACCCTGGCCTGCAATGGGCAGTTAGGGCGCACAGGGGGCCGTTTCTGGCAGCACGGTTTCGAGTATCACCTGCTGAACGACGAATCCGAGTTGAAGCGCGCCCGCCAGTATATCACCGAAGACCCCGCCCGCTGGGATGAAGATGATTATAATCCGGCGCGTGTCGCTGAAGTCAATTGATGCAAACGATCCGCTGGGGCATCATTGGCGTGGGAGATGTGACCGAAGTCAAAAGCGGTCCAGCCTTCCAAAAAGCCGAACATTCCGCGCTGGTCGCTGTCATGCGCCGCAATGCAGATCGCGCTCGCGATTATGCCGAACGGCACAACGTCCCCAAATGGTATGACAATGCCGACGACCTGATCCACGATCCCGAAGTCGATGCGGTCTATATTGCCACCCCACCCGACTTCCACGCCGAATACACCTATCGCGTGGCGGGCGCAGGCAAACCCGTCTACGTCGAAAAACCAATGGCGCGCACCTTTAGCGAGTGCCGCAGCATGATCGACGCCTGCGCGCACGTGCCGCTGTTTGTCGCGTATTACCGCCGCGCGCTGCCCCGCTTTCTGAAGATCAAGGAACTTCTCGACTCCGGCGTGATCGGTGAAGTCCGCCACGTGCATATCACGCTGATCAAGTCGCCCGACGCTAATCTCGACCCACAGCAGCTCCCCTGGCGCGTCCTCCCGGACGTGGCTGGCGGCGGCCTGTTCGTCGATCTCGCCGCGCATACCCTCGATTTTCTCGATTATGCGCTTGGCCCGATCCGATCCGCGTGCGGTTACGCGTCCAATCAGGCGCATCTCTACCCCGCAGATGACATCGTGAGCGGCAGTTTTGCCTTTGAGTCCGGCGTCCAGGGCACAGGCTTCTGGTGCTTCACCGGATTCCAGTCCGTCGATCAGACCGACATCATCGGCGCTGCCGGACAGATCAGCTTTTCGTCCTTCGATACGTCACCCATCCGCCTGCAAACCGCCAGCGGTTATACTGAGTTTGTCATTGACAATCCGCTGCACATCCAGCAGCCCTTGATCCAGTTGATCGTCAACGATCTGAACGGCCTCGGCCCCGCGCCGAGCACAGGCGAAACGGCGGCCCGCACCTCTTGGGTAATGGATCAAATCATGCAAAAGCGGTAAGATTTTCTAACCACGCCAAAACCCAATTTAGATCGTAACTAATGTGAATCTCAACCCTCAAACGCCGCATCTAATGCTATAATCAGCGCTAGAATCGATTATGTGTTCTATGGAGCATCAAGATGGCTTCCGAACGAATCGCGGATATGACCTTACAGGAATTGCGCATCTTCATTGAGCGCGTGTTAGACGAGCGGCTTGAGCATGAAAATCGCTCGCAGCGCCGCAGCATCAATGAGGTATTAGCCTCCATGCGGGAAAATATCATCCGCCCCACAGCCAACCAACCATCAACGCTTCAATTGCTGCGCGAGGATCGGGATCGATGAGTGATGTATGATCCGTGCTGCCGCGCGCCCTAAAAATCGGTTCTATTGCTTTAGCTGAAGAACTGGCTTATCCATTAATTACAGTTGAAGAGCGTCAAACTCAAATTGCGCGTTTAGAAGGTATCACGATTAAACCGATTACCGATTTTTCAGCGTCTTAACCGAATCCATTCCTGAGTGTCACACTATGTCCGAAGAAAAACAGTTTGTCCATCTGCACGTCCATACCGAATACAGCCTGCTTGACGGGCTGAGCGACATTAAAAAGATCGTCAAATACGCCAAGTCGCAGAATATGAACTCCCTGGCGATCACCGATCACGGCGCGATGTTTGGCGTCATCGACTTTTACCGGGCGTGCCAGAAAGAAGGCGTCAAGCCGATCATCGGCATGGAAGCCTATCTCGCGCGCCGCAGCCGGTTTGATCGAGACCCGGCCCACGACACCAAACCTTACCACCTGCTGCTGCTCGCCAAAGACCTAACCGGCTACCGGAATCTGCTCAAGCTGGCGTCGCTCTCACAGTTGGAAGGCTACTACTACCGGCCCCGCGTGGACCGGGAACTGCTCGAAAAATATGCGCAGGGCCTGATCTGCACATCCGGCTGTCTCGCCGCCGAAATTCCGCGCATGATCGAGGATGGCAAGGAAGAACAGGCCAAACAGACCATCGGCTGGTATGCGGATGTGTTTGGGCGCGACAACTTTTTCCTGGAACTTCAGCATCACGACATCCCGCAGTTGCACACGCTGAACCGCTGGCTGGTCGAAAACCAGGGTTATGCCCGCGTGCCGCTGGTCGCCACCAACGACGTGCATTACATCAAAGCCAACGACTACGACGCGCAGGATACCCTGCTCTGCATCCAGACGGGATCGCTCAAAAACGAGCAGAACCGCATGCGCATGACCGATCCGAGTTATCACCTGCGCTCGCCCGAAGAGATGTGGCAGTTGTTCGGTGAAGTCCCCGACGCGCTGAACAACACGCTCTGGATCGCGGATATGTGCAACGTGAACCTGGATTCAAAGGGCTATCACCTGCCCGTTTTCCCGGTTCCCGAAGGCTTTGACGCGGAAACGTACCTGCGCCATCTGTGCGAACAGGGTATCTACTGGCGCTACGGCGACCATGCCGACGATCCGGTGATCCGCGACCGCCTGAACTATGAGCTGGATGTCATTCACACGATGGGCTTCGACACCTATTTTCTGATCGTATGGGACCTGTGCGAATTCGCCCGGCATGCCGACATCTGGTGGAATGTGCGCGGTTCGGGCGCGGGGAGTGTCGCGGCGTACTGCCTGGGGATCACCAGCATCGATCCGCTGAACAACAGCCTGCTGTTCGAGCGTTTTCTGAATCCGGGCCGTGTCTCCATGCCCGATATTGATATGGACTTCCCCGAAGACCGCCGCGCCGAGATGATCCAGTACTGCGCGCAAAAATACGGTGAAGACAAGGTCGCCGCCATCATCACTTTTGGAACGATGGGCAGCAAGGCCGCCATTCGTGACGTAGGCCGCGCGCTGGACATGCCCCTGCCCGAAGTGGACCGCGTGGCCCGCCTGATTCCCACCGCCGCCAAAGCGATCCTGTTTGATGATGCGCTGGGCGAAGACCCCGAAAAAGCCATTCCCGATCTCAAGCAGGCCTATGCTAACGATCCCACCGCCCGCCAACTGATCGACGCCGCCCGCGAACTCGAAGGTGTCACGCGCCATGCCAGCACGCACGCCGCCGGAGTCATCGTCGCGGACAAGCCGCTGGACGAATATATTCCGCTGCACCGTGTCACCAGCGGGGCGGGAGACGATGCCCCGGTTAAACAGGTGACGCAGTTTCCTATGGAAACCTGCGAATCGATTGGCCTGCTCAAAGTGGACTTTCTCGGCCTGTCCACGCTCACCATTATGCGCCGCGCCTGCGATCTGATCGAGCAGTATCATGGCAAACGCTACGATCTCTCGAACATTCCTTACCGCCCCGATCCCGACGATCCGGAAACCACCCGCCGCGTGGAGGAAATGTTCAGGATGTTGAGTCGCGGCGAAACCATCGGCGTCTTCCAACTGGAATCGCAGGGCATGCGGCGCATGCTCACCGACATGCGCCCCTACCAATTTGAGCATATTGTGGCTGCGGTGGCGCTTTACCGCCCCGGCCCGATGGACTACATCCCGACCTATAACCGCCGCCTGCACGGAGAAGAACAAGTCGAGTTTCTGCATCCCAAGCTGGAAAAAATCCTTTCTGAAACTTACGGGATTTGCGTGTATCAGGAACAGATCATGCAGATCGGCGCGGAACTTTTCGGCTATTCCCTCGGTGAAGCCGACTTGATGCGCCGCGCCGTCTCTAAGAAGAAAAAGGAAGACCTGTTCAAACACCGCCAAACTTTCGAGGAACGCGGCCCCGAACATGGCGTGGACCCCGAAACCGCGAATAAAATCTTCGATGACATCGAATTTTTCGCGCGGTATGGATTCAACAAAAGTCACGCCGCCGACTACGCCGTGCTCACCTGCCAGACCGCCTATCTGAAATGCCACTACCCGCACGAATACATGGCCGCGCTGATGTCCGTCCACCGCGACGACTCCGCGAAGGTCAGCCTCTTCGCCGCCGACTGCAACCGGATGGGGATCGAAGTGCTGCCGCCCAGCGTCAATAAGAGCATGGTCGATTTCACCATCGAAGCGACGGGCAAAGACAAAAAAGGCATTCGTTTCGGCATGGGTGCGGTGAAAAATGTGGGGCTTGGCCCGTGCGAGCATATCATCCAATGCCGCGCCGACGGCGGCCCCTTCCGCAACCTGGATGACTTCTGCCACCGGGTCGATATGCGCGTCGTGCAAAAGCGCGCCCTGGAATCGTTGATCCGCGTGGGGGCGCTGGATGAATTCGCGCCGCGCCCGGTGTTGGTCGCTGCCATTGACCGGATTCTGAGCTTTTCCGCCGACTACCACAAAGCCAAAGACATCGGCCAGATGAGTCTCTTTGGCGACAGCGGCGGTACGGCCAGCGGCGGCGAGAGCATCCTCAGCCATCTGCCGAATGTCGAAAATGTGGACAAGCGCGAAATGCTGCGCTGGGAAAAGGAACTCGTCGGCCTCTATGTGACCGATCACCCGCTCAAAGCTGTGATGGACCAGTTGCAGCACGCCATCACCCATACCAGCAGCGAACTGGTCGAACTGGGTGAACTGGCGAACGGTAGGCAAGTCACCATCGCCGGATTAGTGACCAATATCCGATCCATCCTGACCAAAAAAGGTGATACGATGGCGATTCTGACCATCGAAGACATTACCGGCAATCTCAGCGCGGTCCTGTTCCCCCGGACCTGGACCGAAAACCGCGAGCGTGTCAAAGAAGACACGGTGCTCATCGTGCGCGGCAAAGCCGACACGACACGCGGCGACGTGCAGATCGTGGTTGATTCCGTCTCGCAGGATTTCAGTTATGCGGCTCCGGCTGATGACGATCTGACGCAGTTGGATCGCCTCGCAAAAATGAATCTCCCCTGGATGGATGACGAAGCTGGCGACGAGAGCACCGGCGATCAAAGCCTCCCCGCGCCCATTGAGCCAACACCCCGCCCCGCCGAGATTCCGGTCAAATCGCCGCCGCGCGATGCCGGTATGATCACGGATCGGGAGATGCCCGGCTGGTTGGACGATGAAGAAAACGGCTGGCACCCCCAGCCCGATTTTGTCTACGATGATGAGCAGGGCCATTTACTCGGCACGAAAGAAGACAACGGGAACGGCAATGGCAATGGGAACGGGAACGGGAATCACGCCGCGCCCGAAGCCCCTGCCGCCCGCCCGCGTGACGCCCGTGACGCGACGCCCAGCGAACCCGTCACCTTACGCCGCGAACGCAAAGCACCCGCCAAGCGCGACCCGGAACCCGCCGCCCAACCGGGCCGTCTGCTGGTCCTCACCATTGAGCGCTCCAGCGACAACGAAAAAGATCAAGCCCGCATCCGGCGGCTGCACGGCTATATCACGCAGTTCCCCGGCCCGGATCGTTTCTGTTTTGTCTTTGTCGGCGGCGGTAAAAAGAAAGTTCGGATGGACTTCCCGCAGCCCATCGAAATTAACGATGAAGTGCTCGCCCATGTGTATGCCAGATTGGGCGAGGAGTATGTCGAGGTGCTCGAAAACGAATGGTAGATCATCCGCCTGGGACCCCAAAATCCCAGGCGAACGTTTTTGCAGTATTAGCGGGCCTGTGCCGCCAGCCCCTTGACCGCCTCCTCAAAATGCTGCTGCCAGCGCTTCGCCACCAACGGCTTGACCAGGCCCATCAGTGTGCCGTGAAAAACTTCAACGTTGCTTACCCGCGTCCGGTTCGCACTGAGCGCCTCAAACAGCCAGAGGTGGCACGACTTGATCCCCTTCTCGTCTTTCCACCACATCACCTGTTCTCCCGGAACCGCCGATCCGACGGTTTCCGCTGAGGTCATTTTTCCCACCGGGAAGCCCAGATTTAGTTCCTGCTCAAACGTCGCCCCGGCTGTCCATGCTGCGGGGCCAGTCCACCGGGCCGCCAGATGCAGCGGCTTGGACCAGTTCGGCCATGCTTCCAGGTTGGCCCACGTGTCCCACAGAAGCGTGCGCGGCAGATCGACCTCCTGCGAGGCCGCTACCACAACCGTTTTCCAGGTCGCCTGCTCAAGCCCGATTTGGTGCAGCGCCATTTTGACCGGATCCATGTTTTCGCTCCATAACTTTACATCGCGACAAACCCCATCTGTTCCAGGCTTTTGACCGATGCGCCGACGAGATACTGGTACTCACTCGAATCCGCTACCCCGGCGGGCGGTCCACCGGGGAAACTGCTGGCTTCGGCATACACAAAATCACACCGCCCCCGATCCATCCGGCAAATAACCGTAATCCATTCCCCAGACTCAGATCGGCCAACTTCCTTGCGATAGAACATAGCACGTTTCTTCGTCATAATCACCTAGCTCTTTATCGTTCAGGTTTAATTTCCCACACCTTGACTTCACCCGCCTGGGTCCCTGTGGCTAAGAGCGTTGCATCAGGTGAAAACACACAGGTCCGAATCGGGCTGCGATGAGCTTGAAACTCGAAAGAAACAGAACCGTTACTATACGGCAGTTGCCAAAACAACAGGCGACCATCAGACAATCCGGCGGCGATCCAGCGCTTATCGGGTGAAAAATCCACCGTGACCACCGGTTCATCACAGCGGAGCAGCAGATTCACCTGGCGCTTCCCCCACTGCCACAGCTTGACCACGCCCTGTTCGGACGCGGACACCAACAGGGTGCCATCGGGCGAAAATTTCACGCAGCGCACGCCATTATCCAGAATCGATTGGGGGTGGCGATCCGGAAGCTGCCACAGTTTGATCACATTTTCATACGCACAGGCCAGCACAGAACTATCGGGCGAAAATGTCAGAAAAAAAGCATTATTGACCGCTTCATTTAAGGTGATACACCCCGGTCTTGCCCCATCACTGAGCAACCAGACCACCAGAAAGCCGTCGCTGTGAACACAGGCCAGCCTGGACCCATCCGGCGCAAACGCGAGCGAGGCAATCGGGGCCTGATGTTTTTTAAGCTCGCGGAACACACGCCGGTCCCCTAACTTCCACAGCCGCAGGATGTGATCATCGGACCCCGACGCCACCATATCTTCACGCGGATGAACACCGATGGACCGCACCGGGTGGTCATGTTCTCCAAATTTAATGGTCCGCCGGCTGTACCGGGTCCAGAGCTGAATGGTGCGATCTTCAGAACCGGACAGCAGCCCCAGGCTGTCCCTCGAAAAAGCCAGGCAGGTCACTCGATGTCCCTGGTGGCCGTTTAGCGCCACCAGTTCGCTGCAAAACTGCGGCGGGGGCAAAGGTGAAGTTATGGCGGGCGGGTTAACCAATGTTTGCAGCCGGTTGAGCATCTCCTCAACTTTATGGCGCATCTCCTTCGCTGAATGGATATTGCCTTGAATCTCGTCCAGCCACCGCGCTAATACCGTCGTGGGGTCGTCACTGGCTGGTACGGCAGGCCGCGGAAGCTCCTTGCGGCGCTCTTCGTTTGGCTCGCCGCTGTTTTTCTCCGCGAGCAAGCCTTTTTCCGCAAAAATCCGCCGCAAAATCACATCCTGGATTTCGCGCAGGCGATTCGCCGCCGCCACAAGTTGCAGGGCTTCCATTAAACGAATGGCTAAAAAGGCCGTATGCAGGGCATCTTCATTGTTCAGCGTGTTGTTGTGCGACTTGTTGTTGCGGTAGGTGATGAGGAGATTGATATATTCCTGATACAGGCGGCGCTCTTGTGGATCGCGGAACAAATCCTCTCGGACTCTACTGAGTAATTGCAGCCAATACGTTATTTCGCCTTTCGCCAGAACATTCTCCCGGCTTTGAAAAATATAGTCGGGAAGGTCTTTCTGGCGGTTCGGATGGACCTCGTACAAGGTCCGTTTAATCTCATTCAGGTATTTTTCCGGCCATTTTCGCTGGTAGTAATCCACGACAAAAGGCCCAAGCGACTCTTTTAAAATGGTGAGTATATCATCCACCAGATTCGAGCATGATTTTTCTAATGACATCGAAACGCCTTATCCGTTTTGAATGATGCGCACACCTGGGATTATGCCGGTACCAACACCACGCCGATTCCATCGGGATCGCGGACAACCGCCCCATCGGGATGATCCTCAACCTGGCCCCCCGCCGCCTGGATCCGATCAATCGCGGCTTCCCACCCCTCCGGGATCACCAGCGCATATTCGATCAGTCCAATGGCATCGGGTGGCGGCGGTGGAGCGCCCTCACCGATCCAGGTATTCAGCCCGATATGGTGGTGATAGCCGCCCGCCGCGACAAACAGCGCGCCGGGATATGACCGCTGCGTGACATCCAGCCCCAGCACATCACAATAAAAGGCTTCGGCGGCGCGCAGCCGCGACACCTGAAGATGGATATGCCCAATATCGGTCAGCGGATCAATCCCATCCCAGGGGGCACCGTCCTGCGCGGTGGCGAGCAAAGCGGGGACATCCAGCGCTTCGGTCATCATGCGGACCTGCCCATTTTCATCATACGGCCATTCTTCGGGCGGACGATCCACATACAGTTCGATCCCATTATTATCGGCATCAGGCAAATAAAGCGCCTCACTGACCCCATGATCCGCGTTGCCGCTCAGCGGCCACCCATGTTCGGCCAGCCGCCGGAAGACGCGCGCCAACGCCCGCCGGTTCCCAAAGCGAATCGCGACATGGTACAACCCTGTGGTGCGGGCCGGTTTGCGCCGCGCCCCCCGCTGGCCGGTCAGGATAATTTGCGCCGGGTAATGGCCGCTGGCCGATAACAGCGCGAAGCTCTCGTCCTCACGAATCACCCGAAACCCCAACACATCGCGGTAAAACCCCAGCGCGGGCAGCACATCGGGCACACGCAGGTTCACATAGCCCAGATGCGTATCAGCCGGTAAATGGCTCATATTTCCATTTCCCCCTTCCATAATCGACCTCGCATAATAATAAGAATTATAGTATCGATTTGGCGTGACTGCCCTTTGGATCATTGGTTGAATCTCACCTATAATTAGCGCCGGGAGAATACACTATGACGTCCACACCTCACGCCGTGCGCTTTGAAGCCTGGATCAATGCGCGCAAACTCGCTTTTTTTAGCCTGCTGCTGCTCATCACCGCCGTTTTTTATGCCTATGCCTCCTATCGCCAGTTGACCCACATCAACACCAAAAATTATTGGTGCGACCAGGAATCCTATGTCTTTTACGCCATGCGCCTGCACGACAACCCCGACTACATTGGCGACTACAACCGCATGCCGATCTACCCCTGGATGCTCTCGTTCATTTATGACTCGTCCATGAGTGAGGACGATTTTTTTGATCGCGCCAAAGTTTTTAACATCGTGCTGTCCGGCGTGGTTTTGCTGGCCGCTTTTGCGCTGTTTCTGCGGCTGTTCCCCAAACTGGTCGCCATCAATCTGCTGCTGATCGTCGCCTTTACCGTCTATATTTTCAAATCGGCGTACATCCAGACCGAGATGTTGTTTTTTTTCCTCAACTTTGGCGTGTTCCTGCTCCTGTTGCAGATGTTGATCAAACCCGGCTGGTGGCTGGCCCTGCTGACGGGAGTCTTGTTAGGAATCACCCACCTGACCAAAGGATCGGTGATGGTGGCGTTGGGCATTTTCCTGTTTGTGTTCGCCCTGCGCGCCATCTATCTCGCCTACCGCGCCCGCACGCTCAAGCCGGTGCTGTCCCAGGCCGCCTATGCGCTGCTTATCCTCGTCACCTACTGCGCCGTCATCTGGCCCTATATCCGCACCAGCAAGCGGGTCTACGACAGCTACCTGTTTAATCTGAACACCACGATTTATATGTGGTACGATTCGTGGGCCGATGTCAAAGAGGGCGCGTGGCTGTACCGCGATCAGGAAGGCTGGCCGCCCATCGACGTACCCACCATGCAAACCTATCTCCAGGAAAAATCGCCTGCCGACATCGCCGCCCGCATCCTCGACGGTTTCCGCGTGATGTTCCAGCGCCACATCTATCGCGGCGGTTATGGCTATTTCTGGTATATCCTGGCCTTTGTGCTGATCCTGGTCTGGCTGCTCATCCGCACCTACCGCAGCCCGCAGCGCGACCAGTTGATCCGCTTCATCAGCCACCACCGTTTCCCCATCCTGTTTATCGTGCTCTACTTCACCGCCTACACGCTGCTCTACGCCTTTTATGTGCCCATCCACCCCGGCCTGCGTTTTATGTTATCGCTGTATATGCCCTTCCTCTACGTCGTGATGAAAACCATCAACCTGCCCTTATTCGGCCAGCAGCCCACCGCGCCCCATTTTTCGTCGCGGTTTAACGCCTGGCTGTTTGTCGTCCTGCTGCTGCACACCCTGGCGAATGTCGGATATGCTTCCGGCGTCATACATGGCGGCGGCTAAAATTTCGCGTTATGCTCAATTGATCCTGGCACAACAAGGAGGAACCCAGATGAGCGCTCAACCTCGCCGTCAATTTGAGGATGATTTTATTCCTGAAGAGGAAGCCGACGAACTCGAAGATACCGCCCCATCCGAAGACCCGGCGTATAAAGCCGCCCGCAAACGGGTTAAGGAAATCAAAGAGTTCTATACCCACGTGGCGATCTTTATTATCGTGAATGGGTTTCTGTTTCTCCTGAACATGCTCACGTCGCCCGACAGCCTGTGGTTCTACTGGCCGCTCCTCGGTTGGGGCATCGGGTTAGGGGCACACGCCTATACGGTCTACGGCGAAAATGGGGTGTTCGGCAAAGATTGGGAAGATCGCAAAATTCGTGAATTGATGGGCGAAAAACGCAAACGCCACGATTAAAAATAAAAAACCCAGGCATTACGAGCAGGGGGAGGACTCGTAATGTCTGGGGCAAAGCCTGTTTCCTGTAGGCAGCATCCGGGTTAGACGACGACGTCACGTCCTGCCACGAAACTCGCTATCAGCGCGAGCACAAAAAGAACGACGAACAGGAAAAACAGGAATTGCGCAATGGACGCTAAGCTGGATGCCAAACCACCAAATCCGAATACAGCAGCGATGATCGCCACCACGAAAAACAGGAGCGCTAATCGCAGCATGAGGTTGTTTTTTCTCCGTACCGCCTAACGATACCTCAAGCATACCCCATCTTTTTTTCCCCACATGAGGCATATGCCTCATTTTGGCATGGGTCAGGTGGGGGATAAGTAGTTTTTGAGGCAAATGGCTCAGCAGGGCATTTTACACAAAAAAGCTTAAAATTAATGTAAAAATTCCAAAGAGGATCAGCCCCATGTCCAACGATCTCCGTTCTGCCCATGACCGCTGGAAAGTAACCACCCACCGCCGCGCCGAACGCCGCGCCAAATTCACCTCGATCAGTGGCCGCCCGATCAATCCCCTTTACACGCCATTAGACCTGTCCGCCCAGGATTATCTGGCCGATCTCGGCTTCCCCGGCGAATATCCCTACACGCGCGGCGTCCATGCCACCGGCTATCGGGGCCGGCTGTGGACGATGCGCATGTTTGCGGGTTTTGGTACGGCGGAAGAAACCAACGCCCGCTATAAATATCTGCTCCAACAGGGCAACACGGGCCTGTCCGTCGCCTTCGATCTCGCGACTCTGATGGGCTACGACACCGACGCGCCCGAAGCCTTAGGCGAATTTGGCAAATGCGGGGTTGCCGTCAGCAGCCAGCGCGACATGGAAATCCTCTTCGATGGCATCCCGCTGGGCGAGGTCAGCACCTCGATGACGATCAACAGTCCCGCCGCGATCCTGTGGGCGTTTTATATCGCGGCGGCTGAAAAACAGGGTGTTCCCCTTGCGCGGCTGCGCGGCACCTTGCAAAACGACATTCTGAAAGAATATCAGGCTCAAAAAGAATATATTTTCCCGCCCGAACCCTCGATGCGGCTGGTAACCGATACGATTGAATTTGGCACGCGCCATTTGCCCGAATGGAACACCATCAGCATCAGCGGCTACCATATCCGCGAAGCGGGATCCACTGCCGCCCAGGAACTCGCCTTTACGCTGGCGAACGGCCTCGAATATGTCCGCTGGGCGCTGCGGCGCGGCCTGGAGATTGACGACTTCGCCCCGCGCCTCAGTTTTTTCTTTAATGTCCACAACGATTTTTTTGAAGAAATCGCCAAACTGCGCGCCGCCCGTCGCATCTGGGCGCGCGAAATGCGCGAGACGTTCAAAGCCAAAAATCCGCGCAGTTGGCTGCTGCGCTTCCATACGCAAACCGCCGGAGTCAGCCTGACCGCCCAGCAGCCCGAAAACAACATCGTCCGTGTGGCGATCCAGGCGCTGGCTGCGGTGCTGGGTGGCGCGCAGAGTTTGCATACCAACAGCATGGATGAAGCGCTGGCGCTCCCCTCCGAAAAGGCCGTCACCATCGCCCTCCGCACGCAGCAGATCATCGCCCAGGAATCCGGCGTCACCCATACGCTCGATCCGCTGGGCGGCAGTTATTTTGTCGAAAAGCTGACCAATGACCTGGAAGAAGAGGCCTACGCTTATTTCCGCCGCATCGAAGCCTTAGGCGGCGTGATCCCGGCCATCGAAGCGGGGTTCTTCCAGCAGGAAATAGCCGACGCCTCGTTCCGCTTTCAGCAGGAAGTCGATTCGGGCGAACGCCAGATCGTCGGCGTGAATGCCTATACCAACACCGATCCGATCACCATCCCGCTGCTGGAAATGGACCCGCAGGGTTACGCGCGCCAGGTGGCGCGCCTGGAAAATCTCCGCCAATCCCGCGATCACGATACCGTCTGCCGCGCCCTGGATGCGCTGCGACTGGCGGCACGCGGCACGGATAATCTGATGCCCTGCATTTTGAACGCCGCCCGCGCCGATGCGACTTTACAGGAGATCACCGACGTGTTCCGCCAGGAGTTCGGCCTCTATCAGGAAAAGCACGTCATCTAGCACGCTGATGATTCATGATAAGGGAAATTACCACGACTAAATTTTTGGCTTGACACGCTCGATCAGAATGTTATGCTTGGGACGTTTTGCGCCTGCCATCTTGGGGAGTCCTGCTATGCGTCCAAATCGTTCCGTTTGGTTTCTCGCGCCGGTTGTGTTTTTGCTGCTGCTTCAGTTTTATCTGCGCATCCACAATCCATATGCGCTGCCCGGCTTTGTCGATGAAGCCAGCCATATCGCCCGCGCGAGCATCGTCTACAACTTCGACCAGGACCCGCTGCTGTTCAGTCATGGCAAGCTGCTCTATTATTACTGGTTGGGCCTTTTCCGTCCCGGCCAGTATGCCGAACTCGAAGTTGCGCGCTGGGGGCTGGCGATCTTCACCCTGCTGACCAGCGCCTTTCTGATGGCCGTTGCCCGCGAAGTCGCAGGCCGCCGCGCCGTGATCCCGGCGCTGGCCCTCTACGCGCTGGCCCCGCTCACCATCTTTTTCGAGCGGACAGCGCTGGCCGATCCGTTTTCTGGCGGCATGGCTGCGCTGTTTGTCTGGCAGTCCATCCGTTTTATCCGCCGCCCTACGCCGCGTTACGGCGCGCTGGTCGGCCTGCTCGCCGCTCTGATGACGCTCGCCAAGCTGAACACCGCGTTCCTGATCTTTATGCCGCTGGTGGTCATTCTGGTAGAAAACAAACTTCCCACCAGCCGCGCCGCGCTCAGGCCCTGGTTCATCCCGCTGTGGAAGAAATACGCCAGACCGCTCTTTTTTGCCGGGTTGGTGTTTGGGTCCATCTGGCTTGTGATGATAGGTGTTTCGTGGTGGGAAAAACTCGCCAACAACCAGGACGCCATTCTGATCGACACCTACATCATCGATCAGGATCAGGCCCCCAGCCGTTATGCCGATAAAATCGAAGATGGCGTCACCGCCGCCTATCTGTTCTTTTCGCGCCCGCTGACCTGGGGCATCGTGGCCCTTATCCTGCTCGCCCTCTGGAAGCGCCCCGCCCGCGCCCTGATTCCGCTGGTGTGGCTGCTCCTGTTCTGGATTCCGAACATCATCCTCAGCCCGGAGATTCAGCCGCGCTATCTGATGGCCGGTGTTCCGGCGCTGGCGGCGCTAATCGGCGTGTCGCTCACCATCCTCGATAACTGGCTCCCCATGCCCCGCCTCCGCTTCCGTCCGGTCCCCCTTCTGACCGTAATCGCGCTGCTGGCCTGGGCGGTCTTTTTCGCGCTGCCTTTTGCCGCCGATGCGTCCAGCGATCCCACGCAGCTTAATCTGCTCCCCAAAGATTACTACAATCATTTCTGGGGCCTGCAAAACGGCTGGGGGATCGTCCCGGCGCTCGATTATCTGGAAGATCACGCCGAGCAGATCGATGACCGTGTGCCGCTGGCCCTGGTGGTCTACAAATGCAGCATGTACCGCATCCACGACACCCCGCTTTTTGATGCCGAATGCCAGCAGGGGCCGCGTTTCACAGGACTGACTCCCGAAAAATTGCACGCGCTGGACCTCTGGCACCCAGTGGAATCCGCCTTGCAGCGCTGGCCCTATGTTTATGTGATCACCGATTATCTGCTGCCCACCGATCCGCCGCCCGTCGAAAATACCGAATGGGAACTGCTCTATTCCTTCACCCGTCCGCGCGGCGGCAGTGTGATCGCCTCGGTCTGGCGCGTCACCGAATAAAGTGTGTAGGGGCGATTCACGACGTGAATCGCCCCTCTTTATTTCTATGGCAGCCAGTATTCCAATTGAATGTTATCTGGATCGCGGAACGCGATATACTTGTTCCCCGTGACGAACGTCTCCACGCCCTTTGTATTCACCCCCGCCGCCAGCAGTTTGGCCGCCAGTTCATTCAGCGCTTCTTC
Source organism: uncultured Anaerolineaceae bacterium (assembly GCA_964472565.1). Lineage (GTDB taxonomy): Bacteria > Chloroflexota > Anaerolineae > Aggregatilineales > Aggregatilineaceae > DATAMF01. Next base: position 20,085 of record CAYYNB010000050.1, read on the forward strand.
ACTCGGCGCGGCAAACGACAGGTGATCCAGCCCGATCCGAAATTCGCTAAAGCGATCTCCCTTCGGCGTGGCCTCGTGCTGGAGCATATACACATCCACCGGCCCCACGCTGAACGAGATGAACTTATACTCTTCCATATACTCGTCGTTGATCTTGAATCCCAATAAATCCCCATAAAACGCCTTCGCCTGCTTCAGATCAGAAACAGTCACATTGATGTGGTGCAACCCAGGGGTATTCATGATCGTCTCCTTCATGAGAGTTACCGTCGTGCAGATGATAGAACAAAAGTTCTTTTCCCGCAACTTTTGGACCCCTGACGATCCGCTCTTTCCTTTCCGCGCTGCTCCGGGGTAAACTTGGGGTGTTATTTATCGACCGAAGGAGAAACCATGCGCAGGTTAAGATCGCTCCTGCTGTTTGTGCTTGTACTGCCGATTCTACTGCCCGCCCCAGTCCAATCTGCCCCGCAGCAAACGAGCGTTTTGGCTTACGTCTGGAAGGATGCCGTCACCCTGGCCGATCAACAGGGCAATCCGCTGGAAACCACCGGACCCAGTTTTACCTTTGGGCAGGGTGCCCGCCTGTTTTGGAGCGCCAATGGCGAAACGCTCTACATCGCGCGTGACGACGCCCTGTACGCTGCCGGGGCCGGAGGCGGCGCGGCGGTCCAGTTGCCCGGTTATTACAGCCGCACGCTGGCGCTTTCGCAGGATGGCGAACACCTCTACTATCTCGAAACTGTCTCCCCGCAGGAACGCGAAAACGACCCGGATCGCGTCTCGTTTCCACTGCGCGAAGTGGTGGTCACGCTGCTGGAAGGCGGCACCGGGCGGCTGGCCGGTTATTTTGGCCGTTACGCCGCCAACACCGCCAAAGCCGATCTCACCTTCGCCGCCATGCTCTATGCCCACGATGGCGGACTGCTCGGCCCTGGTCGCCCGCATCTCTGGCCCACGTTCGGCTCGAACGTGCTGGCGACGTGCTGCTTTCCTGATCCGGGGATCAGCCTGTTCGATGTCGGAACCGGTGACACCATCGATTACGACGACACGTTTATCCCCGGTCCTGCCGCCGTCAACAACACCCGGACCTATCTCGCTGGCCCCACCACCGACGGCACGCTCCGCATTATCGACCTGATCACGGGCGGATCGCGGGATTACACCATCGAAATCGCGGGCGGCCTGGGCACGATTGAGCGGGTCGCCTGGTCCCCCGACGATACCATGCTCTATTTCGTATCCCGTTATTCGCCCACCAACCCGATTGAACTCAACGCCCAGCCGGCCTTCACCCTCGATCTGCGCAGCGCCAATCTGACCGTCTACCGTCTCAATCTGGTAACAGGTGTCATCCGCGAACTGGCGACCCGTGATGATGTCTACGGCATCAGTTCGCTGGCCGCCACCGATCAATTTGTGTTTGCGGTGGTCGTGGACTCCAATGCTGCGCTGATCAATGCGCTCAACACCGGGCTGGTATCGCCGGCGGTCCCTGCCACCGATCCCTCACTGGTGCCCTATTTCCCGCAAACGCACCTGTGGCGCATCAACATTGGCGGCGGCGGCTCCTCCGATATTGCGGATGATGTCTGGGGTGTCGTCGCGCGCCCATAACCAGGAGAAATCATGAGTAAACCAACCCATACAATTTTGATTACCGGAGCCACATCCGGCATTGGTCAGGCGGCGGCGCGGCTTTTGGTGGCCCTCGGTCATCAGGTCGTCGCAACCGGGCGGCGCGCGGACCGGCTGGCAGCGCTGCAAAACGAGATCGATAACGGCCACCTGCCCGGCGATCTGATCACCGTCGAAGCCGATGTCACCGATCCCGCCGCCATGCACAAAGCCGTGTCCTTAGCGCTGGCCGAGTTCAACCGCCTGGATGTCCTGATCGCCAATGCGGGGCTAGGGCATCGCGGCGCGCTGGTCGATGCCCAGTGGTCCGACATCGAAACGGTGCTGCGCACGAATATTGACGGCGTGATTCACAGTGTCCGCGCGGCCATTCCTGCGATGAAAGCCAGCGGCGGCGGTCACATCATTTTGATCTCATCCATTCTGGGTCCGGTGCCTGCGCCCTTCGCCTCTGTCTACAGCGCCAGCAAAGCGGCGGTGGATGCGCTGGGCCGTTCGCTGCGCCTCGAACTCAAAGCCGATCATATTCACGTCTCCGTGCTGCATGTCGGCCAGACGAATACCGAGTTTGCCGAAAAACGCCTCGGTCAGCCGGGGCGCGTTGCCACCAAATATCCCACCATGACACCCGAACAGGTCGCCGGTGGCATCGTGCGCGCGCTCGAACACAAACCCCGCGCCGCCACCCTGCGCTGGATTGATCGCCTGTTCGTGTGGGCCGGGAAAAATTTCCCCGCCATCATGGATCGCCTGTTATCTCGTATATATGGATAAATACGCCTCGCAGGGGGTGAGGCGTCGTTTAGAAATGGATACAAAAATGTCAGACATACTGACCCCCACCCTTTTCCGTGAACGGCTGGACGATGGGCGTATCGTGGTTTTTACGCTGCACGACATGGCGAACGACACCGTGAACCACTGGATCGCCGCCTGCCTGGAAGAAATGAAACGTTGTGAGGAAGAACACCGCCCCATTCTGATCCTTCAGGACCTCTCGCACCCAGCCGTGTTCCAGACTGAATATTCGCGCGAGCGCGGCCAGGAAGTGACCACCGCCTGCCCCGACCTCCCCGGACGCATCGCCTTTATTTTGCAGCCCGGCAGCGTCACCACGACTCGCATTGGGCGTTTTGTGCGCGGCCAGCAGTTGCACTGCCGGGATCGGCAGGTCTTCTTCAGCCGTGACGAAGCCCTGGACTGGCTCCGCTCGCCCCTCTAAGGGTATCAGTCAGATGCCGCCACACACTCAATTTTGCTGGTAAGCAAAATGTTGTGCGGCAGTTGATAAAATTATTGTGATAGGCTGAGCAGACACAATGGCCGACTTTGAATGCTGCGAATAGGCCCAAGCGGGTCTATCCGGTATTGGTTTCGCCATCTGTAGTAACCGTACATCACTTCTTCCTTCCCCTGGTGACTACACAACTTCCTCGGCTCGAAATCCATTAGTCTTACTTCTCAGATCGATATTGAGCATTAGTATACAAGCCACTTCTCGAACAAATTCTCAAATAATTAGGCATTCTCGCACACACTACCAAAGACAGAACAGGAAGATCACCACATACCATATGTCCTGCATTTTGAGAATAACGAGGTTACACCATGAGCAAGAAAAGCATGTCCCAAAGCGATGATTTCGAAGAACCGCAGGATAAGGATATTCGCCCGGATATTGACAACGACACCGGGGAAGAGGCATCGATGCCAGAAGAGGCAAACGAGCAAGAAGAACCTATAAGCGAGTTTGTACCGCCCGAAAATCTTCCCTCTGAAGATGTAGTGATGTCGGCAGCAGGATTGCTGTCAAGTGTCGGTTCGCAAATGCTAGAAGTTTATTCCGCCCTTGAAACACAAATTCTCAATCACCCATATGCAGCCGGAAGCAGCATTCACGCCGCAGATGCCTTTGAAGGAGCAGAAAATATCCAGGCGGTTGGAATTGGGTTACCTGAAGACCCTGCCTCACTAGGAGTAGCACCGGGTACCCCATGCCTGAATGTTTATGTTGCTGAACCTTCATCGTCTGAGCAGATCAAAGCAGTCATGTACGATGTTATGGGTATCTCGGCAGCCAGTAGTGACGATCTTCCCGTGAATCCGCTCCATGTCGGCTTCTTCGAAGCACAACCACATCGGTTCAAAATACGTCCTGCTCCCGGAGGCGTATCGGTTGGGCACTATCGCATTACCGCCGGAACCATCGGTTGCTTGGCACGGGGTCGGCGCGCACCACGTAACGCTCGACTGCTTATTCTGAGTAACAACCATGTTCTAGCGAATTCCAATGATGGCAAATATGGTGATTCGATCATTCAACCAGGGGCTTACGATGGCGGCGTTTCTACACGTGATCGAATTGCCATCCTGGAACGTTTTGTTCCTCTGCTTTTTGGATCTGGCAATGTGAACTATGTAGACGCAGCAACAGGTTGGGCTTGGCCTGCGCTTGTACGCCGAGAACTGGTTTATCTAAGCAAAGGTCAACCACTGTTTTTCCGTATCAGCAACCAAGTGGCCGCCCCTTACCTGGGCATGATCGTCGGCAAGTCAGGCCGTACCACACAGTTGACTGTCGGACGTATCATAGATATCAATTGGAGCGGTTGGGTCAACTATGGCAGCGGTCGGAAAGCGTTCTTCCGCGATCAGTTCGTGATCCGAGGATTAAGCGGCGACTTCAGTGCAGGCGGCGATTCCGGCTCATCAATCTGGACATGGAACAACCAGCGTTATGTGGTTGGTCTGCTATTCGCTGGTGGGGGTGGGTTAACCATTGCCAACAAGATGGGACGTGTGCTTGACGCGCTGGATATCAATCTGTACACCTAAACGCCCATCCAAAGACAAATATTTCGGCAAGCCATCTTAATTGAGGTGGCTTGCCACTTTCTTGAATCTGTGGATTTGCTATCATATAATAATCAAAACTCGGACTTGGTTATGAGAATAATACGATGTCCAACAATTTTGAAAATCCCAACAGAACCAATTCAGAGCAAGCCTCAATGCCCTATTCTCCAGATGAAGGAGATAGAGTCTTAACGAAAATCGAACGAGTCGTACAAAAACATGAACAGAAGCTGATTTCAATCGATGGTGTGATTGGGATCGGTATCCAAAATGACCCTATTGGAAATGCGATCATCGTCATTTATGTGCGCGATGCAGGAGTCAGTAAACAGCTTCCAACCCAGATAGAGGGCTGGCCCGTCAAGATCGAAGTCAGCGGCGAAATTGACGCATTAAATCAACCTTGAACCAAAAGAGCGCGCTTCTCATCAGATTGGAAAAACGGCTACCTTGTGTATCTGTCTTGAGACGAGTTTCTAACGGCTCCCGCCGTTAGAAACCCGCTTTGCCATCCTATACCGTATCGTCGTCGTCTTTTTTGCGCTTGGCTTTCGGCTCGTCATCATCGTCATCCTCTTCGCCCCAAGCGCCCCACGGCCCCCATCCGAAAAAGGCCCCCGGCGCAAAAGGGAATCCGCCGCCGTGCCGCCGCTTGGTGCCTTTACCGTGCCACGACCAGGGACCATCCCAGGGCGTGTTATGTTTCGCCCAGTTGCGCGGGTCCAGGCTCATCACAAAATCGCGCAGTTCCTCTTTATTCCCTTTGATCTCAATTCGGAAGCCATCCTCCGTCTCGATGATCCGAAATTCCTGTATGATCTTTTCCATCTTTTCATTCTCCATCGTTTCGATCCTTTTTTATGAGACAGGCGCGTACAAATCGTCGTACATCTGTTGCAGTGACTCTAACGCATGCTCAACTGCCGCTTTGCGCCGCTCGTGTTTGAACCGCACCGCGCGAAAAAAGAACTTGCCCCGCCGGTGATAGGCGCGCCATTCCGCCGACTCGGTCACGGTGTACCCTTTTTGGGCTTCGTCATAGCGCATCTCAAACAAGACCTTCTCGCTCATCCGCATCCTCCAGGTCATCCAGCATATCTTTTAACACTTCGAGCGCTTCGCGCAGTTTCGGACGCATCACCGCCTTCAGCCGCTCCAATTCATCGCGCCCCGCCTGCGTGATCGTATAACGCCGCACGGTGCGCCGATCCGGGTCTTCCCACTCCCCGCCGATCAAGCCCTGTTCTTCCAACTCCGTTAGCAGCGGATAGATCGCGCCGGGATTAGTCCCCCAGCCGCCGTCCGTCCGCTCGTTGATCAGCGTCATCATCTCGTTGCCATAGCGCGGCTGCTGGCTCATCAGGTGCAGCACATACAGCGGCAGCAGTCCCCCACCCTTACTCAAGGCCATCGCCACGAATGGGTTAAAAAACGGTTCGCCCATCTGCCAGGGTTTGAAGCGTCGCCCCCCGAACATCCAGTGATGTTCCGGCGGCTGGCCGAGAAACTGCTCAAACATCTTCCGCCACTCATGCGGATCCGAGAACGGCGGTCCGTTTGGCCCAAAAAATCCATGCTGTTTTTTCATAGGTCACAACCTATATTGAATTCAATATACTTGAATACCAGTATAGTTGAATTGAATGCTGGAGTCAAGCAACCCAGTCGTAACTCAGCCACGTTATAATCTGCTTGTCGTTTCTATTTTTTCTGATTGTTTTGAGGAGTAGTAAAAATGGCGGAATACATCGCAAACCACATCGGGCCAAGCCTGGACTTGTCGGAAGAACATATCATGCTGCGCGACGCCGTGCGCGACTTCGCCCAGCGCGAGATCATCCCTATCGCCGCCGAATTTGATGAGTCCGGCGAATTCCCCCTTGCCACCGTCCGCAAACTGGGCGAAATGGGCATGATGGGCATCGAAATTCCCGAAGAATACGGCGGCGCGGGCATGGACACCATCGCCTATGTGCTGGCGATGATCGAAATCGCCAAAGCCGACGCCGCCCACAGCACGGTGGTCAGCGTGAATAACAGCCTCGTGAATCATGGCCTGTGGAAATTTGGCACCGAAGAACAGAAGCATAAATATCTCGCCCCTATCGCCAGCGGCCAGAAGATCGGCGCGTATTCCCTCACCGAACCCATGAGCGGCAGCGATGCGGGCACAATGGCGAGCCGTGCGGTTTTGAACGACGCCCAAACCCATTACCTCATCAACGGCACCAAAAGCTGGGTCACGAGCGGCCCCGTTGCCGACACGGTGATCCTCTTCACCATGACCGAACCCGAACGCAAACATCGCGGCATCACGGCCTTTATCGTCGAAGCGGACCAGCCCGGTTTTATTCGCGGCAAAAAAGAACCCAAACTCGGCATCCGCGCCAGCGCCACCAGCGAACTGATATTTGATAACTACGAATGCCCCGTCGAAAACATCCTCGGCGCGCCGGGCGACGGTTTCAAAATCGCGATGGCCCTGCTCGACGCCGGGCGGATCGGCATCGCCGCGCAGTCCGTCGGGATTGCCGAAGCCGCCTACGAAGCCAGCCTTGCCTATGCCCGCGAGCGCGAAGCCTTCGGCCAGGCCATCGGCGGCTTCCAGATGATCCAGCAGAAAATTGCCGACATGAAAACCCGCCTCGAAGCCGCGCGCCTGCTCACCTATAACGCCGCCCTCGCCAAGATGAAAGCCTTGCGCGACGGAGGCCGTTACACCACCGAGGCGAGTATGGCGAAACTCTTCGCCAGCGAAACCGCCATGTTCTGCGCCCACGAAGCGGTACAAATTCACGGTGGGATGGGGTATAGTAAGGAGCTACCGGTAGAGCGGTATTTCCGCGATGCCAAAATTACCGAAATTTACGAAGGAACCAGCGAAATTCAGCGCGTCGTCATTGCGCGTAATGAGTTAGGCTTACGCTGATCCTACCCAACCCAATCAGGAGATTCGTATTTATGAGCGACGACGACGCACGCCGCGACCTTCCCGAAGAGGAAAATTCAGATCACTATACCGAGATGCTGCGCGATCTTCCCCGCCTGCGCTCTGCCGAAAAAGTGGAGGAAGAAGACAAAGTTTATATCCCCCCAGCCCCGATGATCAGCCGTTTGGGCGGGGTAGCACAGGGCTGCGGCGGTTTCATCGTCACCCTCGTCAGTTTGCCGATGTTGGTGGCGGCCCTCGGCTACGGCTTCTATGTCTGGGGACCAAGCCTCTTTTTGGCGGGCGGCATCTTCCTGACCTTTGGAACCCTGGGCGCGTGGCGCGGGCGTCGGCTTCCCATCCTCATCGCGATGGCAACCATTTTGGTGCTGGCTTTCCTGCTGGGCCAGTGGGGATCGTTTGTCCAACCGACGGCGGTTCTGAGTCCCCTGCTTCAGTTAGGCGGCACCAACCTGTCCCCCTACTACCAGATTTTTATTCAGATCGGCATTTTTGCCCTGCTCGGCACCTTTGTCGCCCATCTCGTCGGCATGTTCTACTGGCGGATGCTCAAAAAGCCCGCCACCCGCGATATGGTCGCCTGGGGTGTTATGATCGTAGTGCTGCTCGTCATCGCCGGGTTGTTCCATGTCTTCACCCAGCAGCAGCGCACAACCCTGCTTGAAGATCGCCGCGACGACTGGCAAAAAGAAGCCCCGGCTGCGGCGTCCGTCGCGCTTGGCTCCAATACCAATATCGCCCTCGGCGTCAGTTTTGTCAGCTTCGACGAAGACACCGACAACGAACGTTTTAACTACCAGATCGCCGAACTTGAAGGCGTCATGTCTACCGGAGCATCCCCCATCCGCATGGCTGTCAGCGGTGATATGCTCCTCGAAAAGCAGGAGCAGCGTATCTTTACCGATGATGAAGTAGCCGAAGGCCAGACAACCACCGAGCGCATCCTGAACGCCGAAACCGACGAAGCGGAGTATATGGAGATTCTGACCAGCTCCGACCAGTCGATCATGCTGTCCGACTACCGCACCTCGACCTATCTGGCGGTCAAAGCCGACGACGACGACCAAAAAATCACCTGGGATGAGTTCACCCAGCTTCACACCGAGCGGGTGCTGCACTATGCCGAACTCTACCAGCCGGCTTATTATGAAATCGTCACCGAGCCGAGTTTCTACTATGCCTTTAGCTCCATTGAAGAACCCGACACCGACGAGGAAAAACATCAGCAGTGGACCAGCCACATTGAAGCGTTAATCGCAGCCGTCGAAGAAGCCAGTCCCAACACGCAGATCGGCGTGCTGATCAATATGTATATGGATGAAGACCTGGACCTCTACGATGTCCTCCTGGCAATGGACGGCATTGACTTCATCAGCGTCAAAGCCTACCAGACCGCCGATCTCGACGAACTGGAAGACCTGGTCGCCGAACATGGCCATCCTCACGCATTCGACAAGCAGTTGTGGATCGTGGAAACATGGTATGGTTACTGTTTAGCGCCGCAGCGCAGCATGGAACTTGACTCGACGTGGCTGGAAGCGGTGGTTGCCTTCGCCGCCAAGAATCAGATTGATGGCGTGATTTCCAGCGATTACGGCTGTTTTGTCCAGCCCGGCGGCACGCTGATGGCGTCTTCCCTCGACGCGGACGGGCGTACCGACGTGTGGGAAACCTGGAAAAAGCTGGTGAGCCAGCACAGCAGCATCGATTAACTTAGATCGATGGCAGCATACCGGGTCGGATAGGCGGCGGTGTGTCGTGACTCAACAGGAAGTCTTGAGCTTCTTCGCGGGTTCGAAACAACCGGACCAGTTCGTACTGCGAAATACGGTTGATCACATCGGCCACAATCTCGACCCGGTATCCGCGCCCGACGGCTGCAATTCGTCCCCGGTGCGGATGAAAGTTAACCGGGTTGCCCAGGTAATAATAAACGGCATCCATCGCGACATCGGTCAGTTCTGAAGTTTCGAGCACAATATGCAGCAGACCGGGAACCTGATCTAAAATGAAACTGAGTTCTTCTAAAGAAACACTGACATCCTCGGCCTGAATCTTCCCGTACAGGCGAGCGAGCAGAATTTTATCGGGGAGCACCCAGGTGAACTCAATTGGCATAGCACACCTCCCAAAATATTTTATAAAAAAGAGGCTTTAGCTTATTTGTAACTAGTATAGTGAACTTTATCTGGCAGGAGAAATCAAATGGCACATCGTATTAACCATGTTGCAATTGTGGTCGAAAATCTCGATACCGCGCTCACGTTCTGGCATGACGCGCTGGGCCTTCCCCTTCACAAAACCGAAGAAAATCCCGGCGAAAATGTCAACATCGCCTTTTTACCGGTGGGCGAAAGCGAAGTTGAACTCCTCGAACCCACCAATCCCGACAGCGGCATCGGCAAATATCTGGCCCAAAAAGGCCAGGGCTTACACCATGTATGTATCGAAGTTGATGACATCGAAGCCACCATGCAGCGCCTGGTTGATCACAGCATCAAGCTTATCAACGACACCCCGAAGGTCCGCGACGACGGCACCCGCTACGCCTTTGTTCACCCCAAGAGCGCCCTCGGTGTGTTAGTCGAACTCTACGAACTGCCAAAAAAATAACGCCACAAGGGGGACGTGGTTTTCACGTCCCCCTTTATGCCCTTCCAAATATTTATTTTTTTATAGAATTTGGTTTGTATTCCGTAAAGAATGTGCCTTTTGATTACCAAATGCGTGTAACTTATCATGGATTGTGAAAGAATAAATACTTTACGATCAATATCAATGTTACGTTTACTGCGGGGGAGCGAGTCAGGTGTACAGAAAACCATTTCAGGCCGACCACGAATATCTGGGCCAGACACTGATCGACTTTGAAGTGGCGGCTGGCGAGGCCGCGCATATCTGTTTTGAACAACATGGCCTTACGAATCTGTCGCCCGACACCTGGTATCCGGCCAGCACCTTCATCGCTGCGATTCGGGACATGCCTAAGCTTGACTTGGTGAGTGTGGGCCGGCGGCAGGCCGAATTAACCGACCTCCCCGACTATCTCTCGCTGCTCGAAGTCTTCGACGAAATGAATCAACTTTACCTGCGCCGCAACCGGGGCAGCGATGTAGGCGACATCCAATGTGAGGTGCTTGGCCCGACCCATATCGCTCTGATTTTCCGCGTTCCCCAGCCCGATGACCTCTGGTATGGCATCTGCTGCGGTTACGTGCGCCGTTTCACCGCCCGTAACGCCTACTGCAAAGTGTATTACGATCCCGACCTGCCCCGCAGCGATCAGGGCGGCGATGTCACCGTCATTCACGTGGAGTGGTAACAATCCCCTCGCCCCAGTCTGAAACTGGTTGGCGAGGGGCGTCAGAGTGTATGGCCGATCCAAGAAAATAAGCATCCCATTCATCCGGTTTGACTCCCCTTCCCTGAGGGAAGGGGTAAAGCAAATCCTGGCGCAGCCTTATCTTACAATGTCGCTAGACAGCGGGCGGTTTTTCCACACGTTGTCAGGGGTTGGACCCATTGCGCTTTTGGGCACCCAGATCAGGCTGCACGCCCAGATGATTTTGTTGTACATTCCACTTTCGTCCTGACCAAGCACCCATGCTGTTTTACCTGCGGGGATCGTGACCAGCGGGTTGGTCAGCAGCCCTGGCGTCCAATAGACAGGGGCATCTGCTACAAAAGTCCCAACCACTGACGTTTCTGACAGGGGGAGGAATGCATCACACCCTGGGACCATCGCTGGCTTCGAGGGTTCGGTGGAGGGTTCTTGTCCCGCGCCGGTACAGCTTGCATGCCATTGGGCCACCGTGCCGTCGTCTGTTCTCCATGACATGTAGGGGACTTCCGCCATATCGGCGGGGATCACATACTCGATGCTGCCAGGAAATGACTTGGAAAGGGAGACTCCATCTCCGAGATGGAAGATAATCATGGTTTTTGTGGCGGAACCACCCTCTATCGAACTGGCCGTGACAACGATTCTTTCCCCTGCGTAAAAATCGTATATCATATTTGAAATGAATATACCGCCAAAAATTCCTCCGCTGTAGTTATTTACTTCCATACAGCCGGACGAAAGTTCCTGGGCTTTTGCCGGGTGAGGCATTGCGATCAGCCCGGTGGCTAGCAGAATAACGGCAAGCATAAAATGTGCGACTTTGGTCATTTCACGTCTCCTCCTCATACTACCGCGCAAAAATTCCTGTCGGTGAGTATTCTCCACCAACTTTATTATTTTATGGAGACGGCGTGACCCAGGCGTGACTAAAGCGTGACTGACGAGCGTTCAGCTATCGATCATGAATACCAGGGGGCAAAACTCCCCTTCCCTGAGGGAAGGGGATAAAGAAAATAGGAGTACAGTCTAATCGCCCGCTTCACTGGGGACTGTCGGCTGCTTGCCACGCGGCAGCCCGCCCGGCCACCACGTCCACCGCCCTAACAGCGCCGTCAGCGCCGGAACCAGCATCGTCCGCACCACAAATGTATCGATCAGCACGCCCACCGATACCGCAAACCCGATCTGTGACAGTCCCTTGATCTCGCCCGTCGTCATCGCGGCAAACGTGCCCGCCAGGATGATTCCCGCCGATGTGATGATCGACCCGGTAGCGGCGACGGCGCGGTGGACCCCTTCGCGCGGCCCATGTTTGCCGACTTCTTCCTTGACGCGCCCCATCAAAAAGATGCTGTAATCAATCCCCAGCGCCACCAGGAACACGAAGGTGAAAAACGGCATCCAGAACGTCAGCTTTTCGATCCCCAGCACCACATCGAAAAACAACCCGGTCAGCCCCAGCGTGAAGGTGAAGCTCAACACCACCGTTGCGATCAGGTACAGCGGCGCGATCACACTTTGCAGCATCAGCAGCAGCACCAGGAAGATACCGCCCATCACGAACCCAAACGCCTTGACCTGGTCGCGGTTCATCGTATCGTGAATATCGGTCACCATTACCGGGTCGCCGCTGATCTGGGCTTCGCCGCTGCCTTCATACCCCTTCAGAATATCCCGAATATCGGTGATCGTCTCCATCGCCTGATAACTGGTCGGGATAACATCCAGAATCACTTCCAGGCGGTAGGCGTTCCCATTATCCGCCAGATAGCGCTCGAAAATCGGGTCAAGTCGGGCGAACAAATCCCCGGCTTCCGTCGGCAAAAGATACGCATCCGGCATCGTGCGGAAGCGCGCCGCCAGTCCCGCCAGGGTGCTGTCAACCTTCGCCACGCGGTCACCCGCCAGCGCTTCCAACTGCGGTTGGGCCGGTTCGACCAGCGTCATCAGGTCACTGATCGGCAGCGTCGCCTCATCCATGGCCGCAAATCGCGCCGCTAGGCCGTTCAGCGCCTCGACTAAATCATCCTTCCGCGTCAGCAGCGCGGGCAGCCCCGTCTCCGCGATCTCGTTGAGTGTAACATAACTCGGATCGTCCGCAATCGCCGGGAACCGCTC
>CAYYNB010000050.1:33092-36007 GCA_964472565.1 uncultured Anaerolineaceae bacterium
ATCGTCCGCAATCGCCGGGAACCGCTCCCCCAGCACATCCAGATACGCCGCCATGCTCTGCAACAGGGTCACGACTTCCGCCGGGTCCGCCGTCAGCAGGTCGGTTTCGCCCAGTTGCGCGCGGATCGCCTCGATCTGCACATCGGGCCGCAGCAAACCGTCCAGGTCCTCACCCTGACCGAACGGGCTGTTCATCCCGCGCACCTGCCCCACCCCATCCAGCGCCGCGAGTTCATCCGTCAGCCGCGCGATATCCGCCGCCATCGTCTCCGGGTCCCGGTTGGTGATCGTGACATCCATCGGCGTGATCAACCCCTGGTCCATGTGTTCGCCCAACACATTGAATCCTACCACAGCGGGTTTATCGTCGGGCAAATCCTTGACCGCATCATACGAATAATCCAGCGTCACCGCGTAGATCGAAAACGGAGCCATCATCGCGATAATCAGCGCAATGGTGATCACCGGGCGGCTGCTGACCTGCTTCGATACCCATTCGTACCAGTGCCCCGTCGCGCGGTGTTGGGCCTTCCCCGGCCAGAAGGCGCGTTCGCCCAGTGTCGCCAGCAGCGCCGGAGTCAGGGTCAACCCTGCCGCCAGCATCACCAGCACCCCAATCGCCAGCGCGGGGCCTGTCGTTTTGAACAGGCCCATTTCCGCCAGCGACATCGCCATAAATCCAACAAAAATCGTCCCGGCGCTGCTGGTAATCGTCTCACCCACAAGCTGCACCGTATGCCGTGTCGCTTTTGTCACATCCTTCTGATCGGCCATCTCTTCGCGGAAGCGGCTGATCAAAAACAGGCAGTAATCCGTCCCCGCCCCATACAGAATCACCACCAGCAGCACGTTCACATAGCTGGTGATCGTCATCACATGATCGCCCACCCACGCGACCAATCCCCGCGTGATAAAATACGAGATCGTCACCGTCGCCAATGGAATCAACGGGCTGACCGGCGAGCGGTAGATCGTCAGCAGCAGAATCACCACCAGCGCCACCGTCACCCAGATCGTCCGATCCACGCTGGTTCGGATCGACTCATCCGTTTCGATCACCACTGGTGACGATCCCGTTTGGTGAACCTCAACCACGGCGGGCGTATGCGCATCCAGCCAATCATTGATCGCGTGGATCGTATCGCCCGTGTGGGGGTCCACATGCCCGGTTGACAGGTCAACCACCACAATCGCGATCTGCTGGTCATCCGCGACAGTCAGTTTTTCTACCAGTTCATTCGTGGTTGGAGCCGACACGCGAATAATATTGTCGGGCGCGTCTTCGCTCGTAAGCCACTGCTCCAGTTCCCGAATGAATCCCCACACCGCCGGATCATACACGCCCTCATTTTGGCTGGCATCCACCACAATCACCGTCGATCCGCGCGCATATTGTGACGGAAAATTCGTGCGAAAGATCTCTTCCGCCTTCTGAAACGGCGCGTTCGCAGGCAGAAAATCCGCTTGATCCGAACTCGCCACATCGTTGATATTCGGGGCGAGCAGCGTAATCAGAATCGCCACCCCGATCCAGCCGAATACAATTGGTGTATGGTAACGAACAGCAAGCCTACCCAGACGTTCAAACATAGGTTAAACTTTCCTCCTGATGACAGGGAGTTAGTAGTGTGCATCACGGTCAATACTTGACTCGCACGCCATTTATGTGCACAATGTATAGAATATGCTTTTTTTGAGGCTTGTCAACGCTGAATTTACTCAGCATGTATCATACTAAACAGGTGTCTATGTTGTCCCCAAATGATAAACGAACCGATCGGCGCGTGCAGCGCACGCATCAACTTTTACGCGATGCCCTTATCGAACTCAGCCTGGAAAAAGGTTATGATGTCGTGACGATTCAGGAGATCACGGATCGAGCCAATTTAGGCCGCGCCACGTTTTATCTCCACTACCGTGATAAAGACGATCTGCTGCTCCAAACCTTGCAGGAAATTGTGGATGACCTGCTCCAACAGGTCGAGCCGCAAATGGAAGGCATGTTTCTGCGCGGGGATATTGCGCCGCTGTTGACCGTTTTCCATCACGCCGAAGAACACCGCGTGCTCTATCAGATCATCTTGCAAGGGCGCGGCGCATCCACGATTGAGCACCGTCTGCGCGAATACACCGCGAATCGGTCCGAAGTCTTGCTTGAAAAGCTCCTCCAGGGGGATCCCAGCCCGCTGCCCATCGAAATCGCGGGCAATTACATCGGCAGCTCGCTGCTGGGGCTGGTCGAATGGTGGCTGGAAAAAGATATGCCCTACACTGCTGACTATATGGCCCGGCTTTTTTACGACCTGTGTATCACCAGCATCATGCGCGCTTTAGGTAAAGAACAGCGGTAGCCGGTTGCAGCCCAAGACCATACCGCGCCCGCTGTGTCGTTCTTCCGACTTGGCGAACGGACGGAGGATTCTGTAGGGGCAGGTTTGCAAACCTGCCCCATTGGTGTCAACTTAAGCCGTTTTTCGGCGGGAAATATCCGAAATACAGGCCTTTCGCCGGGGCGCTGCTTGCTGCGCTCGCTTCTCCCCTTTCTCCGCGCGGGGATAGGGGTGAACCTGTCATCCCTACATTATTAACCATCGAAGTTAACCATCCAAGTTAGTCGATCAATGGCGATGACAAACTTGAACATCTGTGCTATCCTGTTCGTATCGCCCAACATCGCACGTTACCAACCGCTAAAAACGAACGACGAACAACGGGGGGGGATCATCAACAAACACCCCAAACTCGCGACGCGAAATGCCATTTCACGACGCGCCGCCGTCCACTTTTTGGCAGAAAATCCGACTTCCTGCCAGAATCTCCACCCATCGGCGCGCGGTTCTTCCCTCAAATCGGCCAAAATCGGGGCACAAAGGGGGGGCGGGGGTTGTTGTTCTCGAAAACATTTCACGAAATTG
>CAYYNB010000051.1:0-35599 GCA_964472565.1 uncultured Anaerolineaceae bacterium
TTGGGAGGGCGATCCGATATGGTATCTGATCCTGCTGCCCTGGGGCGAGCAGGGTTGGATTTCGGGGGCGGTAGCGGGGCTGAGCGGCGATGGGGGTGCGGCACCTATTCCGACGGTGGCGACGATTCCGGCAACGCCGAGCTTTACGCCGACTTTCACGGCGACAAGCTTTATGCCGGCGCCGAGCTTTACGCCGACTTTCACGGAGACGCCGACGCATACTCCGTCGGTGAGTGCGACTGCGCCACCGTTCTAACCCGTATTTTCACAAATAAACATGGGATAAAAAAGAGGGGTGGCCCGGACAGGCTTCACCCCTTTTTGAAACGCACGGAAGCGAGATTCTTAGTCGCCAGCAGCGGCAGCGGGCAGTGCTTCGGCCACGCGGCGGGCTTCTTCTTCCTCTTCGCATTCCGGCTCGATGCAGCGCACTTCGGCGGGCAGAATGAGGAAAGAGATCAGCGAGGCGCAGAACATCACCGCTGCCGAGATGATCATGGCGGAGGTCATGCCCGCTACAAAAGCGCTGTCGGCCACACTCATGACCTGACCGGACAGGGGGGCGGGAAGCTGCGCGGCGACGATGTGCGCCCCCTGAATGCTGCTGCGGATGGCTTCAAGCGCCTGACCGGGCAGCGCGGCGGGCAGATTCACGACCTTGTCCAGATAGATATTGTTCATGACGGTGCCGAGGACGGCCACGCCGAGCGCCGCGCCCACTTCACGCGTGGTGTCGTTCATGGCCGAGCCAACGCCCGCCTTGTTAACCGGGACGGACCCCATGATCGAGGTGGTGGCGGGACTCATCGCGGTGCCCATACCTGCCGCCATGATGCCCAGGCCAAGCAGAATCGTCGGGTAGGCGGTATGAACATCGATGGTCTGGGACATGAACAACATGCCGCTGGACGCGATCAGAAAGCCGATGCCGACGGTGCGCTTGAGGCCGAGGCGCTGCGAGACACGCGCCGACGATCCCGCTGCGAACATGATCACGAGGGCCATCGGCAGCAGCCGCCAGCCGGTTTCGAGGGCGGTGTAACCCTGGACCGACTGGAAATACTGGCTGAAGAAAAACAGCGAGCCGAACATGCCGAACATGGTCAGCGTGACGGCCAGATTCGCGCCCGTGAAGGACATGTTGCGGAAGAGATAGAGCGGCAGCATGGGGTGGCGCGTATGGCCTTCCCACCAGGCGAACGCGGTCAGCACGAGCGCGGTCACGCCGAAGGAGGCCAGGACATGCCCGGCGGTCCAGCCATCCAGCCCGGCTTCGATGATACCGTAGACGAGGGCGAACAGGCCGACAATCGAAAGCAGCACACCGGGAATGTCGGGCGGGGGAACATCTTCATCGCGCGATTCTTCGAGGAAGAAGTGTCCACCGATGAGCGAAATGGCGATGACCGGCAGGTTGATCAAAAAGACGGCGCTCCAGTCGAAATGCTTGAGCAGATAACCGCCGATCAAGGGGCCGATGCCCGCCCCCAACCCGAAAACCGCCGCCCACAAGGCAATGGCCTGGGCGCGTTCTTTGGGATCGCGGAAGGTCGCGGTGAGCAGGGATAACGTGGCGGGCATGATCGTCGCACCGCCGAGGCCCAACAGGGCGCGCGACAGGATGAGCATATCAGTTCCGGTGGAGAGCGCGGCCAGCAGCGAAAAGACGCCGAACCAGGCTACCCCAAACTGTAGGGCGCGTTTGCGCCCGTAACGATCTCCAACCGCGCCCATGGTAAGCAGCATGGCGGCGAAGACCAGAATATAGGCGTCGATGATCCATTGCAGATCGCTGGCGCTGGCTCCCAGGTCCCGCGAGATGGCGGGCAGGGCTACGTTGAGTACGGTGTTGTCCAGGCTGATGATTAGCAGCGAAATGCAGATAAACAACAGCCCGATCCAGCGGTTTTTGTACCCGGTACTTTCCACGTGCAATTCTCCTTCAGCGGCTTCCACACAGGGCCGCTGCACCAACGGACATGCCAGTGGTTATTTTATCATATTTATGTGAATTTTATCATTAATGTTTGCATTAATCTTGATCGAGGTTTGATGAAGTTGTGCCGCCAATCTGGACGATCAGTTCGTTGGGGGTGTCGTGGACGATGGTTAACCAGCGCTTGAGGATGGGATCGTATTGGATGGTGCGCGGCAAACTCTGGCGGCACCAGTCCATATAGTCTTCAACTTCGCTGAGGGGCAGTTCACTGCCATCTTGCAGCGCTTGTTCGGTGTACATCTGGGAACCGAGGATCGCCAGTTCATGCTGGCGCAGCAGGTAGACTTCCGCCGGATCGGTGGTAAAACGCAGTTCATCGACCTGATAATCCAACACGGCATCGTGCAGTAGATAATAGTCCGGGGAAAGCCCCCCTGGACCGCCCCGGTTTTCAAATTGGGGATGCGCGCTCAGTTCGGCGATATAGTTCACCAGATTGTCCGGGGAAAAAGGCCGTTTTTTGTACTTGCGGACGATGCGCCGGGGGAACGGCGGGAAAAACAGGAAGACAAACGGCATCACGACACGGCGCATTATTTTTTCGGCAAGTGAGAGCGTGTGCGGTTGATCATGCATAGATGCCTCCAGAGCGTTATACAGCAGATTGTAACCACAAGGTCCAAAATACCAAGAATTGAAATTTTATCACGGCGGAACGTAACCGAAATTTGTAAAATTCGGGAACAATTTACATTCTTAATGTAATGTCTGGCGGCTTCACGCGATATTAATTATAGAAAGATACACCACCCCTAGTGATAAGGAGATGAGACAATGAAAAAGGGGTCGTTCTGGTACAAACTACAGCGGGGCCAAGCGCTCATGGAGTACTGGCCGACTATCCCGGCCACCCTCATGATCCTTGTGACCACATCCATGATCGTTTCATTTCTAAACGGCAGCTATCTCAAGGTAGTTGATCGGTTGAATAATCCTGGTGGTTTCGACTGCGAACAAGAGCAGGACGAAAAAGAAGAAGGTCCCGATCTCGCCCAGTTAGGCTGCCATAGTGTTCAACTTGTTGGCAAGTCGTATGACGACGCGACGGATCGCACCACCGTTGCCTACAAAGTCACCTCCGGCTGTGATCCGTCTATCAGCCACTGGATGCTCGGTATTCCCAAAGAAGTTGCGGACAAGATCGTGTCGTCCAGTGAACCCTATCAGGAATGGGCCACCGATCCGACCACCGGCCAATCCGGTATCAAATTCGATACGGGTTATGAAAGCTCTGCCGGACAATCAGATGACAAGAGCGGCGGCAAGGGCGGCGGCAAAAAACTCGCCTTCGGTGGAAATCTGTTCAGCCGGTTGTTCCTGGAAACCGACGAGCGGGTTGTGGTCTTCACCATCGACGGTCACTACGACTGGTCCGTAACGTACGTCACCATCAAGTCCGGGACCCAGGTCTACTACAGCACCATCACGGCTCCGACCACACCCTATACTGAAGAAGAAGAAGATCAGTGCCAGTAACACGGTGAGGGTAGGACATAGCTACTCCTATCCTCCCTACGACGGGGAAACGCCTAGATTTTCTCAATCTCCCACTCAGAACAGGGGCGTTTCCTCCCTACAGAAACAGAGGTAGTCTTCGGACTACCTTTTATTTTGTGTATCGTCGCGGGCGGTTCCTGTCACGAGGCCCGGTTAAGGCGGTAAGCTCCCGCAGCGTGAAAAAAGCGCTACAATTAAACTAAATCGGGAAAAGGTGAATGATATGGCTGTCCAAACCCAGCAGATGACACTCGAAGCGTTTGAACGCCTGGTATTCGATCCACAGAACGCGGATCGGCGCTTTGAATATATTGGGGGAGAGGCTGTCGAGGTGGTATCCAACCAGCGGTCATCCGCAATTGCGTCCAATGTGAGCTTCTTTATCAAACTGTTTCTGCGGGAGCAGCATATCGAAGGTTTTGTCACAGGCGCGGATGGCGGTTATCGCATCGGCCAGGATCGGTATATGCCTGATGTCGCGTTTGTATCCAAAGCGCGGCAGTCCGAACCGTCGGAGGAAGCCTACAGCCCCGTGACGCCGAATCTGGTGGTTGAAGTGTTGTCTCCCTCGAACGCACCGGAAGAGATGCGCGTCAAAACCCATAACTATACGGCGGCGCAGGTGGTTGTGTGGGTGGTGAATCCAGAGCGGCAAATGGTTGAGGTGTATATCCCCGGCCAACCGGTTCAGAAGTATGGGGTGAACGATGTGCTAGAGGGCGGCGACGTGCTGCCGGGTTTCCGGGTGGCGGTGAAAGAGATTTTCGCGGGGTAAGCGGCGGGAGAAGCTGATCGTCATCATGGAACCGCAACGCGACAGATGCGCGGGCAGCGTCGTACTACATCGTTCAGGCTTTTGAGCGGTCTGCGTCTCCTGTATTTTTTGCCGTCCTTCGTGTCCCAAAGATTTCGGGGATATACTATCAAGGAAAGTCGTAGCCTGTAAGGAATGGAGCGAATCTAGTTCTATATGATACTTAAAATTAAGGAACGTATTCTGGGGAAAGCAGATGATGTATGCAATTTCGCAAATCTGTTCCAAATGGCTACATGACATCTGTATTGTTATGAAGAAAGCTAATTTGAGAGACTCCTATCTATTTTGTCTCCTTGGCATACTTGCGGTTGTTTTACTCGGGTACCCGCTTGCCAAAGCAGTATTCCACGAGGATGACTTTGACATCTCCTATAGCGGGATAGTAAGTGGCACTTTCACGGGACGAGCTTCTTTCAGCCCTTGCGCTCGGACTCAACAGTTACCATTACATGCAAGAATTTCTTTTCAAGATGAGCGTCACGGAATAAATCATGGTTCACTGCTGTTACCAGTAGGTGTAAAGCCGGGAAGTTACTTTTTCTCAAAGACAGATCAAGAAAATGATAGTTTTAAAATTACATTCGTCATTTATGATGACGAGAGAGATAAATATTATGATTTGTCTGCTGATACAGCAACGACTGGCACTCTTGAGCTTGAGGCAATTGCATTAGAGCCAGGGCAGGAGGTCCGCGGCAATTTTCAGGCTAAATTTCGGGTGGGGGCCGAAGAATTCATCCTCACTGGGAAATTTGACTTTCAGGCAACAGGAGAAGTCTCTTATGATTGTTTAGAAAATCTTTCAGATTTAGATTAGTTAGTCACTTCCCCTTACATTGATTCTGCTAAATATGTACGTCGTCGAAATCTCGTGGACACCAACAGAGGCCATAGAAATAGAGGTTCAAGCGCCTGCGTGACACGTTGCCACTGCGCGCTGTACGCGCCCGGATTTCGGGTGGCGGTGAAAGAGATTTTTGCGGGGTAGAAGGTGGCGCACAGCAAAGCTTGCGGGAGGCTTAAAACGTGATTTAAATGGAATGAGTCTCTATCCCTCGTCCATTGCCTTGATCAGCGTCTCAAGCTGTTCACGCAGATCGGGCACTTCATCTTCAACAATGCTCCAGATGATGGACATGCTCACCGCAAAATAGCCATGCACAATGATGTCACGTGCACCAGCGATTTCGCGCCAGGGGATTGCGGGAGCCTGTTGGCGAATATCATCGGGAATATGACGCGAGGCCTCGCCCATAATGGTCAGGCTGTGGAGAACGGCGCGCAGCAGCACTTCGTTGTGGGCAAGGTCCGCTGCCGCCAGTCCTGCCGTATGAGTCTCAATAAACCGCGCTGCCTCCGCCATATCGCGCAGATAGAGCTTATAGTCCCTGGACATACACAACCTCATCCAGAATCGCCGGGCGCAGTTCCTCACGTAACGACTCTTCCAGCACCAAGTCAACCGGACGTCCTAACAGGTCTTCCAGGTAGAATTTGACCTGCATAAAGTTCCGAAACGAAGATCGGGGTAATCTCACCAGGATGTCAATATCGCTGGCTGGATCGGACTCCCCGCGCACGACAGACCCAAAGATGCCAATTCGCTGCACCCCCATGTGCCGCAGGTCATCTGTATGTGAGTTCAGGGTGGCTAATATCTGCTGCGGATCTAACGGTTGTGGTGGATTCAACAGCAGTTCAGCCAGTCGATGGCGGTCTTCGGATGACAATTGCAGCGACTGCCGGTACAGGTCTTTTAGTGACACGCTCATCTTATGATTCCAGACTCCTCGCTTGTGCCTTGCCTACAACTATTGTAGCAGGAAAAACGCGCCCGGATGTGTGTGTAGGGATGGCCCCATATGCGTCAATTTAAGGCCCCTTTCCCCACGCGATACCGTTGGCGAATCCATTGGCCAGGGGATTGTCGGGTTACAAACGATTAGACATCCGATGAGGATGTCCAGTTGTGGAGCGTAATGGCAGGTTTGCAAACCTGCCCCTACAAATGCCTACCCATTCGATCCACCCTGTTCGCCAACGGTATCGTGCGCGGCTAAACATTACCCACAAGTCGGGGTAGAGCGAAAAATTAACGGGACCATTCATGAATGGCCCCTACGATAGGCAGCGGATCGATCTGCCGACAACGAATGTTAGGTGCCGCGCATACGCGGGTCGAGCGCGTCGCGCAGACCGTCGCCCAGGAAGTTGAAGGCGAGCGTGGTCATGACCAGCGCCACGCTGGGCACGAGCAGAATGTAACGGTTGGAGAAAAAGCCGCCGTTGGTGCGCACATCGCTGATCATCGCGCCCCAACTCGGCGTGCCGGGCTGGACACCCAGGCCGATAAAGCTGAGGAAGGCTTCGGTGAAAATGTAGCCGGGAATCGCCAGCGTTTCAGCGACGATCAGCGGGCCGATGACATTGGGCAGCAGATGGACAAAGATGATGCGGCGGTTGCTGGCCCCGACTGAACGCGCGGCTTCGACAAATTCCTTCTGGCGGTAAGAGAGCACCTGTCCACGGGCCAGCCGCGCCATGCCGATCCAACTGAGGGAACCGAGCGCGATAAACAGGAACAACAGCCCCCCCATATCTTTGTTGAGATCAAGCATAAAGCCGACAATGCCACTTTTGTTGCTGTCGCCATATTCGCGCGCGATTTCGGTGAAGAAGACTTGCAGGAGGATGACGAGGACCAGATAGGGAATGCCGTACATGAAATCGATGATACGCATCATAATATTATCGATGCGGCCTCCGTAGAAGCCCGCGACGATGCCGTAGATCATGCCGACGAACAGACTCATGACCGCGCCAACCACCCCAACGGACAGCGAAATCTGCGCACCGTAAACGGTTTGGGTCAGCCAGTCTTTACCCGCATCGTCACCCCCCAACACATAACACCACTGCTTTTGAGTGACATCGGGTTCGGGGCGGAAACAATATTTGTTCTGGACATTGACGCGTGTGCTTTCGGACAGCCATCCGCACCAGTAGGGGTTGCGGTCCTGCCCGTCGCGCGCACACAGGCCAGGATCGGGAAAGGCATCCTGCTGGGTGAGATTCGCCGGGTTGATCTGGTGCCGGGCCTCGGCCCCGGTGCGGACATCGAGCAGCCCGACTTTGGTCCAGAGACTGGCCGTGATGGCGATGAAGAAAATCGAGGCGACCACAAACAGGGCTACAATCGCCGCTTTATTTTTCCGAAAGAGCCGCCACGCGTCGCGTAAAGGACTGGAACTTGCGTACTTTTCATCTTTTAAAGTAACGGGTTTGGCGTTGTCAGCTACTGCCATAATGGAATCACTCCTTAATTAAGTGCAGCATGCATGCTTATACCACTGATTTATACGACAAAAGGTTCAGTTTTCAGCTATACTTAAGGCTTATTTACCCCAACTGGAGAAACTATGACGCACGATACTTCGTATGCCTGGTGGCAAACCGGAACCGTCTACCAGATTTATCCGCGCAGTTTTATGGACAGCAACGCAGACGGCGTGGGCGATTTGCAGGGTATCATCAGCCGCCTGGATTATCTGAAAGAGACGCTGGGGATTGATACGATCTGGATCAGCCCGATCTATCCTTCTCCGATGGCGGATTTTGGGTATGATGTGGCGGACTATACCGATATTCATCCCCTGTTTGGCGATCTGGCAACGTTTGACCGGCTGCTGGCCGAAGTTCACCGGCGGGGGATGCATCTGATTCTGGATTTTGTGCCGAACCATACTTCGGATGAACACCGCTGGTTTGTCGAAGCGCGCCAGGCGCGCAGCAGCGCCAAACGGGACTGGTATATCTGGCGGGACGCGAAAGCGGATCGCAGTATGCCGAATTAGTGGGGCAGCGCGTTCGGCGGCCCGGCGTGGGAATGGGATGCGGCGACGGGGCAGTATTATCTGCACCTGTTCGACAAAAAACAGCCCGATCTCAACTGGCGGAATCCTGAAGTGCGGGCGGCGATGTTCGACGTGCTGCGCTTCTGGCTGGATCGCGGGGTGGATGGGTTCCGGGTGGACGTGGCGGGCTTCATGATCAAGGATGAGGCGCTGCGCGACAATCCTTACAACGGGTATCCGGCGGGGGGCAAGCTGCCGAATAATATCTGGGCGTGGCAGGAACACGTGTATGATATGGACCGGCCCGAAGTCCACGATCTGATCCGCGAATTCCGACGGATCACGGACAGCTACGACGGGGATCGGGTGCTGATCGGGGAAGTGTTTTACCGCCCGATAGCACGCTGGATCAAATATTATGGACAGCCGACGGATGATGGGCGGTTGAGCGGGTATCATCTGCCGTTCAACTTTGGGCTGATGGGCCAACCCTGGCGGGCGGATGCGTTCCGCGCGGCAGTCAACGAGATCGAAGACGCGCTGCCCACGCAGGCGTGGCCGAATAATGTGCTGGGGAACCACGACTCGCCGCGCCTCGCCAGCCGGTTTGGGCCTGAGATTGTGCGGGTGGCGGCGGTGATGCTGCTGACGCTGCGCGGCACGCCGACGATCTATATGGGGGAAGAGATCGGGATGGAAAACGGCGAGATTCCGGCGGACCGGCTGCAAGACCCGCCTGCGCTGATCATCGGTCCTGAAGCGGGGCGCGATCCGTGCCGGACGCCGTTCCAGTGGTCGGCGGACAGTTATACCGGATTCTCGACGGTGGAACCCTGGCTCCCGGTGGCGGCGGGGTATGAGACGCGCAATGTCGAGGCGCAACTGAAGGAGCCGCGATCCGTACTTGCGCTGTATCAAAAACTGTTGCAGTATCGCAGGGAGACGCCCGCGTTAAACCGGGGCGCGTACCGCTCGCTGGACGCGGTGCCCGCCGATTGTTTTGTGTTTCTGCGCACCTATGCCGATCAGCGGCGGCTGGTGGTGCTGAATTTTGGCAGCGGGGCGCATACGCTCAAACTGGATGATCTCGCGGCGACGGCAGAAGGACGTGTCGCGCTGTCTACGGAACTGGATCGCAGTGGGGTTGAGGCGCTGGCAAGTCTGACGCTGCGGCCCTATGAAGGTGTTGTATTAGAACTGTGAGCATGCCTGCTCTCGGCTGAGGGCGGCTGAGGACCCTTATGGATAAGACGGTATTAGATACACTTTTTGCGGAGCACGCCCTGAAGGCTGAGGTGCAGCCGGTCACGGTTACGGCAGACGAGCTGGTGCATGTGGTGGGGGCGCAGGAACCGATCCGCGAGCAGCCGGACGAACGGGCGCGGATGCTGTTGGCGCTGCGCTGGCTGACCATCGAGACGCTTAACATTATGCTGCCCGAAATGGAGCGGCTTGATCGGGTGGCGACGGTGCAGCAGGCGGCACGGACCTGGGTCAAACAGGCGGCTAAAAAGGATGATCCCACCGAACGGGAACAGGTCCGGTGGGTCTTTGAAAAAACACGTTCGCACGAGAGCAAGCAGCAGATCGCGCAGCGGGTCTGGCTGGCGCTGGTGCTGTATGGCATGGATTATCGCGGCCTCCGGTTCGACTCGGAAGGCCAGATTCACTGGGATGAAGGGACGGTGGGCCGGATCGGGCTGTCGCCGGATGCGGCGCTTGATCTGGCATGGTCGCAACCGGCCCGGCAGGTGTATGTATCCAGTTTTCGCCAGCCGGATGGGGCGATCACACGCGGCAAAGGCCGCCATCGCTGGCATGTATACCGCTTAACCGTGAGCGCGGAGGCCGCCTTTTTGTTCGAGCGGCGCACGAAGATCGAACAGCAGCGCGTGGCGCTGATCGTGGCGAGCGAAACGTTCGCGACTCAGCCGCTGCTGCCGCGCGATTTTTACGGCGGGGACGAATTTCAACAGGCGTGTATCGACGCGCAGGACCAGCAGTTCGCGGAGATTCTGGTGCTGTCGCCACAGCACGGCGTGATTTCGCTGGATGACACCGTGCCCTCGGAGCGCGAATGGGACGAGGTGATCGAGCGCAACCTGTGGTCGTGGCAGTTGACCGCCGCGCAGCGTTTGGGGGCGTATCTGTTTGGCGCGCGCCCGGCGAATCTGCCCAAGCTGAAAGGGCAGGATTATAACTGGTGGGTGTGGCTCAACGCCGCGTCGAGTTATGAATTTACGGTGTTCGGCGGCGGATTCCCGGTGCGGATTCTGTTCGATCATCTGCTGCGGGCGCGGACCCGACTGCCGGAAAGCTGGCCGCGCGTGGTGCTGGTCGATGAGCGCGACGGGTACGATATTGGCGACTTTGACGACGACTTCGATTATGATTTTGATGAGGACGAGTTCGAGGACGATGAGGACGATGTTCAGAATATTATGCAGGACATCGACCAACTGCTGGATTGGGCGGGCGAATTTGTGACACTGGTCAGCGTGTATGTGCCGCCGACGGGCGAAACCTGGGAACTCGCGCCCGATGAGGCGATCATCCCGACGCGGCTGCTGACCGAAACCGGGATGGACATCGAAGATCTGCTCGATCTGTTGATGGACATCTCGCTGCTGCTCAACCAGCCGATCCCGTTCGCGCTGCTGGTCAACGCGCCGATGCTGGTGTCGGTGCTGCTGCAAATTACGCACAGCCTGGTGCATGATGAGCGCGACGCGATCCCCGATCTGCTGGACGTGTTCCAGGACGGCGTGATCCGGCAGTATATCGAGAGCGTGATGCAGGAGACGAGCCTGGAAGATCGCTTGTGCGGCGTGCTGACGCTGACGGAACAGGTGCAACTGCTGGCGATCTCGATTCCGCGTGACGTGAGCGAACAGCTTCTGGTGTGGCTGCAAACGCATATCGCGCTGCGGCTGCGGCAGCGGATCATGGGGACGGACGAAGAAGAGGATTAAGTCCGGTGAATGGTGAAACACCCCGGCGGATCGGGGTGTTTTTTTGTATAAGGGCAGCTAACAGACGGGTTTGAAATAGAAAAGCGAATCAGCGAAACAACTATTTTCTAACAGGCCCCCGGTTAGGATATGGTAAAAGCAGGCTACTTATTTAACCTTAATGGGGATAAAAGTAGCCTTAATTGGGATAAATGTGGGATAGATTTAGGCTTAATGGGGCGAGATTCAGCTTAAATGGTGGGGATTCAGGCTAGATCGCGGCCCTGACGTGTTCGCATGGGGGCGGCGCAGGTATCTTGTGAAGTAAAGCCTAGGGGTGGAGGTTGGGATCGTCTGTTGTCAAGCCTTCAGCCGCTGCCGCCGATAGAAGCCGAGAATCGGCTGAAACAAAGCTAAGTGGGGCGAGTCCGGCGGCCACCAACCGATCATTACTTTCCAGGGCTGAGGCTAACTGAATCGAATCGTAAGCACGTAACGGGTAAAATTCAAGCAAATCCTCAGCCCGTTGAACCACGCTCGCCGTTAATCCTACGACGCGATATTCACGGCTGGCATGACGATCAATTAACAGGCGAATAGCATGGGCCCGACATTCCGAGAGTCAATCGGACAAAACATAGAATTTCAGAACTGGGTCCCATCTCATACTATGTCGCCAGCAGATTGACGCGTGTGTTTGATCAATGGTGCCCTAGCATGACATCTGAGAGCGCATGCTCGAATCTGTGGCAATCAACCCTGGTTTCCTATGGGGCGTCTAGGAAAAGGGCCAGGACGGCAGCGGTTCGCGTTTGTCAAGCCAGTCCTGGGGGATTCCGTCATAACCTGCTACTAGCGAGACAATACCACCAATTATGGCACAAGTTGTGTCGGTATCACCGCCGGCTGAAACAGACTGCCAGATGGCCTCTTCAAAATCATGCCGGTACATGGTTGCACACCAGATTGCAAAAGGTACGGTTCGTTGTGCGCTCATATCCATACCATTCCCGAGATGTTCTGCCGCCTGGGAAATGGTCGTACCATCGGGTAGGTTTGCGGCGTCTATACACCCCTGACGCACCTCACCATCTGGCAGGTGTTGGATGACGCGCTCGATGAACTGCTTTGGAGGAATACCGGGGTCGTTCCGAGTCTGGTAGGCGATACTGGCAGCCAATGCAACCGCGATGGCACCGTTGATGCCTTCAGGATGCGCATGAGTGACTTCTGCTGATGCTTTGGCGTTGGAAACAACCGCAGACAAGTCATCTGCGAAGTATGCACCGATCAGAGAAGCGCGCATCGCGCCGCCGTTACCATAAGACCCTTGTCCGTCATAGAAGCTCCGGCTCGCTTCGCGCCAATGCAACCCGTTCTGGATACGCGCTACAAGTGCGCGCATTCCTCGCCCATAACCACAGCTGCGGTTGTAGTGTGTAATGAAGCTATCGGCGAGCGCATCCTGATCGACATATCCATGTGTGCGGAGAACAGCGTAAATGGATAATGCCATATTAGTGTCATCGGTAAAACGCCATTCACCAGAAGGTGGTACGCGATTAGTGATAAAGTGAGAGGGCTGCGAGGAGCTGCTCAACTCAAAGAAACCACCCAGTGCATCTCCGACAGAAAGGCCCTCAAGTGATAATCGTGCCAACGCAAGCTGTTCCGTGGGTGTTGTCATAATATCACCGTGATTAGAATGGGTGGTGCCCGGCTGGTGTCTCCAACCGTCCACGCGAATTGTTTCCTCGTCAACTTGGCGACCACTTGCAGCCCCAGCAAAAACCGTCTGGTATCAGGAATAGTGACTGCCGCGGAGCCGGTCCTTTTTTATCGAATCAGATTTTAGCCCCCGACATTCTGAGGGGCTAGTCCGACAAAACGTAGAATTTGAGTATCGGTTCACCCAGTAAGGCGGCGATTTGCAGGTGGACCGGCTCGACGTTGAGCACCAGGCGTTTATGCAGGGCAGCGGCATGGATCAGTATACTCCCCATCATTGTAGCAGATTAGCGGTGGCTGCGGGAGTTCTGCGCGGCGAGCAGATCGGCCAGGGCGACGGATTCGCCGTCGCTGCTCTGCATCTCTTCGATCAGGCGCTGTTTTAACTGCTGGCGCTCGCTGTCGTCCATCAATTCGAGCAGCAGCGCCAGCCGGGAATTGGGATTCTCGTTGGCTTGAGCGCGTTTGGCTTTTTCGTCGTCGGCATGGGTTTTATCGTCTTCAATCTGGTCAATGCCCCAGACCATCCACAAGATGAGGCAGGTGCCGAGCGAGGCCAGCAACCCAATTTTCATAATGGCGTCATTGTCAGAGGCTATCAGCGCGACCAGCCCCATCGTCACCCAAATGAAAAACGAGGCGATCATATTCGTAAGAATCGGATTTAAGCGGTTCATGTTCCCCTACCTAGCGTTCAATATTCTGTGAACGATTACGCAATTCGCCGCCGAATGTTGCACACTAGAGCCAATTTTTATCCTCTTCGTCTTCGTCGCTGAACAGGCCATCAATGAACGATGCAAAGGGGCTGTCATCCGGCAGCCTGTCATCGGTCTGCGGCGCGGGATCCGCTGCGGGCTTCGGGGGGCGGCGGGCGGTGCGTTCGAGCGAATCCGTTTCCATTTTATGCAGCCAGCCGGGCGGCGGCAGTGTAGCCGGATCAAAGCGTTCTTCCATCTGCTGGATGGCTTCGAGCAGCCGCGCGTTAAACACGGCGTGATCGGTCATGGTGATGTCTTTTGAAATGTCCTGATAGGCGCTGCGGGCGTAGCGGTAGACGCCGACCACTTTGGCATGGGCCTGCGAGGGGAACGAGACGGCGATCTCATCGTGCCCGGCGAGCATGATCATCTGGTAAAACGAGGCAATATCATAATGCGATACCAGCGTGCGGAAGGGATAGGGGTCTTCGCCCTGTGTCACCTGGCCGGGTTCGGGGGGCAGGCCGATGACCATCCGGGGGCGGCGATCCACCGGGATACCCAACTCTTCTTTGATGCGGTTGCGCATGGGACGCCACGCGCCGATGGCAAATTCTGTTACCCATTCGTCATCACTGCCCATCATGGTCGAAAATCCCATCAGATACATGAGCATTTCGATGATGGCGTCCACAAAAATAGCGGGCGCAGAGGAATAGAGGATCAACTCGTCCTGATCGAGATCGAAGGTGAACTTGTCTACCAGCGCTAAGTCCTGGTGGAGCAGCGCGTTGGCCTCGTCAACATAGAGGTAAACAGCCTGGGGATAGAGCAGCAGCACGCGCCGGATATAATCGAGCGTGACCGGGTCGAGGTGATAGTCCTGGTTAAGCTGCCAGATGGAACGGTCAATATCGTTGGGGTCCAATAAGGTGCGTTTGTCGGCACTCATGGTTGATTCCTATTCCGCTTGCGGATGAACGCCAGTCCTGTAGAATTAGTATTATCGAATTCTCTCTTTTCCCCTCTATTATAGATCAGGGTTGCCCGTATTAGGAGGCTGATTGTGTCAAGCTGGATCGGGCGCACGTTATCGAAAGTAGAAGTCCAACGGCTCCTGGGGCGCGGCGGAATGGCTGAGGTGTATCTGGGCCGCCATGTCACGTTAAATCGAACGGTGGCGGTCAAGGTGTTACACGGCCATCTATCGGGCGATGAAACGGTGCTGGCACGGTTTCGGAGTGAAGCTCAAGCGGTTGCCGCCATGCGCCATCCCAACATTGTGCAGGTCTTCGATTTTGACGTGGCCGATGACCAGCCGTATATCGTGATGGAGTATATCGATGGCCCCTCACTGGCCGACTATCTGCGCGCCCAACAGCGTGCTAACCGCCGCCTGCCGCCGGAAATGATCGCGCAACTGCTGACGCCGCTGGCCTCCGCGCTGGATTATGCCCATGCGCGCAGCATTGTTCACCGCGATGTGAAACCGTCGAATGTGCTGCTGCGGCGCGAAACCGGCTACTTTGATCTCAACGGCCCGCTGCCGGAGGATATACAACCTGTCCTGACGGATTTTGGCGTGGCACGGATTGCCAACGCGACACTGCGCACGGCCAGCGGCGTGATCGTGGGCACACCCGCCTATATGAGTCCTGAGCAGGTCAGCGGCGAACAGGTCGATGCGCGCTCGGATATTTATTCGATGGGCATTATGCTGTATGAAATGCTGGCGGCGCGCCTGCCTTTCGATTCCGAGGCGGATACGGTGGCCTCGACGCTGATCAAACATATCACCGAGCCGCCGCCGCCGCTGCGCGAAGTGCCGCCGCCGGTGGAAACGGTGGTGATGCGCGCCCTGGCGAAAGATCGCACCGCGCGTTACCAGCGGGCCGGAGAACTGGCGCTCGATCTGCGGGCGGCGTACGGCCTGCCGATGACCCCGGCAGAGATGGCGGCGATCACCCCCGGATCGCGCCCGTCGCCGTATGAGACGAAAAAGCTGCCTAAACCAGGGAACCGGAAACGCTGGCTGCTGATCGCGGCGGGACTGGTCGTGCTGCTGCTGGTGGGCGCGCTGGGGCTGCTGCTGCGCGGGGTGCTGTCGGATGATAAGGAGGATGGAACAACCAGCGGCGATCATGGGCATGGCGGCGGGACGGATGTGCAGATCGCGGCAGGCGATATGACGCCGTATGGGGCGCTGTCGTTCAGCGATGCCGAAGCTGACCTGGACCGGGTCACACTGCATGTTGAAGGGCTGACCGTGCCGACGGATGGCACACAGTATGAGGCGTGGCTGTTGGGCAGCGAGACGCGGCGCAGCCTGGGTATCTTTGAAGTGGATGAGAGCGGCAGCGCCGAGATCAGCTATACCAGTGTGACCGGCGAAAATCTGCTGGAACTGTTCGGGAGTCTCGAAATTACGGTTGAACCGATGCCCGATGTGAGTCCGCTGCCGACCAGCGAGGTTGCCTATTCGGGCGCGGTCCACCCCGGCCCGCTGACGCATATCCGGCATGTGCTGGTGAGCTTCGGCAACAATCCGGGGCGGATCGGGCTGATGATCGGCGTCGAACTGGCCGCCGAACTGATCCGCGCGAGCGCGCAGGCTATCCTCGCGGCGCAGCAGGACGGCGACCTGGACGGGATCAAACAGCAGGCTGAGGCAATGGTCAACGTGATCGAAGGGCAAGCCGGGGAGCATTACGGCGATCTCGATGGTGACGGCACGACTACCGATCCGAGCGATGGCGTGGGGCTGCTGCTGAGCGCGGACAGCACCGGATATATCCAGACGTCGATTGAACACGCGCGGTATGCGGTGGGAACCGAGGGCGTCTCGCAGGAGATCGCCACCAATGCCGCGTTGTTTGAAGTGACCGCGCAGAATCTCGGCGGGTGGGCGGTTCAGATTCGTGATCTGTGCTGGCAGCTTCTGGAAAGCGACGACGCCGATCAGGTGGGCGAACTGGCGCAGCAGATTGTGGACCTGACCGAGGTGTTTATCAGCGGCACGGACACGAATCAAAATGGCGAAATTGAGCCGGTTCCTGGTGAAGGCGGCGTACAAACGGCGTATACTTATGCGCTCAGGATGGCGGATATGGTGCTGATGGAAGGATCGGACCGTATGCCGCCCGCGATTCCGGTGATTACGGCACAGGGAGAAGAATAGTGTTTCCTCAAACGCCTCAGAACACGGTTCACCGCCTGCCGAAGCGGGCGCATTATGATACTGAGACGATCTACGCGATTCTGGATGAAGGGCTGATCGGCCATGTGGCGTTCACGGATGGCGATCAGCCGGTGGTGATCCCGACGCTGTACGGACGCAGCGGGGATACGATCTATCTGCACGGGGCGAAAGCCAGCCGGATGCTGAAACAGATCGAGGCGGGGCATCCGATCTCGATGGGAGTCACGCTGGTGGATGGCATCGTGTTCGCGCGTTCGGTGTTCCACCACTCGATCAATTACCGCTCGGTGGTGCTGTTTGGGCACGGGAGTCTGGTCGAAGAGGCCGAAGCGAAACTGCATGCGCTGGAAGTGCTGACCGAACACATCGCGCGCGGACGGTGGGCAGAGGCGCGGCGGCCCACCACCAAAGAACTGAACGCAACGAGCGTGATCGCGGTTCAGATCGAGAGCGCATCGGCTAAGGTGCGCAGCGGGCCGCCGATTGATGACGAAGATGATTATGCTCTCCCGGTGTGGGCCGGGGTGCTGCCGCTGGCGATGCAGGCGGGACACCCTGAGAATGATCCCCGGCTGAACGCGGGGATCGACGCGCCGGACCTTATCCGTTACTACTATCGAGTAGCTCATGACGAATAAAATTATCGAACGTATCGAACGAGAAGCCGGGATTCCGGGGTTGGCGGCGCTGCTGGCGGAACGGCTGACGCCCACCGATTTACAATCGCTGCTGCTGGACGTGTACCGCCAACGCGCCCAGCGGATCACCCCGGCAGAGGTGTTATCCAGCTACGAATCCAACCGGTTTGTGAAACCGTCGGCGGTGTCTCCGCTGCGGCTGCTGGACTGGGAACGGACGGCGTTGGCCACGCTGCCGCCGGAATTCTGCGCGGTCACGCTGTCGCCGGTCTGCCCGCTGGGGACTAATTCCGCAGTGGCGGCGGTGGATCAGAACTGGACGCTGGCGACGATCCGCAACAGCGAGGTGATCTCCGATTCAAGCAATGTGCTGGCGCTGGAATGTGCGCGCGAACGGCGGGCGCTGCTGCGGGGAAATCCGAAGTCGAAAGAGGCGGTGCATCGGGCGGCGAGTCACCGCTTGCTGCGGACGCAGCATTATGAGAATAACCCCCGGATGGTGCCGCATTTCAGCGCGTTGACGCTGTGCAGCGCGGGCCAATACCAGGGGGCGCTGCGGTTTGAACTGGCGACGCTGCGGCAGCATATCGGGTTTTATGTGCGGGCGCTGCGCGCTTTTGTGGGGGCGGCTGTGCCGCTGCGGGTGGCTGTGACGAATTTTGGAGCGGAAGATCACCGGGCGCTGCTGACCGAACAGCTTGTGAACCTGCTGCAAGACGAGTTCCCCGGCGTAGACTGCGCGTTTGATGACACGCGGGAGACAGGGCGCGGCTATTATGACAATGTGTGCTTCCACGTGTACGCGGCGGAAGCGTCCGGCGAATGGCTCGAACTGGCGGACGGCGGCGTGGTGAACTGGACGCAGCGGCTCTTAAATAATGCGAAAGAGCGCTGCGTGATCAGCGGTATCGGCAGCGAGCGGGTGTGTCTGATGGGCTAGACCCGCGCCAACAGCGCTTCCAGGTCGGTGCTTTGATAGACGGTTTTGACGGGGGCGGTTTGGCCCGCCTGCCAGCGGATCAAACGCATTTCGCCCCGGTCAATTTCGATTCCGGTCAGGCCATCGGTATGCACGCAGCAGCCATCGTTGACGTAATGCGGCGTGATGATCGGGTTGGCGGTGTGTTCGTCCGGCGGGTGAAACAGCGGGCGGTGGGTGTGCCCGGCGATCAATAACATGCGGTTGGACTGCGCCCAACTGTGCAGGAAATGATCGCGGCGGCGGTGAAAATCGTAGTGTTTGGCGGCGTGGTTGATGCGCAGATGTAAGACGCGCTGCAAGGGACGCCACAGATAACGGACGACGCGGCGGCTGAGCCACGCCCGGCGATCCGAGTCGATGTCGCCCTGGTGCCCGTGCGCGATCAGAATGCGATTCCCCAACAGCATCCCTGCGTGAACCCGTACGGACTCCCCCAACACGGGCTTGAGGTGACGATCCACGACGCGCGGATCGCTGAGATCGCTGTCATGGTTGCCGTAAATGCGGATGTAGTGGGACGGTCCCAGGCGGGCGAATTCGCGCTCGACGGCGAAGGCGGTGCTTTCGTAGCGTTCCATGATGGCCGACAGGGGCGATTTCCAGCCTTCTTCATTATCCCCATTCAGCACCAGACGATAATCTTCGTTCAGATAATGGCGCAACACCGTGCAGTAGAGCGCCTCGTTGTGTCGAAAGTCATCCCCCTGGCGGTGGCCGTCGCCCTTGTGGGCATCGCTCAAAATGATGTACCGATCTCGCGCGAGGTGAAAATCGGGCACCTGATAGGCCTCGGCACGCGCCGAGTCGAGCGCCTCGAAGGTGTACAGTCGTTCGATTTTCCGGCGCAGGTGATCAGGAAGCGTTAAGACGGGTTGGGGAAAATTTCGGTCGTTGACAGGCCATTGTTGGCTTTGAAGGTTCGTCATAGGTATCCAATCGGCATGTGGGCGGGGGGGTTGTGGCGACAATGCCATACCTCCCTCACCTCTCTAAACATTAGCAAAGAATTAAGAGAATGTCCAGTGTTTTTCACGAAATCTATATTATTTTTATCAAAAGATTGTAGCTGGAAAAGTTAAAGGAATAAGAAGTATTTGCGAAGGAAGAGATTAGCGCTTGATTAAATTTCGTTGAGCATGGGCACTGCAAAAGTCGATTGGGCACACTATATCTATCATGCTTATATTAGAAATTAACTGACATCCGCCATGATGCCCAATCTTGAAAAACAGGAGAAGCCTATGCGTACATTCGTGCTGGTCGTTTGGTTGTGTCTCATGCTGGTGCCCCCTGGCGCACCCACCACAGCGAGCGAACTCCCCCAGGGTGAGGAATCCCTCGCTGCGATCATTGACCAGGTGGCCGCGTCCTTTCATCTGCCGAGCGGCAATGGGTCGGTGAGTTCCGTCGAGCAGAATCTGGGATCGGCGATTGAAACGGAAGTCGTCGATTATGATATGCTGGTGGCCCAATATGCCGGGGGCACCCCTGAAAATGCCACCTGGGTCGATAAGGTGGAGCGCGTGGTGGGCCAGATCAACCAAACTGAACAGCTCACGATTTATGAAGACCCCGGCACGATTCCCGGTACGCTGCTGGTCCAGAATCAGAATGAATGCGACATGTACCGGGGCGACATTCAGCCGATTCCGATTGATCCGCGCGCGCAGGCGGTCAGCGGGGCAGCGGACAAATATGGACTCGATCCACGGGCGGCGGCGATCAGTGGGATCGCGGACCTGTATGGCACGCACGCATCGACTCCGGCGACGAACCCCGCTCTGGATCCGCGTGTGGCGGCGGTTACGGGGAATGGCGCACTGTACGTCCGGGAGAACGAAACGATCCAGGGTGAGCCGCTCACCTTTGAGCAGATGCGCGCCGTGATCCAGACGATCAAAAAAAGCGCGAACCAGCATATTGACCAGAACAAGAAGGTCAAATACAAAAACATCGCCAAGCGCCACATCAGCCAGATCATTGAACTGTCCGCGCCCAGCCAGATGCTCCCGGTCAACGGCTACTGGCGCGCGCATTCCTTTGAGATGAGCACGTCCGGGACGTGTATCGGGCGGCCCGGTGATAACGATGGCCCCAGCGGCAATGAAGATGAAGAAAACGATCCCGGCGATCCGTTGTGCGGCTACGATCTGGCCGACGGCGCACCGTTCATTGTGTGGAACGGCAGCCCTTACGGGTATTTGCTGGGGTCGGGCAGTATGTACGGGGAGGAAGGGTATTATTCCTACGAGCAGCTCTCAGATGCTAATGGGGTAATCACAGGCAGCGTCCGATCCAAAACGACGGTGATCTATGAGGTCGTCGCGCCGGATGCGATTATCGTGCATTATGTGCGCGAAGAGGAAGGCGGCTGTACACAGAGCGGCGATTATGTGCTGGAACTCGTCACGGCGGACGATTCGATCTGTGGGCTGACCAAATCACCGACGCCAGAAGAGGCCGGACAGGTTCCGCCGAAGCCGCCGGTCGTCGAGGAGGGGCCGTATAAAAAGGTGGGCCAGCCGTATATTCAGGACGAGGACGAATGCACCGACGCGAATCGCCCGCCGAATGTGGATGAACTTCGCCTGATCCAGCAGCCGGATTTCAGCGTGCAGATCGATACCGGCGTGGATACGCAGATCGTGTATCCCGATGGGTACAGCGAGGGCTATTACAGCTTCGATAATGGACGGAACAGCCCGGTGTGGCAGCGCACGATCATGACCCTTGATCCGGCGAGCATTACGGCGAAGGTGTCCTGGAATTACACCACCTCCGACGGGAAGTCGTGTTATGTGAGCCAGAACTACGAACGGCCCGGCGTGGTGCCGCCGGATGCGGACGAGCCGGAGGCGGATGATCCGTCCTCGCCGGCGGGTTCGGACTCCAGCAGCGGCAGCACCGGATCGGACAGCGGCGCAGTATCTCCGGCGGTGTATCCGGCGGCGGGCGAGTATACCGTCGAGTGGGCGGCGATGCCGGGGATCGAATGTCCGGCGGCGCTCGAACCGACTCGACCCACATTCACCGAGGCGACGGTTACGCTGGTGGATGGCGGCCTGATGATTGCGGGCGGCGAGCAGAGTTATCTGCTGACGGAACAAGGCGGCCAGCTTTTCTATATGGTCTTTGGGACGGATGGCTCCGGCGTCATGCTCAGTGTCACAGCGGTGAATGCGGATGGCAGCTTCTGGGGCGGGTTCAATTCGTTCGCGGCGGATGGCAGCGCGTGTCTGCTGACGGGCACGTTCACGCCGAAATAGCGGGTTTCGTGGGGGCATTGTTGATGCAGTGCCCCCCACTTGCGACTTTAAGAATCGGCGGCGATCTGCGCGCGGCAGTAGGCCAGCGCGTCGTCCAGCGTTGCAAAGACCTCTACATGCCGCCCCCCAGCGGTCAGTGATTGGATGGTATCCAGCGCTGTGTGGATGATGGGCAAGGACGTAACCAGAATCAGCTTGCGCAGCTTCGGATGACGCCACAACGCCTGTTCATCGATGGTGCTGCGTGCAACCGTAACCAACAGATCACTGTCATCGAACGTGATATTGGTGAGGTCGGAGACGCAAAACAAAGACTCGTCGGAGCGATCCATGATGGCCGATACGGCAGTATCCAACTGTTCCATGTTGGGATTGGGGCTGTAGTAGGGGGCGACCTGACAGAGCAGAATCGGCTCGGATGGCAGCCGGGTGATGGTAAATTTGTCGGTCATGCGCAGCCCCTTTCCTTATTTCGCTTGGATGGCGATCTGCGCGCGGCAGAAGGTCAGCGCTTCATCCAGGGTGGCGAAGACTTTAACATTCGCCATGCCAAACGCGGGAGAATTCAGGCCCTCAGCCGCCATTTTGACGGCGGGGAGCGGACTCACAAAGATTTTTTCGCGCGTCATGGGATGGTGCCAGGGGGCGTTGTCGCCGCGTGCGCCCCGGTTGGCGGTCATCATAATGTCGGTGAAATCAATCGCGACGTTTGAAACGTCGGTGATAAAAAATAATGGCTCATCGGTTTGGCTCAAAAAGGCGCGCTGGGCCGAGTCCGAGTCGTCAATATCGCGTTTGGCGTCGTAGTCGGGGAGCATCTGGCAGAGCACAATGGGTTCGGCTGGTAACTTTTTTACAGTGAAAGTGTGCTTCATAAAAATTCCCTGCATCATAAATCGACTATTGGCCAGATTATAAGAGGGTCGCTGCGGGGTAACAATAGTATGGAGGTAACAGGGGGGTGTGTTTACGAATTATGTTTAATTAGCGGTGGTGTAACGACGGTGCATTACTCCTTATTGACTAAGGATATGTGACTCAGAAACTATGGGCTTGTGTCGAATAAGGCGGATTTTAGGGATTCAATAACTCACGAATGGAATTGACTGGAGAGCGGTATCCATGTTCTTTCATTTGGGTGAGAAGTGTATCGACTTCATTTATTGTTAACAGAGAGAGTTTGACTAATCTCACGAGGACCCCGAGTGTTCCTGAAACTGCGATATTCTGCTCCTGAGCTTGGCGACGAGCGTCACGATCATCCGTGAGAACAAGCCATGTTCGATTTTTAGCAATAGCAAGACAACTTGCTTCGCCCGCATCAAGCTGCTGAAGAAGCCTTTCATATTCTAGCGTTTCTTCAGCCGAAAGTTCGACAACGGTCAGCCAATTCCATTCCACAACGGGGATGCGTCCTAAACGTTCCCCTGTTTCTCGTTCATTACTTACCACATGAGTGGTTGCCATTTGTTCAAAGGCTGCTTTGAGGAGTAATGGCTTACCTACATGCGCAAAGTTGCTCAATACTGTGTTATCGACGAGGGCTGTAATCATTTCCTGGGCAACAAATCCTGTAAGGCCGCTCGTACCTCATCGCGTGCTTCATCAAGTGTGGCTGGACCAATGCGCAGGGGAACTCCCAACCGTTCAAAACGATCCATAAGTTCATAGCGAGAAAGACCGAGCAACTCCGCCGCTTTGCCAAGACTGATTTTTTCTTCAAGGTACGTATCAATGGCTAAGCTGAAATCATCATCAGGGATTTCCATATGACCTTTTCGGAGGGCATAATTAGCGATGGATCGAAGAATTCGATAGTCCAAAGCATCTAGCAGCACAATTTGATCCTCGCCATAGCCCTGTACTGTTACCTGTTCACCCTGCCGTACCCGTTCCACAATTTCACGCGTGTTGCGAGCCAATTCAGTTCGAGAGATTGATAAACTCATCATTTCCTTCCTTTTATCTTAAAGTTTACATATTTTACGTAAAATATGCAACTCTTGATAAAGGATCAACAAAAAAAACTCCCACTGGCCGCGCGGACAGCCAGCGGGAGAGCGCCCCCAAAAGAGGCAAAGGGACGCTAGACAAGAATTCGGTCTATGGCGTCGGTCAACTGCGCAAGGTTGCGCACCTGATAGGTTTCGCTGCACAGCGGCGCATAGGACAGCATATCGCTGTCACCTGTGCCCCACTGCTGCGGATATTCGGGATTCATCCAGATCAATTTGCGGGCGCGGCGGCCAATATCGTTAAAGGCATCCAGCGCCGGATCGTTGAAGTTGTTGCGCCCATCGCCCAGCACGATCACCGAGGTGCGGCTGTCGATAGCGTCCAGGTGATGTTCACAGAACTGGCGGAGGCTGCGGCCCAGATCGGTGTTGTAGTAGCCGGAGGGCAGCTTGGTCAGGACGACGGTCACGGCCTCGTCAATTTTCAGGGTTTGCATATCTTCGGTTACGTCCTCGATGTGATCGATAAACGCAAAGCTGCGCGTCTTCTGGACCTGATCCTGTAATTCGTAGACCAGCCGCAGGAAAAATTCCGCTACGGGGCGCATGGAGGTGCTGACATCCAGAATGGCGACCAGTTTGGGCTTCAGGCGGCGCTGTTTGTAGCGGATGTCGAACGGCACGCTGTCATATTTCAGATTGGCGCGGATGGTCGCTTTGGGATCGAGCTTGCCCTGTGCGCCGCGTTTTTGGCGCAGCGCCGCGCGGCTGCGTAACCGGGCCGCCAGCCGCCGGACTTCATCGCGCAGCGTATCCATTTCCGGCTGGCTGAGCGAGCCAAACGAGCGATCCATCAATTCCTGGATGGGCTTGTGCTGGCGGTTATCTTCCACCCGGTTATCGCGGATTTTCTGCCCGGCGAATTCGGCCAGTTGGTCTTCCAGACGGCCCATGTTTTCGGCCACCTGGTCCTTCAACTGGTTGATGCTGTCGGGGTCCATGCCCATCTGTGCCAGCATTTCCCAAAGCTGATCGAGCAGGTCGTGTAGTTGTTCCCAGCCCAAAAGCTGCTGCATGCGGCGGGCGCTGCGTTTGGCCTGATAGGGGGAGGTCAGGTTGGGATCGTTCAGCCCGGCCTGATCGCCCAGTTTTTCGAGTTCGTCCTGAGATGGCCCCCTGCCGTTCAACAGCCAGTCGAGAAGCTGCTGCAAATCCATTTGCAGTTGCTGCATGGCGTTCTGGAGCATCTGCTGTTCTTCGGGTGACAAATCCTGCTGGGGGTTCAGCATCGGCTGGGTGTTCGTGCCGAAATATAACGGGAAAAGTTCCTCGAACTTGGGGATCGAGTCGAAGTCCTTAACCAGGGTCGAGCGCAGGGTCAGCCGGAAGCCGTCGCGGTTTTTGATGCCCATGTGACCGATGGCTTTCCAGGCGTCTTCGCTTTCGGCCACCGATACACGCACCCCTGCCGCCCGC
The DNA here is from genome assembly GCA_964472565.1 of uncultured Anaerolineaceae bacterium. Taxonomy (GTDB): domain Bacteria; phylum Chloroflexota; class Anaerolineae; order Aggregatilineales; family Aggregatilineaceae; genus DATAMF01. Next base: position 25,064 of record CAYYNB010000051.1, read on the forward strand.
AGTGCCGCAATGAATTTAACGATACGGTCTTCCATTGCCGTTGCCTCCCTGCCGCTTGAGGGCGCGCCGGGCGCGATTCACATCGGCTTCGTACTTCAGCAGCACTGTCAGCGTATTTTCCAGGATTTCCGGGTCCAATGCGCGGGCGTTGAGTGTGACCAGCGCGCGCGCCCAGTCCAGCGTTTCACTGACGCTCGGATTTTTTCGGAGATCCAACTGGCGCAGCGACTGCACCGTTTCGACGACCTGCCGCGCCAGCTTGGGCGACAGATCGGGCACTTTGAGCTGGACGATGCGCAGTTCTTCTTCGATGTCGGGATAGCCGATATATAAATACAGACAGCGCCGCTTGAGCGCTTCGCTCAGTTCGCGGGTGTTGTTGCTGGTCAGAAAGACCACCGGGCGCTGCTTGGCGACGATGGTGCCAATTTCGGGAATGCTCACCTGGAAATCGCTTAATACTTCGAGCAAAAAGGCTTCAAATTCCGCGTCGGAACGATCTATTTCATCAATCAACAGAACCGTAGGGCGTTCATTCTGGATAGCGCGCAGCAGAGGCCGCGCCAGCAAAAAACGTTCTGAAAAAAAGACATCCTCTTCATTTGCCAGTTTGTCGGCGGCAGATGACAACGAATCGGCATCGGAGAGCAGCGATGAGAGTTTGTCGCGCAGAAGCTGGGTATAGAGCATCTGCTTGGCGTATTCCCATTCATAGAGGGCTTTGCTTTCGTCCAGCCCTTCGTAGCACTGCAAGCGCACAAAGTCGCGGCCTGTGGCGGCGGCCCATGCTTTGCTGAGTTCAGTCTTCCCGACGCCTGCCGGACCTTCGGCCAGCAGGGGTTTGCCTAGTTTTTCGGCCAGAAAGAGTACCGTTGAAATTTCATCGGATGCGATATACCGCTGTTCAGCTAATGCCTGCCCGACCTGATCCACCGATTCATACATTCCCCATCATCTCCTCAACTCGGTCTAGTGTCACAAACCCACCGGCTGCATGGTCACATTCCGGGATGGCGGGTCCGGGCGTTGGATGGTTTGTTAGATATTAAGTTATTTAATTGGCAGATGGCAATTGTGCGATTCGTGCAGAGGAGAGGGGAACGCCCCTACACCGTGCGCCCATTTCTTGCGTTTGCCCCATCGATCATGCTACCCTGGAACCTCGACAGCCGGAAAAAATAGCTGCTCGTTTCGCAGATTCAATTTCAGGTATAGAGGAAAACAGATGCCGTACAAAATTACCGTCTTAAAGAAAATGGAAAATCCAGAGTTGGCGGAAGCCTACTGTTACGCGGGCGGATCGGTTTGCCCATGCCCCGCGTTTCAGGTGGGCCAGGAATTCATCACGGAGTATGACCGGCCCGCGAATTTCTGCGAATGGGCCTGGGATGACATCTATAAATATATGGCGATGTTTCGCTCCGGCGGGAATATGCACGATACCTTCAAGTGGATGAATGCGCGGGATACGATGATCGCCTGCTGCTCGGATGGCATCCGCCCGGTGGTGTTTAAGATCGAAAAAATGGAATAGGTCGAATGGCGGTAGGGATGCCCCTACCGCTCTATTTTACTCGCGTGTGATGGTTCCGGTGATCAGGCGGGTATCTGCATAAAGTTCACGGTCGGGCATGACAGGATCAGCAACATAGTACAGGTAATAGACTGCATCCACGACGATAACCGCTGAAATAAAGGTGTGGTGCGGCTCGTAGGGCGGCAGAATCGGCGCATCGCTGTAGCGGGTCCAGTGAATGCCGTCCGGGCTGGTCGCATAACCGATTGCCATCGTGCTGCCGAGTTCGCCCCACGCATCATAGAACATTTCATAACCGTTTTCGGTCCAGCGAACGGTTGGATCATCGATAAAATAATCGTCCCAACCAGCCGGGTTGATGACCAAGATCGGATCGCTGGACTTGTAGATCGGTTCGGTGGTGGCCGGATCATCATATTTGGTCCAGGTCAGGCCGTCGGGCGACGTTGCCACCCCGATCCCGCCTTTGGACCCCGTATAGTAAATAAAATAACCATCCGGTGTATGCAGCGCCATCCAGGGCTGTATCCAGCCTGAATCCCAGTCATGCCCGCTCGCGCCTTTAACGAGCAGCGGCGTTTCATCCAGCGTCCAGGGGCCGCTGGGACTGGTCGCAGTGGCGCGCAGAATCAGCTCGCCGCCAAGTGAATAACCAATCCGCGCTTTAGGCGCAACATACATCACCCAGGTGTCACCGTCGGGTAACACGGCAAAACTGCTCACTCCATAACGTGTGATTGTCTGATCGAGTGTCAGAATCGGATTGTTTTCGTACTTGGTCCAGTGCTGTCCGTCCGCGGAGGTGGCATAGCCGACTGCGCCCGTGTTCCAGTCCACACTACCCCAGTAGAACATATGAAAAAGCCCGTCCACAAAAAACACATCGTTCACCATCGCAAGCCTCGCATCCCATGCACCCGCCTCACCGGGTACAAGCATGGGGTCCGGGTAATAGGAAAATTCGAGTTTCCAGCCGGATGTATCCTGGCCTTGAATGGTGGGGAGGCTCACCCACACAACAAGGATCGCCAGCACGATCCCTACGATCAAACGTTTTTTCCCCCAAACCATGACGACACCTCCATCTAGCTTACCGAACGAGCGTGCCGACGTTGATTTTATTATACGACGGTTTAGCGTTAATAGAAGTATTTAGAGAGGGCGTGCTCCCGGCTTCAATCCGTGTTCAGCACGGCGATCCGCAGATGCTCGGTGATGGGGTCGCGGTAGGGGTGCGCCTCGACATCATACGCGGCGCGCAGGTGTTCCGGTGACAGCACATCCTCCGGCGATCCGTCCGCCAGCACGATGCCCTCATGCAGCAGCACCAAGCGATCACAGAAGCGCGCCGCCAGTTCAAGATCATGCACGGCGGCGACTGCGCCAAGTTGATCCTGCCGGACCAGCGCCCGCACCAATCCCAAAATGCTCATTTGATGCTGAATATCCAGGTTGGCGGTGGGTTCGTCCAGCAGCAGCAGGCGCGGTTCCTGGGCCAGCGCACGGGCGATCAGCACGCGCTGGCGTTCGCCGCCGCTCAAGGTGCCGATCAGCCGCGCCGCCAGATCAAGCGTCCCGGTGCGGCGCAGCGCCTCATCGACCAGTGCGCGATCCTGCGCGGTTTCGAGTTGGAAGCGCCCCAGGTGCGGGTTGCGGCCCATCAGCGCGATCTGCTGCACGGTGAAGGGGAAATCGAGCGCGGTCATCTGCGGCACCTGCGCGATGAGGCGGGCGATCTGGCGCGGGGAACAGCGGCGCAGCGGTTTGTCGAGCAGACGAATCTCGCCTTGTGCGCCCGTCCACAGCCCGCCGATCACCTTGAGCAGGGTCGATTTCCCCGCGCCGTTCGGCCCGATCAGCCCGACAAATTCCCCCGGCTGGACGGCAAACGACACCCCGCGCAAAATCGGGCGGCTGTCGCGGGTGTACACAAGGTCGGACGCATGCAGGAGCGTGTCTAGCTGCATATCCACATCAGCAGTACGTGATCAGGTTGGGAGACGGCCTTCACAGCCAATTTGCAGATGTCCTCAAGCACTTCCTGAACGACATCTTCAGTCCACTGGTGTTTCAATTCGTCGGTTTGCGCCCAGCGCGCTCCAATGGTTCGGCGCTCTGTCTCGGTGAGGGAGGCCAAGCGCTGCACAAGATTCGCCGGGATTTTGGAAATCCAGGGGCCATCGTCGGAGACGGTCAAAACGGGATCATACAACTTGAGCACATCATCATAGGGTTCCCCTGTGACGAGTTCCTGAAGCGTGGAAAAACTCACCCAATCGAGTCCTTTCGCGTCCAGACCGGGGAACTGGCCTAACGGATAGTCCATTTCGCCGATGGCTTCCATATCCGCTTCTGTCGCCACGAGTAAATCGGTGAGCACGCCCATCGGTGCCTCCTTATCGGAAAGCGTCGGGATACAGCGCCCGCGCTACGTCTTCGATGCCGCGCACAACATACTGGCTGACGTTGGTCATATGAGCATCGCTGACCGGGATCACGCGGCCATTTTGCACGGCGCGCAGCGTGCGAAAGGCGTCATCCGCCATAAATGCTGCCAGCGGATCATCCTGATCGGCGAACCAGCCACCCAACAGAATCACATCAGGATCAGAGGCCAGCACAAATTCCGCATTGATCAGGGGATACGGTCCCAGCGCAGGATCATCGATCACATTGACGCCGCCCGCCAGTCTGATGATCTCATCGACGGTGCTGCCGGGGCCGTAGGTGATGCCGCCCGGCTCATAATACAACACGCGCACCGGCTCCTGATCTTTTACTTTGTCCTGAATGGCGGCGATTTGCGCATCCATATCCGCGATCATGGTTTCGGCCTGGGCTTCCGCGCCCACCGCCTGCCCCAACAGGCGGATATTGGTGCGGATGTCGTCCAGGGTGTTGAACTCGTTCAGTACAAACACGGGCACATCGGCATCCAGCAGTTGATCGAGCGCGGCAGGGTTGTTATACGCGGCGAGGATTACTAAATCCGCGTCCAGGCTGACCAGATATTCCGGGTTGCCGATCAGATCGGTGTAGGTGATGGCATCCAGTTGATCGGCAATATTGCTGATCGTGGGGTCTGCCGCGAAATAGGTCACGCCGAGCAGCCGCTCCGGGCCGACCATTTCCAGCAGAATTTCATCCGATCCGAGCGTCACCGAGGCGATGTTCTGCGGCGGCGCGGGGATGGTCACTTCCCGATCCATGCCATCGATCACGATGCGCGGAAAAGCCGAGTCAGCCGGCGCGCCGTTACAAATCTGGTCGAAGGTGAGCGTGGGCGGCGGATCGGCGTCGGTCTGGCTGCTGTCGCGCCACCACCACATTTCGACGCTGCCCTGGGTCACGGTGTAGGCTTGTGCGCCCATCGCGCTGTACTGCCATGTTCCGGCTTCGCTGCGGTGGAAATAGGACCAGTAGGCGCAGATGTCGCCGCCCTCGCACTGGCAGAAGCAGTGTTCGTCGGGAAAATTGCAGCCCGTCGCGCCGACCTTGCACACCGTCACGCCGCGCGAGCTTTCTTCGAGCAGAATATCAAGTCCGGTGGCCCGCAGCGCGTCTTCCCCGGTGGAATTCTCGCCTTCGAGCGTGACGCAGTGCGCTTCCGGTTGTCCGTCCGGCCCCTGGATCACCACGCCGACCTGAATCTCACTGGCGATTTCCTGGGCCGCGCTGGGCCATGTGATCACCAGCAGCCCGGCGGTCAGCAGCCCGATCACCACGATAATCCATCCGCTTAAACGTAACATGGGTTTTCCCCTCTCAAAAAACAGCGATCTGCCGCCGGTTGCGCCACAGCAAAAACAGGAAAAACGGCCCGCCCAACAGCGAGGTGACGATGCCAACCTGGAGCTGTTCCGGCGCGATCAATGAGCGGGCCAGCGCATCGGCAAAGACCAGAAACGCCGCGCCGCCCAGCAGACTCGCGGGGAGCAGCACGCGGTGATCCGGCCCGATGATCAGGCGGAGAATGTGCGGCACGATCAACCCCACAAAGCTGATCGCGCCCGCGATGCTCACCGCCGAGGCTGTCAGCACACAGCTTAAGGCCAGCAGCACCAGCCGCGTCCGTCCGACATTCACGCCGAGCGCCTGCGCGCTTTCTTCGCCCAACAGCAGCAGATTCAGTTCGCGGGCATAGAGCAGCACCACCCCCGCCGCGACCAGCACGGGCCATTTCGCCACGTCGAAATAATCCCAGCCGCGCCCCTCCAGGCTCCCGATCAGCCACGACAGAATCGAGCGCATCGCATCAAAGCTGGGGGAGCGCAAAATCAGCACGGAGGTGATCGCGCCCAGCACGGAATTGAGCGCCACGCCGACCAGCAGCAGCGCCGCGAGATTCATCCGTCCGCGCTGCAACGACAGCAGGTACACCGTCAGCGCGGCCAGCATCGCCCCGACGAAGGCCGCCGCCGGAATCCGCCACAGGGCATTGTGCAGCGGTTCGAGTTCCCACAGATTATCGAGCGCCGCTGTTTGGCTGATGGCGACCACCACACCCAGCCCCGCGCCCGCGCTCACCCCGGTGATGCCCGGATCGGCCAGCGGATTACGGAAGAGGCCCTGCATCACCGCGCCCGCCAACGCCAGCGCCGCGCCGACTAATGCCGCGACCATCAACCCCGGCAGGCGGATAATGGTCACGATGCGGTACGTCGAGGAATGTACATCCACCCCGCGATCCACGCCGATATATTGCAGCAGCGCGTTGGCGACATCGGCGCGCGGGATATTGGTCGATCCGCGCGCGGCGGCGAAGGTCATCGCCACAAAGAGCAGCAGCGCCAGCGCCCCGCAGACGATCAGCAGCCGCGGCACCAGACCGAGGTGGGCCAGCAAATAATGGGGGCGGCCATTGGCCGGTGATTCAAGCATAGAAAACAGTCGTCAGTTTTGAGCGATCAGGTTTTCGTTTCGAGTTGTGGCGAGGGTTTGCGTTGTAGGGGCATGCCCAAACCCGGCGAACCGGGTTAGAAGCAGCGTGAACCATGATCACAGTGGCCGCTCCAACCCCTCTCCACGAAGGTCGAAACTCAGATTCGAGGCGGCGGGCGACCGGGCTTGTGAAAGACATTCACTTACCGTTGCGGGCCAGCGCAGGACTTACACCTGCTTCGCCATCACAGCAAAAAACGCCGTGACGCTCTGCCATCCGGGGCGAGAAGCGCCACCATCGAATTTACCCTAAAGATAGCATCCGGGATGAGGGCTGTCAACTGGCTAACAACTGCCGGGCGCGCGCTTTGGCTTCATCCTCCGAGGCGACAATATACAGTTTCACGAAACCAAAGGCGGGGTTATCCATTCCCTGCGCGGCGAGAGAGACAATTTTGTTCGTCGAAATGATGATGATGCCGCGCATCTGGGGATGGTTGGCGACTTCCGGCGGAAACCCGTGACCAGCAAAATACAGGATGCCGTCAATGTCCAGCTCCTGGAACGCCAGTATATCGATAACGATCACCATCGGTTTACGGGCGGCATTCAAAATATTCACTTCTTCGCGGAGTGCCGACGCTACATCGACCTCAAAATTATAATCTGCACCCAATACCTGCCAGATGATCGATTCTTTTTCAAGTACCTGAAGCGTATAACTCATGAATAATCTCCCTTCTGATTTTTTCCAGTTTACAATGGGAGAATTAAATGCACATAAAAGCGGGATTGCACGGATTCTCATTTCTTCTACAATACGCAGTGGCATCATCATTTCAGAAAGGAATGTGAGTTGAAAATCTATAAACCCAGCCATAAATTGTCGCCGCTGGCCGTGCTGCTGCTGCCGCTGGCTGTGATTCTGACGAGCGTGATCATCGGCCTGCTGACCTATGGTGTGTCGCGCCTGATCTACCTGCCGCTGATCTTCCCGATTCTCATGGGTCTGCTGGCCGGGACAGGCGTTGGGATTGGCATCCACCTCGGCAAAGTGCGCAGCCCGATTCTGGCCGGACTCACTACGGTTCTCTGCGCGCCGCTGATCTACGGGGTGTATTATTACGCGGAATATCAATTTACCTTCCGTAACGATCTGCGCGATGCGTTCAAGGAAGAAACCGGCCTTGCGCTGACGGATAAGGAATTCGAAGCCGTTGAGGAGTTATACCTGGAAGAATATGCCGGGGAGACGGGCTTCATCGGGTATATGAAGCTGAATGTGAAAGAGGGCATCAGTTTCACGGGGACCGGGTCGTCATCGGGCAGCGAATTTACGGTGAAAGGCACGGGGGTTTATATTTACTGGGGCCTCGAACTCATTATTATCGCGGTAGCGGGCTATCTTCTGGTGCAGCTTTTTGCCAAACAGCCTTTCAGCGAAGAAACCGGCGAATGGTTTGGCAAACCGGAATTTCTGGGCACCTTGCGGTCCTCCAACTTTTTAGCGCTGCTGGACCAGGGCCAGTTTGAGCAGGCGGGCAGATGCATCGACTCTGTAACCGCGTATCCCTTCCCGCGCCAGGATATTCAAATCCGCCGCACCAAGTCGCCGGTGGCCGATATTGCGCTGGAAGTGCGCACCGGGACCGTCAATAAGAAGGGGGCCGTCAGCTACAAAACCACTCGTGTGCTGCTGCTGACCCAGGCGGAATTCTCCGCGCTGAAAACCGCGATGCTGAGTGTGAAGCCGGGCTAAGAACCTATGCGGGGGGCAGTTCTGGCGGCTGTCCCCTTTTTTATTCATCAAGTATTCGTATAGTCATATACCCCAAAAACCACTCTTCCGCCTGTTCAAAAACCAACAAACCCGGTAGATTCTCCCCTGCCAAGTCACCCAAAGGACTACCTATGCCCAACCCGTCCCGACTCGAGTCTTTTATCGCGCGGCCCGCTGCCCGCTTTACTACCGATCCCGCCGAGATCAAACGCCGGATCACCGCGCGCCCCAGCCGCATGGAAGCGCTGGCGCTGTTCATCGCCCTCGGCTTTGTGAGCATCACGATCTGGCTCACCGCGCAGGATTTACACGTGCCGCACGACTTCAACGATTACATGAACAGCGCACACGGCGATTTCAGCGGCTACTATTACGCCTACTGGTTTCTGCCGGTGATCAAAGCGCTGGCGGTGCTGCCCTTTGAGGGACAGTATCTCGTGTGGTCACTGGCGAATATCGCAGGCGTATTTCTCGCGGCGCGGGTGTTCGGCGGCCATCTCTCAATGACACTGCTGAGTTACACGATGCTCTATGCGCTGCTGTTCGGCGTCATGACCGGGATCATCATCGGCGCGCTGGCGATCTTCTGGTGGGCGGCGGCGGCGCGGCGCTGGGATGTCGCCGGGCTGGCCCTGTTGATCGCCGGGACCAAATATCAGCTTGGCCTCCCGCTGGGACTCGCGCTATGGCTGCTGGCGGATGTCTCGTGGCGCGAACGGCTGCGCATGCTAATTCTGCCCGCCGCGATCAGCCTGCTCTCACTGATCGTGTATCCCATGTGGCCGCTGGATGTGCTCGATACACTAAAAGCCCAGCCGCCAGATGATCGCGGCAGTATTTCGCTGTGGCAGTACATCGGCCCGCTGGCGCTCGTGCTGTGGATTCCGGTGATCTATTTTCCGTTTTCTAAAGGCCACCGGATTCTGATGTTCGTCGCTGCGATGGGATTGGCACTGCCGTACTTCCAGCAGAACGATCTGCTGGCGCTGTATGTCATGCCAGCGGGCTGGTGCGGCCTGATTGCGAATATCGGCTATCTGACTGCACAGTTTGGCTGGGGTATGCTCAAATTGATGGTCTTCATCCCGGCGATAGTGTATCTCGGCGTGCTTGGGCTGCATTGGCGGGAACAGCGAGCCGCAAGCACCGGCAGAGAGATCGAACGGAAATTCCTTTGAAACAACACCTGATTGCACGTTACCGCTACATCTGGACTGGCGAACTGATCAACGCCTTCGTTGTCTTTCCAGGGCTGGTTTGGGTCATCCACCGCAATTTTAGCATCGGTGTCTTTACCATCGCCGCGACGACATCCTTCTGCCTGCTGCTGATCATCGGGGCGGCCTTCGCGCTGCTCAAATGCCGCGATCTGCGCCGGGGAACGCACCACCTGAACACCATCGCGGGCCGCTTTCGCCTCCTCCGCACCCTGATTCCGGTCCTGTTGGCGGCGCTGCTGCTGATCGTTGGGGTGCAGTGGCAGTCGCTCACGATGGCAGATCGAATTTGCGGCCTGATCATGTTCAGCATGGCCGCGCTGGAATATATCAACTATTTCCACATCCAATTGATGTACGACAACCGCGCCGATTTGAAGTACCTTTTCACGCAGAAAAAACCCAAACGCGGCCTGATCGCGCGTGAATTTGGGTGGTAAGCTGCTATGCTACAGTACAAATAAATCGAAGTAGCACTACCAATTCCAGGAGTAGTAAGGGTGGCGACTCTCCATTTGATGGTTGGACTTCCTTGTTCGGGAAAAACCACGCTCGCGCAGCAGCTTGAGCGTGAGCACTCGGCCCTTCGACTGACAACCGATGAATGGCACGTCCGCCTCTTCGGTCAGGATGCTGAGGAGCCAGAACATGATGCGCGGCATAGTCTCATTGAAGCGCTGCTGTGGAACATCGCCAGTCGAGCGCTGGAATTGGGAATGAATGTCATCCTCGACTTCGGCTTCTGGGCACGCGAGGAACGCGAAGACTATCGATCTCGAGCGCAGCAGCTTGGGGCCAGCAGCGAAATCCACTTTCTCGACGTATCAGCAGATGAATTGATGCATCGGCTTGCGGTCAGAAATGCGCAGCCTTCGCCAACCAGTTTCTATATTCCCGCAGCGATGATGAAGCCCTGGATAACGTTCTTCCAACGCCCAACGCTCGACGAACTTGAGCGCCGCGAGTAGAGGCAAGGCGGTCGCATTGAAATTAACGAGGGCGACGTGCTGCCCGGCAGTCAAAGACATCTTTCCGGCGTAACTAAATGATGGGGTAGGAGATTCACTCCCCCACCCCATCCCAGACACTGCTGCTGCTGGCGGGGACGCTGTGCAATGACA
>CAYYNB010000052.1:0-34562 GCA_964472565.1 uncultured Anaerolineaceae bacterium
CCCTCCACGCCGCCCACCCTGACGCCGACCCTGACGCCCTCCCGCACGCCCCAGGAAGTAGTCTTGTAGCACAGGTGTCAGTATACTTGGTGTGCGAACTGCAATTGGATAGGATAACGATGACCGAATTAACTCTAGTAGACGCGCCTCAGCATGTACTTGCTATTGTGAATCCGGCCTCTGGCTCCAAAAAGGGCCAGGAAGTCATTGAGCGTCTGCGCGAAATCAAGCACCCTAAAATTACGCTGCGGGCAACCACCCCCAATTACGATTTTGCCGAAGCCATTCGGCAGGGTGTAGCCGATGGTATTGATCGTATTCTGGTTGCGGGTGGCGATGGAACCCTGATGGAGGGTGTCACCGGGGCGCAGCGCGCTTTAGGCAAAGTCACTATTCCTTTTGCCTGGATTCCTGTTGGCACGGGAAACGTTGTTTCAGGCTTCTTAGGCATTCCCCATCGCATCGGCCCAGCCATCAAATTGGCCTTAGGGCGTGGAGCCATTCGCGCCATTGATCTGGCTAAAGTGGGCAATCGCTGTTCTGTGTTGCGCGTCTCCACCGGATTTGAAGCCGAAACCGCTTTTGCGGTCACGCGAGAAGCAAAGGACAAGCTCGGTATTTTCGCCTATGGCATTTCTGGCCTGCGTTCTCTGCGCCAGACCAAACCCGTCGAATATATGATTTCACTCGACGGTCAGCCGCCGATTTATGTCGAGGGTATTTTAGCCTTTGTCACCGCCACAGGTGCCTTGACTTGGATCAACAGCCTGTCGGTGATTAATGCGGCGATCCAACCGGATGATGGACTGCTTTATGCGGGCGTGTTACGTCCGCTGAATCCGGCGCGTGTGTTGAACAGCGTAACCAATCTGGTCGCCGGAAGTGGTCTCCCCCCCGAAGCCATTATGTATTTTTCAGCGCGCAAACGGATTGTGATTGATGCCGAAACACCCCAACCCACCCAGATCGATGGCGATCCGCTGGGCACCACACCGATTGTCGCCGACCTGATGCCCAAAGCCTTGCCAATTGTCGTTATGCGCCAGAATCGCCGCCGCCTCCCACTGTCGATGGATTGGCTTTCCGGCGAAAGTTCTGATGCTCAGGAAACATAACGCGGTAAACGAAAGGAAAAAATGCTGCCCACTGCGGGTTCACTTTGTACCAAAACTGCGCCGCCGTGTTTCTCAACCACCGCTTTCACGAGTGCAAGTCCTAGTCCGCTGCCTTCGATCCGTTCGGTTTCGGGTGTCTTAACCCGGAAAAAGCGCTCAAAAATCCTCGGCAGTTGCTCCGCAGGAATGCCCAGCCCATGATCAGCAACCTCGACCTGTATTTCATTCTCGGCAGCCTGCATCGAGATGCGAACTGGGCCGCCTTTGGGTGAATATTTGACTGCATTACTCAGTAAGTTGCTCAATACCCCTTCCAGCCGCCGTATATCGCCTTTGACATAGCACGGCTCATCCGGCAGATCAAGCTGAATCTCCACCCCATGATGCTCGGCATAGCTCTCAATTTGGCGTACGGCCTCGCGCGTAAGTTTGACCAGATCGGTGGGATTCATCACCAGATCATTCCCCGACTCCATCCACGCCATATTCAAAAGTTCATGTACCAGCACAAGCATATACTCAAAATTGACCTGTGCTCGTTTGAGTAAATTGAGTTGCTGTGGCGTCGTGTTCGGTATTTCTGCCAGCACATCGACCGCCAGCTTAGCGGATGTAAGCGGTGTTTTGATCTCATGCACAATCCCACTCATCAGGCTGGCAAGTTTATTGTCTTCGTTAACGGTGGGCAGTCGGCTCAGGATAACGAGGCGCAGTTGCTCAGGTGTGGTGAGCAACCGCGCTTGATAAATTGCCCCCGATGGCAGGGTAAATGGTATCGGCTGTGTGGTGGCTTCATCTACTAGGGCTGCAAGCGGTTTCGTGATGAAATGTTCATCTAGTCGGCAGTTCAACACGACATCGGTTGATACGCCTAGGGCGGTCTCTGCGGCAGAGTTAAACAAGAGAATTTTATTTTCTGAGTCAACACCTATTACTGCATCCGAGATGCTGTTGCTCAGCCCGTACAAAAAATCGTTCCACATTATATTATTCCCCCTGACTTTCCCCCACCAATAACGGTGGCAGATCCCGAAGCGCGTACCCCGTGCGAGTTCCCGGCCACGTGATCAGACTACTGTCTACCCGGTATATCCTGCCCTGATGGACAGCCGGAATATCTAACAACCGGAGGCTCTGAACTTGCTGCTCCGCCAATGTATCGGGGAACAGCACAACTTCCGGTTGGGCAGCCCCCACTTCCTCTAAAGTAATGCGTGAAAAAGCCTGTTCTCGTTCCGCAAATAGGGTATACCCGCCGCACGTTCGCAGAATATCATGAGCATAAGTCTGGGCGTTAAAAGCGATCCAGCCGTCTTGCCACATCGGAGCAAATACGCGTACCGGCTCCTGTAGCCGCGCCGCACCCCATGTATAATCATATGCTCGTTCAATTTCGCGAACGCGCGGAACCATCGCCGCATGATCGAACACATGCATTATAGTCCACAGTAGATTGAGTGTATCGAATACGGTTCGCGGTCCCGTCACCCAGATAGAAATCCCGCTGGACTTTAATGCATCTGCATCCTCGCGCCGGTTTTCCATATCGCTCAAAATCACAAGATCAGGCTGTAGCTGAACGATGGCCTGTATATCTGGATTTTGAGTCCCACCAACACTTGGAATCGACTGTACCTTATCAGCGGGGTGAATGCAATAGTTAGTTCTAGCTATTAACCGTTCGCCGAGATCAAGATCAAATAACGTCTCAGTAATACTGGGCGCTAAAGACACGACGCGCTGCGGCACAAACTCAACAGGTAACTCAATCCGCTGTTGGAACGAATGTTGCTCAGACATAGAACCTAGACCCGAATCGCCTGCTCTCGTTCTGGTCCTACGCTGATCATGCTGATCGGAATCCCGGCCAGTTCTTGAATCCGCTCAACATAACGCCCCGCCGGTTCAGGCAGCGCCTCAAACGTCCGTATATCCGAAATCGGCTGTTTCCATCCCGACAGCGTTTCATATACAGGCTGCATTTTTGCCATCACAGCGGTTTCAACGGGCATATGATCGAACCGGGTTTTCTCGGACTCATAAGCTGTCGCAATATGAATTTGATCGAAATCATTCAAAACGTCCAGCTTTGAAAGCACCAGCTCAGTCAGACCATTGATCCGGATCGCATACCGCAGCGCGACCATATCCAGCCACCCACAGCGGCGTGGTCGTCCGGTGGTGGTTCCAAACTCATGTCCGGCTTGTCGCATTTGTTCCCCTGTGTCATCCAGGAGTTCAGTCGGAAACGGCCCATTTCCCACCCGTGTGCAGTAGGCTTTTGTGACCCCGATCACCTGATCCACATAACGCGGCCCGAATCCCAATCCGCTCAGTGCGCCGCCTGCTACGGCTGACGAACTGGTGAGATAGGGGTAATGGCCGTGATCAATATCCAGCAGTGTCCCCTGCGCTCCTTCACAAATTAACCGCTGCCCCGCTTCCAATAGGTGATTCACAATCAGATATGTATCAGTCAGATAGGGCTTAAGTCGCGCGGCGGCTTCTCCATATTGCTGTGCCAGCCCCTGCGCATCAATTGCCGTCAGTCCATACCGTTGTGTCAGCGTCTCGTTGACCTGCTCAATCGAAGCCCGTACTTTAATGGCGAACTGCTCCGGTTCGCGCATCTCTCCGGTCAGTAGGCCGGTTCGCGCCGCCTTCGCCATATAAGCTGGCCCAATCCCGCGCCGGGTGGTTCCAATCGACTCGTCTTCCAGCCGTCGCTCTTCCGCCCCATCGAGTTCCATATGGCCGGGCAGAATCACGTGTGCGCGTGAACTGAGATGAATCCGATCCGGCGAAATATCAACTCCCTGTGCCGCCAGCATATCCAGTTCGCTGACCAATCGAACGGGGTTAATCACCATTCCATTTCCCAAAATACATCGTAAATTAGGATGCACCACCCCCGATGGGACCAGGTGTAGTTTGAAAACTTGCTCTCCAACCTGCACCGTATGCCCGGCGTTATCGCCTCCCGCATAACGCGCCATGGCCTGAGCATCTTGTGCCAGCCAGTCAGCTACACGCCCTTTTCCTTCATCGCCCCATTGTGCTCCCACCAAAATTGTTGCAGGCATCTTACCTATTCCTCCTCTGATTGATATTGCTGGCCGAGAAAGATCGTCACCGCGCGATTACCCCATACCTCAACTTCGTTCTGTGGACCAAGAGCAAGTGCCGCCCCCGGCCCTAAACCGAGTCCGAATCCATCCGGCATCTGGATAAGCCAATCGCGTAAAGCTTGCGATCCTTCGGCGCTGTAGCCGGGCATAACCAGTGCTGATGTGATCCATTTCAGTCCGGGGATCAACCGTCCATTTTCCACAGTTTGCGCGCCCCACAGTGCCGCGCTGCGTCCTACCGCATACACCGTTGCGCCCCGCGTAAATGCATCGCCAATCGCTTGCAGCGCTGCCGCATCGATGAGCGCATCACGCAGCCGTTCCTGTTGCGGCCCATCTCCTACAATAATCACGCCCGCCTCGCTCAACTGCGTGACAAGCGTTTCATCATCTTCGCTGAGAATATCGACCAGAAATCCGGTCCGTGCCCCTAATTCTCCCAGCAGATCGAGGTGCTGATCGGCAGTTTCCAGATCGCTTGCCGCCCAGATATACGCGATAGGTCCAAGCGAATGCGTGACTCCCAGCATCTGCGCGTCGATCTCTTGGTTATCGTCCGTATCCATTGCACCGCCGCCCGACAGCACCAGCCACCCCCGTCCCGGACGCCAGCGGAAAATATTCATCTGTGGCATTATTTTCCTACCTCAGCCTCAACTAAATAAATCCAGGGCGCGCCAATAGACCCATTTGTGTCAATGGCGTTAGCGTTCATGATTTCCGGCCACGCATACATCAGCAGTTGCACTTTGATCTCATAGGGAAACGGATTCAAATCCGCATAATCGAATGCCATGCGGAACTGTTTTTGTTTCTCCATCAGTATCCTTCGACAAATTATCGTTGATCGTTATTTCCATTATCCCGGCAGCCACGTCCATTCGCCGTATCGTGCCAGCCGGAGTGCATCGGTGAGGATACGCACCTCGTCCCATTTCAGTTGGTACAGCCCCACCCACGCCAACCGGGTCAGCGCCGCAGCCAGTAGGACAACAAATAGGCCCCAATCGTAGGAGCCTACCCGACGGCGTATCACCTGAATATCCATGCCGGAATTCCTCTCAGGATGCAATCACATACGACGCAATGGCGGACGCCATCAAATCAGCCGCCAGCGGAATCACTGCCTCATCAAAATCAAAACGCGGATGGTGGTGTGGATAATCCAGCCCTCGCGCCGGGTCAGCCGCGCCCACCAGGAAAAACGCGCCGGGTACCGCATCCAGAAAATACGACATATCTTCCGACACCATCAGCCGGAAATCATGCAGTTGTTTCAGTTCAGGGGCCACTTCTGCAAAAACTTGGCGCAGCCGCGCGTTCACTTCCGGTGAATTCACAACGGGCAGTGTGAGTTGTTCAATTTTAATCTCGGCTCGGCACTCCATAGCCGTTGCGACTCCGTTAACAATCTCCTCAAACCGCCGGGTTAAGGTGTCGCGCACATCCGTTTTCATGGTCCGTATCGTGCCCCGCATCTCCACCATCGGCGGAATCACGTTAAACGAGTCGCCCGCCTTGATCGAGGTAATCGAAATCACGCCGACATCCATCGGACTCAGATTGCGGCTCACCGCACTTTGCAGCGCCGTGATGATATGTCCCGCCGTGAGAATCGGATCAATAGTCTGGTGCGGCAGTGCCCCGTGTCCGCCCTTACCGTATAACCTCACTTGAATATCATTCGCCGCCGCCATGATCGACCCATCCGTCACCACGACATGACCCACCGGCATATCATTCCATATGTGCAGTCCCAGCGCGATGTCGGGAGCCGGCTCGCGCAGCACGCCGTCTTCAATCATCGCGGCTGCGCCCATGCCGATTTCCTCAGCGGGCTGGAATACAAATTTAATGCGCCCGGCGATCTGCTCACGATGTTCGCTTAACAGTTCAGCGACAGCGAGTCCAATGGTGGTATGCGCATCATGCCCGCAGGCATGCATTTTGCCCGCATATCCCGATGCATACTCGACTTCGTTTTCTTCCTGCACAGGCAGCGCGTCCATATCCGCCCGTACCAGAATGGTTGGCCCATCGGTTTGGCCTTCCAGCACTCCGACAACGCCCGTTTTCCCGACCCCGGTTTGCACTTCCAGTCCGAGTCGAGCCAGTTCCTTCGCCACGATTCCCGCTGTGCGCACTTCCTGAAATCCGAGTTCAGGATGCTGGTGCAGGTTCCGTCGCCGCGCGATCCAATCGGCTTGGCGCGCCTGAATTTGCGGTTTGAAATTGATCATAGCGCTCTACCGTAGTTCAAAGAGGCGGAATGTCTCGGTATAGCGTGGCCCATCGGCAATAAATTGAGGGTCCACATTTTCCCGTTGGCGGCGCGCCATCTCTTCCATATCCGCAATTTGGCTCCGATGTTCATACAGCGCCCGAATTTTCGTTTCCAGATGGTTCGTGACATCAATTTTAATGTTGGGATCGAGTGTTCCGCACACATACACATGTTTCACTTTATGCGGCATCAGCCCTTCGACTTGATACAATTCGGGGAAATTCAGATGATCGCGCGCCGATGGAAACACCGCATCCAGCACCGCGTCACCAATCGCCCGGTGATCAGGATGATTGATGTATCCCGATCCATACCAGCGCGTCGTCGGATCATTCGTAACGACCATATCCGGGCGTTTGAGTCGCAGCAGTCGCGTGATTTGGCGGCGTAATTCGGCGTTATTTTTCAATTCCCCGTCGCAAAAACGCAGGAAGATAACTTCTTTCACTCCCAGACAGGCGGCGGCTGCCCGTTCTTCTGCCTCGCGCATCGGCACAAGTTGCCCCGGCGTCATATTGAGATCGCCGGAGCCTTTATCGCCGCTGGTCGCCAGCACAAACGTGATATGTTTCCCCTCAGCGGCCCATTTTGCAAGCGTTCCGCCGCAGAAAAACTCTGGATCATCGGGATGGGCAAAAATGCCCATCACCCGTACAGGTTCGATCATGGGTTGTTACTTTCCTTTGGGTTATGCCCGCGTGAACGCCGCCGTCGCCCCCGTCGAGGTCGCCGCTGCGTTTTAGCTTCTTCTACCGGCTCATCATCCAGTGCGGCTTCTGGCGTTTCCTCAACAATGTGATCCTCTTCAATTTCCTCTTCCACCACGTCTTCCACATCTTCCGCCTCCCCCTGACGTGCGCCACATTCACATGGCCCATCGTCATGTTTGGAACACCCCGCTTCAGCCTTATTTTTCAGCGCTTCAAACTCATCCAGAGGAATCAGTTCTTCACGTTGAACCATATACCGTGTTTCTTCTACCAACACAGTAACCGCATCCTTTAGCGGGTGTATATCGATCACGCGTCCTTCGCCGTGTGGTGTGCCGACTCGCTTATTACGCTTAGGCAGTTGTTTGCGCGCTTCAACATACTGCTCATATTCATAAATCAGGCAGCATCGCAGTCGCCCGCACATCCCCGTGATCTCCGATGGATTGAGCGAAATACCCTGAGCCTTCGCCATTTTGATGGAAATAGGGCTGAAATCCGTCAGAAAAGTACTGCAACAGCGCGGAATACCACACGCCCCCATCCCGCCAATGAACTTAGCCACATCGCGCGGCCCCACTTGCCGGAGTTCTATTCGTGCTTTAGTCCCCCGCTGCAAAGCCGTTCGCAGTTTCGCCGTATTCACCTTTTCTTCCGAACTGAACAGATAGGTCAGCAGCGTCCCCTCAAAATTATACTGGGCAGCGACAAACTTAATATCGCCATACCCGCCCAGTTCCGCCGCTTTTTCGCGGCAGTTGATCAAGGCTTCAACCTCGCGCGACTTCCAGAGTTTTTGACTCATCATATCGGTTGGCGTCGCACGCCGTAGAATAGGTTTATAATCCCGATCCGTAGTGTCGCTTTCGGGCGCAAACAGATTCATCACCTGTCCCATTTGCCGCCCGCGTGTCGTCTCGACCACCACATAATCTCCCACCTGGAGATCGGGTATATGTCCGCATCCAAAGTGGTATAACTTCCCCACTTCAAAAAACCGTACACCAGCAACCGAACTGGAGACAGCCTGAGCTTGCTCTTCGTTGTAAATGGTCATGAACTGAACTGCCTTCCGATTTGAACAAAACAACTATAGAAGATGTGTTAGGTGTTTGCAATACCTCTTTAATTTTCGAATGTTTCGCTTGGGGCGGCAAGATCGAATGGTTAGGGTTTGGTTGCATTGTCGAAAGAGGCCAATCGGTGTATTCTGATGAAGGCCGGACAATGGCTGGCAAAATCAGAAGAGGGTACATCTTATGCTCAAAAATTTGTTACTGAGTCGGTTGATCCTGACAGCCCTTCTGTTGGGGATGGTCTTGATTACAAGTGCTTGCTACAAAGATGCGGGGGAAGATGCGGCTCCTACGTCAAATGTCAGCCGCAATGATCTGGCAACTTCCGATGTAAAAACATCTACCCCGACTTTGAGTAGTAACCCCACGAAAACTCTGTTGCCCACGCCTACAACCGCCCAGGCTGTAGTATCGCCAACCGGGTTACGCCCAACGATCACGCCCGCAGATGATATTGGCCCCCAGGTTCAGCCTAGTTTTACGCCCGCGCCCACATCAACGATGACCCCTAATCTCCCCGCGCCTGTGACGCCCGGATTGAGTGACATTCAGCCGACGATTACGCAGCTTCCCACCCGTGACTCTTCTGCGCCGCTGCAAGCTACGCCAACCAACTTGGCCTCAGAAACCAACCCATGCCTTTACATGGTTCAGCCCAATGACACCTTATACTCCATCGCCCGCGAAAACAATGTATCCACCGGCGATATTATTGCCGCCAACCCCGGCCTTTTCGCGGCAGGTGAGGCTACCATTCTCCAAATTGGCTGGCAAATTCAACTCCCTGGTTGTGGTACGCCAACGCCAGCGGGTGCTACCCCATCCGGTACGCCCCCTGTGCCTGGCACCGAAACGACCCATGTCGTTCAGTCTGGCGAAACCATCTATTCAATCGCGCGGCAGTACAGCGTCGATCCGGATGCCATTATCGCGGCGAACGGAATCACGAATCCCAGTCTGATTTATCCCGGTCAGACATTAATCATCCCTGCGCCATAAAACAAACGGGACACGCTCTTTAGCCGAGGCGTGTCCCGTTTTGATTCGAATCCCAGCAGGATTAGGCACCATACTTCTTGGTCAGCAGATCGAGGATAGTTTTGGCGTCAACGGCGTCCTTACCGCCCATCAACGACAGCCCACCCAGGAATCCACTCTTCGACTGGCGCGACTCGAGATCCATAGTCAGTTCATCAAACGCTTCCGCGTTTAGATTACGGATCATCTTCAGTTCGGCTTCAGATAGGTTATAGTCTTTCAGCGCGGCTTCAGGATTAGACAGCAGTTGAGAACGATATTCCGCGTCGGTGAGCGCACGGCTGACGATGGTGGTTAGATCTTCACGAGCCATTGGTGTTCTCCTTCAGTTGATATGGACGTGTGCCATACTTTATCTTATAGTATGTTCGATAATTGCTACAAGTCATGTCTTTCAATATCCCATTGCAGCGTGACCAAACCGTGACCACCAATCGATAGAAATGATGTATATGAAAGTGTCTCTTCTGCTGTGCCTCATTGTCCTATCCCTTTTACTTGTTCCTCGCGCTGCTGCGTCGGAGACAATCCGCTACGCATGTAATGAATTGCCCGACATGGAAGATGCCCCCTGTGACCCTGCTCTCTTAACAGATCTTCCCCCGTATGGCTCTACCAGCATGTCGAATCCGGCAGCCGGACAATATATCGTTGGGACAGCAGACGATCCGCTGGCTGGGTTTTCCCGCCGTCCCTTAGACCACTTTATTATTCCCGCTGGCGGCTTGTTTTTAGACCCAACCCGTGACGAGCCTCACTTTGGCGTTGACTATAGCGATCCGGATACCTACCTGGACAGCCAGCCTGTTTATGTTCATCCTATCGGTCCCGGTTATGTAACCGCCCGTGCCTCCTGCCCCATGTGTTTTGTCGATGGTGATGCGCGTGGTCGGGTGGAATGGAAGCGCCCCCAGTATAATTTTGGCTTCGGTGTCTTGATCTTGATCGAAACGCCCTACAACTCGTCACTTTCCATCTATATTCTCTACGCGCACTTAAATCGAGACTTTGTAAGTCTGGGTGACTACGTGACCCCTGATGACATTCTGGGCGTCACCGGCAACACGGGTTACACCGAAAATAATCATGTCCACATGGAAGTCCGGTTTGGACCTCCGGGCCGTTTTTGGAATGCCGATTTTACCCAATGGGCCACCCTGGATCGCTGGCAAGCGACCATGTTTGCAGACCCCGCCCGCCTGGTCTTCCCGGAGAATCATTTGGGTTTTATCGCCTTTATCGAGGAATGGCTGGCGCAGCAGCCTCAAACGGACCGCCTTCCCTGATCACCACGTCTTTTGATGTTTTGTGATATGCTGTTTATAAACTGTGGATAGAGGGGAGGCCGACATGTCAACCAACGCAGCCTTTTTGCATAACGTCCCATTATTTGCCCATTTATCGACCTCAGAACTGCAACCGCTGTCCGAACGTTTAGTTACCCGCCGCTTTCGGTCCAAAGAGGTTATTTTCGATCAGGGGAGTCCGGGAAATAGTCTCTACATTGTCAAAACCGGACTAATCGCCATCGTAGTAACACCGCCTGATGGCCCTCAGCAAATTATTGCCCACTTCGGTCCAGGTCAGACCTTTGGCGAGTTCTCGCTGTTAGATGGTCTCCCGCGTTCCGCTGGCGCAGTTGCTCTCGAAAAAAGCGAAGTATTGATCCTGCCCCGCGCCGAATTTTTCTTGTATTTGGAGCGCTGTCCGACTGTTGCCATCAGTTTACTGGTTTTAATCAGCCGTCGGCTTCGTTTCGCCTTACAGCGTACCGAGCATGAAGCAAAACCGCAGACTGTCCTTGTCCAGTTGGCTCATCTCCTGATTCAACTGGCCGAGCGTTATGGTCGTGCCAACAACAATCAAATCCAACTCCCGTTGCGCTTAACACAGGGGGAACTAGCGGGGATGATGGGGTGTTCTCGCCTGGAAACAGAAAACGCGCTAAATACGCTGTATCAACGTCGAATAGTCGAAATTCGCGGATCACAGCTCACCATATTTGATATTGAAGCGCTGCGCGCGGCGGCATGCGATGCAACCGTGCCCGAATTAACGTGAATTTTGTTCCTTTTGTTCCTTGCGTGCGCGCTGCTGCACAAACGAATAAAACGGGTATGCCAGCGTTTTAGGATCAGCGTTCCCAGCTTCCAGGGCGGCTTTGTTCGCTTCCTCGAAGTCGTGATGCATACGCTCCACCATTTCCAGTTGGTTGTGCGATGGCTCCAGCGAGAACAGGGCGATCATGGTTGTGTAAGTGCCGGGCACAAAACATAACCACTGCCCATTTTCCATTTCGGTGCTGCGCATTCCGGCTCGAAAAATTTCTGCCGCCGCTGAACGATAGCTGCTCAACATCGGGATAATCAACTCCGCCTCAACCGCAAAGTCTCCCAATGTTTCTATCGGCATCCCGCTTTTATTGCTGTACACACTCATCCCCACAGCTTTTGCGGTCAGCCGTTTTTTGAGATGCATCGTGTCCTCAGTCTCCGTCACAGCATCGCGCCATGTACTGGGGTCCGCTTCCGCGATAAGCTGGGCTACGGTCATAATCTGGCGCTGATAACGGTCATACAGGCGATGAAACTGGGTACGATTAATTTCCCCAGAGGCAAACTCTTGCACCAGCTTGCTCATCTTCTGATGAACCTGAGCGATAAATTCCTGACCCTGACGCGCGCTTTCTAGCGGTTGGTTGAAATCGAAAGATGGATCGTTACCCATTAATTTTTCACTCCTCTCACCCATGTCAATACTAAATCCATTATAACTGAGCCTGTGCGCGGAGGAAATATTTTGTCTGAACTTCTTCTCAACCAGATACAAATAAACAATTCTAACTTTCTGTTTCTAAAATGAAACCGAAAGCGTTTAGCTCGCTTTTATCCTGTAGACAGCGACTCAAAGCCTGTGGTAGACTACTTGTAATAGGTGGTTACAGATGACTACCCCACAAAGCAATTTTTAGCTGTTAACGACGGGTTGGAGGCGTTTTCTGAGATGGCAGATCACAAAAATGCCATTAAAGTTGTTTGTATTGAAGATGACCCTGAGATGATTGATCTGGTTAAAATGATCTTGACGCGGAAGGGTTTTCAGGTCACAGGTGCTATGGGTGGGCGCGACGGCCTCCAAGCTATCAAACAGGTTCAACCCGATATTGTCCTCCTGGACCTGATGATGCCGGACATGGACGGTTGGGAAGTCTATCAGCAGATGAAAGCCGACGAGCACAGCAAAGACATCCCGGTCATTGTCGTCACGGCCAAAGCCCAAAGTATCGATAAAGTGCTGGGCCTGCATATTGCCAAGGTTGATGATTATATCACCAAGCCCTTTGGCCCATCGGAACTCTTGTCTAGTGTACTCCGTGTCTTACAGGAAGCGGGTATCGAAGCTGAAGAAGCAAGTTAGGCTTCTTTGTCAGTTCGCAGCGGACAGCATACAATCATGGTAGGGGTCAGTTTAAGACCCCTATATTTTTGAAACCGTGCAACCGCGCAACCTTGAAATCTTGAACGTTTGACGATGCGCGCCCTGATAGAAATTGTGCTACACTTAAGCCCGGTACTTTCCTAATATATCGGAGGGGGCCTTATGCAACAACGGCTAACTGTTTCGATCCGCTGGCTACTGGTCGCATTGGTGTTGGTCATGACGTGGGTTTTTCCCTACACCAACCCAACAGCGCAAGCCTATCAAGGCGGAAATTTACTGCAAAATCCGGGTTTTGAACAGGCGTTTATTGCCATTAACGGTGATGCGACGCTGCGCGTGGGGACGAGTTGGCAGCCCTGGAGTCTGTCGCCCGACACATCATCCTCATCCATCAACGCCCGCCCGGAATACAAACCTGCCCCCGCCAATCGTGTGCGTTCGGGCAGCAGTGCCCAGGAATATAATACTTTTTTTGCAACCCATACCGGCGGCGTTTACCAGCGCGTCCCCGTGACACCGGGCACCCAGCTTCGTTTTAGCGTTTTTGTTTATGTGTGGTCGTCGGCGAGTTTCGCTAATCCCGATGTCAGCGATGATCCCAACGATGTTCTGGTTCGTGTCGGGATTGATCCGGCAGGTGGCACCGATGGCACCAGTCCGAATATTGTCTGGTCGTCTGATACGGAATTTTACGACCAGTACCGCGAATTATCCGTCAATGCGACGGCGCAGGGCAATGCCGTAACGGTCTTTGTCCGCAGCGCGCCACAGGGATTTGTCGGGACAACCAATGTTTACCTTGACGATGCATCCTTGCTGCCCCTGGGCACCGAACCCGTCGCTACAGCGACGATTCCGCCGACGGACATTTTTGCTCCTACCCAGGAAGGAACACTAACGCCCGTCCCAACATCACTCGCAACAACGGCCCCGCTTCCAACATTCACTGCGGTGCATGTCCCAACGGCCACCCCTGGCCTTCCCAGCGGATTTGATAGTTCCATCACCTACACCGTTCGTGCGGGCGATACCGTTTCAACACTGGCCCAGCGTTATGGCAGCACCGTTGATGCGATTGCGAAGGCCAATGGATTATCGAACGCCGGGCTGATCTTTATCGGCCAGACTCTCATCATCCCGGTGAAATCGGGCACCACCCAGCCAGCGACCTTAACGCCTGTCCCCACCTTACCCAGCACGGGGTCAACCCCCGTCCCATCTGGTGGTAGCTATACCGTGCGCAGCGGGGACACATTGTATGCCCTTGCCATTCAGTTCAACACGACGGCGGCAGTGTTGGCCCAGATCAACAACATTGTGAATCCTAATCTGATCTATCCCGGTCAGGTGTTAGTGGTTCCCGGCAGCACCATCCCTACGACTCCCACGCCCAAGACTCCGACACCGGTGCCGTCTTCACCAACGCCTGGAACTCATGTTGTCCAGTCCGGCGAGAATCTCTTCCGTATCAGCTTGCGTTATAACATCGCGTTGGATGCACTAGCGCGGGCCAATGGTATCTGGAATGTGAATCTGATTTACGTGGGTCAGGTTTTGATCATACCGCAATGACCGAGTGGCGAACGATCAAAAATGCCAGCAGCGGCGAAGTAGTGCTGGCGCGGGCCAAATGGTGCAAAAGCTTCCTGTGCCGCTTCAGGGGGCTGATGTTCCGGCGCAGCGTTCCCGAAAACGAAGGCCTGCTCTTTGTTTTTCATCGTGAAAGCCTGTCGGAAACCAGCATTCACATGTTTTTTGTGCCTTTTAGCATTGCGGCAGTCTGGCTGAACAACGAAGGCCGTGTCGTGGGCGCGAAATTAGCCAAACCCTGGAGGCCTTTTTACAAGGCCGATGCGCCTGCGCGTTACTTGATCGAAGCAGCCCCCGACTTGCTTCAGCGTGTGAAATTGGGGGATGTGTTACAGTTCAACGAACCGGCGGAATAAGTTACGCCGCCGTCTGTCGGGGGGCAAGTGGCAAAACGACTTTAACCGTCGTGCCCTTGCCCTCTTCGCTTTCTAATGTAATCGTGCCCTGATACCGCTCTACCAGCGTGCGGACTGTCGATAACCCCAGCCCACTACCAATAATCTGGGCGCTTTTGGCATTCCTCGCCCGGAAAAATTCATTAAAAATCTGGGGCAAATCCTCCGCCGGAATCCCCATACCGGTATCGCTGAACACCACTTCGATACTGTGTGCCGCTCGTGTATACACGACTCGAACACAACCGTTTTCGGGCGTATATTTGATCGCGTTATTGAGCAGGTTCCCAAAAATAATGCCTAACCCCACATCCCCACTCATCACAGTTGCATTATCTTCCATTATCCGACAGTCGAGTCGGACGTGTTTGTTTTCCGCGTTTGGCATTTCCCGCTCAATGATCTTTTCTAAGATCTCGCGGGCGTTAACGGGTTCCAATGGAATCTGTGCCTTTGACGCCTCTTCACTCGCGGCTAAAGTCAGCAAATCATCCACCACCAGTCGCAAATGTTCCAATCGCCCCGTAACCCGGTGAATGATTTCCGTCTGTTGTTCGCTGAGCGGTCCGGCATATCCTTGTTCCAGGTTGCGCATCAGCGAAATTCCAGCCGCCAACGGCGCGCGCAGTTCGTGGGTTGCCACGCGCATAAAAGTAGATCGGGCTTCATACAGTTGGTGAACTTGATTCTGTCGCTGGCGCAGTTGCTGCGCCTTTCGTGTGACGAGTTCCGACAGGGTGATAACGGTGGTACCAAAGAAAAACAGGACAGCCAGGATATACGTCATATTTTTGTAGAGGGTTGTATCCAAACCCAGGTCCGCCAAGGCAACATGCGGCAGCCAGCCCTGGCTTTCGAAAAGTGCCAGCCCGCCGACCAGCACAATAACGAGTACCGACAAACTCCGCGCTAGCTTCGGTAGCATAATCGTTCCCGATAGCGCCGCGTGGATCACAAAATAGATCAGGGCCGGGCTGGTAATCCCGCCTGTAAAATGCAGCAGCGCCGCCATCGCCAGCCAGTCCAGTACAATCTGTTCCAGCGCCACGCGCTGAGCCGCTTCCGTAGTCTTCAGCTTGTGAACCTGGCAAGCGAAAGCCAGCAGTGCATTATATCCTAACACACTGCAACCGACGACGAGCAGCGCCCCAACGGGGAGGTCAATTTGCAGCACGTATTGTGCCAGTAAGACCCCCAATAAAATACCAGACCCCGCCACCCAGCGAAGCCGGATCAAGAGTCTGGTATTCTGATACAACTCCTCATACGTGGGGCGCAACCCGTTCCCGTTTGTTATACCAACGGATTGCGTCTTCGTGTTCATGTGGGGTTCAACAGTTTTGACACTTGAGCCAACAGTTGCTGAGGATCAATCGGCTTTTCAACAAAAGCTTCAACCGGCAGATAATCGGCATCCGGCCCGAATCGCAGCGGTGTCGTTTGATGAATTGCCGTGAGCATCACAATCGGAATCGCGCAGTGTTCCGGCTTGGCGGTTGGCCCATGCAGTTTCAACGCCAATTGGAACCCGGCGGTATGCGTATCCATCATCACATCCAGAATGATCATATCCGGTTTGACTTCATCAACCGCGATCAACCCTTCGGCCTGTGTATGAGCCTCATAGACTTCATAACCCGCACTGCTTAGCGGCATCCGCAGCGCCAATACCACATCAGGATCGTCATCAATAAGCAGAATTCGTTTAGGCATTGTTTAACTCCTGTAACAGGTTATCTATTAAAGTCTCCAGGGCCTGTTCAACGGGCACGCTGATGGGCGTATCCCACTCGATTTGTTGCGGCTGCACCCCATAGATAATCACTTCCGCAGGCAAACACCCCAGTGCCTCAGCTAACAACAGCGCTTCTGTAAAATCGCTCTGGTGCAGCGAAAGGTTTTCCCCACTGCGCACCAACCGCACATCCGCCCACGTGAACCGCCGGATAGTGCCCGGAGCCAGTCCCATCGGTACCGCATCGACTACCAGGACCCGGAGGTACTGTTCCATCACCGGAATCAGGCCGATCCCTTCCGTGCCGCCATCGATCACATCCACGTTCAGACCCTGCCGCAGTTGAAGCTGTTGAGCGACGAGCACGCCCGCCGCGTCGTCGCCCATCAGCGGATTACCAATTCCCAGGATCAGTGTATCTGCCATGTAGGTTCAATCATTGTCCTACAAATTCCACATTCAGAAAATGCGTTGAGCATGAAATACAGGGATCATAAGCCCGTACCAGCATTTCCATCTTGTGCGTAATCTGCTCCGGCGTTTCGGTAATGATCGTGGGCACCAATGCCCGCATATCAAGATCAATATTTCCCAGGTTTTGCCCGGTTGGGATGATGCAGTTCGCTTCTTCGATCAGCCCTGTTTCGCCAATTTGGTATTCGTGGAACAGAATCCCGCGTGGCACATCGCATGATCCGACTCCGCGTGCGCCGGGCGCGAGCGTAACCGGCGCGGGCGCTTCCCATTCAACACCCCGTGCAATCAATTCATCCAGCAGCATGATCGCATCGTCGAAACAATGAACAATTTCAACCACCTGCGCCACGCTGTTTTTATACGGCTTGTAGCACGGCGCATACAGTCCCAGGTGGGCCGCTGCCGATTGCGCGCGCGGGTGAAGTTGCCCATATTTCAGGTTGAACCGTGCCAGCGCCCCCACCATATAGCTTGGACGGTTAAACGCCGCATGTTTCGCCGTCGAGTGCGAACTGAGTCGTTCGTTCGTCACCTGTCGGTACTCTTCCAGCGGGAGCCGGTAGCCGTCGGTGCTGGCGATTTCTCCATCAATAAACCCGTACTCATCCGGCTGGACCAGCGCGACATACTCCGTTTCCCGTTCAAAGGTCGGCCAGGGCAGATGGCTGAACAAACCCACCGTTTCCGCGACATCCGGCAGCAAATCTTCCGCTTGTTTCCGCAGTTCGATCAGTTGGTCAACCGTCGGAAAATGCGTAAATCCGCCCACCGTCATTGCAATCGGGTGCGTATGCCGTCCCACCATTACCTGGCATAGATCGCCCGCAAACTTTTTCATGCGCAGCGCGCGTTTCACCACTTCAGGATGCGACGATGCCAGCGGAAGCACACTGCCCACGCCCAGAAAATCCGGCGCAACGAGCATATAGGTGTGCAGAATGTGGCTGTCCAGCATTTCGCCATGAAACGCTAACTTGCGTAACAAAACCGTCTGCTCGCTCAGTTTGACTTGCAGCGCGCGTTCCGATGCCCGCAGGCTGGCCGTTGCGTGCCCAATCGCGCAGATGCCGCAAATTCGGCTGGTAATGTGCGACGCTTGGTGATAAGGTCGCCCGCGCAGCATCGCCTCAAAAAAACGCGGCGTTTCGACAATTTGAAGCTCACACTTCTCAATCGTGCCTTCTCGAATATCCACCACGATATTGCCATGTCCTTCGACACGGGTAACGTGATGTACATTGATACGAACGTTTTCGGTCATTGCCGTTAAGCCTCCTTCGGCGCAGCAAATTTCGATTTTGTCTTGGGCGTATGTTTGCTGCCATTCGAGAGACTGCTGACATTAACAGGCGATTTTTCGCCCATCTGTTGCAGCTCGTAATGATTGAACATCATAAACTCGGCGTCGATCTGTTCATCCGACAGCCCGTGCCCGCGCAGAATTTCCCGCATATACGTGAAGTTGGCTTCGGGTACCCACCCTCGACACCCCTCGCAGCCGTCACCGTAGGACGGGCAGACTGCGTTGCACCCCGCGCGCGTAATCGGTCCCAGGCAGGGACGTCCCTGCTTGTTGATGCACCCATTTTCGAGCAGTTTGCATTCGACACACAGCGGGTAATCAGGCAGTCGGGGTTTACGTCCTTGCAACAGCATCTGCACGATGCGCAAAAATTCAAATCGATCAATCGGGCAGCCCGGAACAACGGCATCCACCGTGATCACGGCAGAAATAGGCCGTGCCGGGTAGCTCTCATACATCTTTTTGCCCTTGTCACCATAGACATAAGCCTGCACATTCTCAATCGACCACCGATTCTTCAGGGCATTCACGCCGCCCAAATGCGCGCAGCTTCCCAACGCCACCACAACCCCCGCCTGTTCGCGAATTTTCCGCAGCCGTTCTTCGTCGCTTTCGCGCGTGCAGGAGCCTTCGATAAAAGCAATTTGATAATCTTCGCCGCGCTCGCTCATCGCCTCGCGGAACTGCACAATTTCGACCAGATCCAATAAACCTAGATGCGTCTGAAGTGCGTCCACCACGGTAAGCTGGCACCCTTCACAACTGGTAAAATCAAAAAATGCAACTTTAGGCTTCATTACAGCGCCTCCTCAAATGCCAGCGCCTCCGCATAAGTCCACGATGGCCCTTCCTGGCAGCTATACCGATGATTCACTTGGCAGTGCCCGCATTTCCCAATCCCGCATTTCATCCGGCGCTCAAAGCTCATCCAAATCTGGTCTGGACTGAGGCCCTTTCCCAACAGTTCAATCGTCACAAAACGGTACATAATCGGCGGTCCAATCGTGACCGCAATCGTGTTATAAGGATTAATTTCGATCTCTTCAAACAGCGTCGTGATCACGCCCACATGCCCATTCCACAGGCTGTCAGGACGGTCTACCGTCATCAATAGTTCAATATCGCCCCGTGTTTGCCAGTCGCGGATCACGTCCATATACAGAATTTCGGCGGGCGTTCGCGCCCCGTACAGAATAATCAGGCGGCCAAAATCATTCCGAAGATCGATAATCTGGTCGATCAGTGACCGCGCCGGGGCCAACCCTAACCCACCGGGCGCGATCAGCATATCTCGCCCGCGAAATGTCTCAATCGGAAAACCGCGCCCAAACGGTCCTCGGATTCCAATCTCATCCCCCACTTGCAGTGTGTGGATCACGCCCGTCACATCCCCCGCCCGCCGGATAGTCAGCCGGAACGTCTCCCCGGTTCGGCTGGGCGAGGACATAATACTGATCGGCACTTCTCCCACCCCCGGCACTGACACCATCACGAATTGGCCGGGCACATGCCCCAGGTTTTGTCCGCCGGGCAGCCGGATAGTAAAAGTTTTTTCAAGTGCGGTTTCGTCCTTCACATCGACAATCGTTGCTACCGTCGGCAGATACACCGAGGTGTGCCCATCGTAGGCGCGTGGAGTAGTCGTTGTGGTATGATTGACAAGAGGAGTCGTAAGCATTCCGCTATTCCTTCCCTTCCTATATGCCGCTTTCCAGTTGCATTTCTTCATGCAGGGCATTCAGCGTGCCGGGAATCGTGATGTTAACCAGGCACGCCCGTTCGCAGCGCCCACAGCCGGTACAGCCCAGCAGGTTATGCACCTGTTTGATGTATTTCCCCTTGCGCATAATACGGTGCCGCACGCGTGAGGCTTTCGTCTGGCGGAAATTATGCCCACCGGCCACCAATGCAAACTCAGCCAACTGGCACGAATCCCACAACCGGACGCGTTCGCCATCCTGCATATTGATGTCAGATTCATCATGCACATCGAAGCAGAAACAGGTTGGGCAGACGTTTGTACACGATCCACAGGCCAGGCATCGCTCGCCCAGTTCATTCCAGATTCGAGCGTTATATCCCAGCGCCAACAGCGACGGCGTTTGATCTTTGCTGATCTTCAAGCGCAGTTTGAACTGCGGCCATTTTGCCGACAGCACGCGTCCGAGTTCCTGAATATCCTCTTTCCGTGCCATTGCCACATCAATATGATCCAGCAGCAGCCGTTCCCCTTTGGGCGTTCCGGTGTCAACCATATAATGCGGGCCAGCATCCGTCATATGCAGATCATAAATCGGCGGCGCGGTCAGCGTGCCCATATCTTTGCAGAATGAGGCATCATCGCATGGGTGCAGACACTCAATCCCAATCACATAAATCTGTTCGCGCCGCGCCATGTAATGCTCATCCCGAAACCCTTCCGCAAAAACTTTGTCATACAGCATAATGCCGTTCATATCGCATGTATGAACGCCGAAAATCACAGTGGGTTCGACATCCTGATACACCGGGCGGACATCGATCTTGCGTCGCCCCTGGTGGTTAGTATCACTGTGAAATTCAAACAGCACTTCGCGTTGCGGCAAGAAAAACTTTTTAGGGGGGAGAATCGTGGTGTTGTATTCAAGATGGAGCTGTTCGACATGTTCGATGTCTTCAAACGCATAGCCTGTTTCCGTCTGGGTCGGACCAACCACACGGAAGTTAGCCTTGAGCGCTTCGACAAAAACGCCCAACTTCTCCTTTGGTAAGATATATAAGCTCATCGTTGACTCCGCGAAAGTTCAGTTGCAGCCAACTGAAAAAATGAAAAGATTCGCACAAACCTAGCCTAACATCTCCTCACCTGACGACCAGTGGCGCATTGCCTTGTTTGTCATGACGTTTGTAATTTATTGCACAAATAATAATTGAGTTCTGAATACCTGTCTAACATTGGGCACCCTTCTACGTCTTGTTTATGATCCTCACGGGTAAGTTTGTAAAAAAATGGAGGTGAAATTCTTGAAAAAGTGGATGTTATTCGGTGGGATTGTAGTTTTAGCGTTTGCGGGCTTTGGTGCTCATCATCCTATCAATGCGCAGCAGCCCTACCAGTTAGTTGAAGTCGCCAGTGGCTTCTCCAGGCCGCTTTATGTCACGCATGCTGGTGATGAACGCTTATTTGTGGTCGAACAGAGCGGTAAAATCCGGATCGTTCAGGAGAGCACCATTCTGGAACCGCCTTTCCTCGATGTATCGTCCATCATCAGCCCGGAAGCCCTGACAGGAGATTACAGTGAGCGTGGCTTGCTTGGACTGGCCTTTCATCCCGACTATGCCGAAAACGGCATCTTTTTTATCAACTACACCGATCTCAACGGGGATACTGTGGTAGCGCGTTATACCGTGTCTGCGGACAATCCCAATCTCGCCGACCCCAACAGCGCCTCCCCTATTCTCCAGGTTGCCCAGCCCTATCCCAACCATAACGGCGGCCACCTGGCGTTTGGCCCGGATGGTTATTTATATATTGCCCTCGGTGATGGGGGTTCTGGGGGTGATCCACAGGGCAACGGTCAGAACCTGGAAACCCTGCTTGGCTCCATCTTGCGGATTGATGTGAATACTGATCAGGGTTATCTCACCCCGCCCGACAATCCATTTATCAACCAATCCGATGCACAGCCAGAGATTTGGTCCTGGGGTTGGCGTAATCCCTGGCGTTTCAGTTTTGACCGGCAAACCGGTGATATGTGGATTGCCGATGTCGGGCAAAATGAATGGGAGGAAGTGAATCTCGAACCGGCGGGCGGTCCCGGCGGTTTGAATTACGGCTGGAACGCCTACGAAGCCGCTTACCCCTATTCAGGTGCCGAAGCCGCTTCCGCTGTCGTCATGCCCATTCTCGAATACAACCATGCCGACGGCTGTTCCATCACCGGTGGTTATGTGTATCGCGGTTCAGCTCTTCCCAATTTGCAGGGTACCTATTTTTATGGCGATTGGTGTTCAGGGCTGATCTGGACTGCCGCGCCAGACCGTGCTTGGACAAGTACCGGTTCTTTCCAATCCGGTCTATCGATTAGCTCCTTTGGTGAAGATGCCGCCGGGGAACTTTACGTCATCGATTACAATGGCACGCTCTACCGCCTTGCCGAATAGGATAATCTGCCTCTGACTTTTTAACCATCGGGGGCAGTTCACGCCCTACGCTTCGACCCGCACCGGATTCGATAGCGTCCCAATCTCCTCAATCTCGATCCGCACCACATCCCCATCATGCAGTTCGCTCACACCGGCGGGTGTCCCGGTCAGAATGACATCCCCGGCTTGCAGCGTCATCACGTGACTGATAAACGAAACCAAAGTGGGGACATTAAACACCATATTCGAAGTGCGATCTTCCTGCCGCACTTCATCGTTCACATACGCCCGGACGAGTAAATTGGCTGGATCGAGGTCCGTGTTAATGTAAGGCCCCAGCGGGCAGAAGGTATCAAATCCTTTGGCCCGGCCCCACTGTCCATCTTTTTTCTGATACCCCCGCGCGCTGACATCGTTCGCACACGTATAGCCGAAAATATAATCTGATACTTCTTCTGGGCTAATCTTATACGCGGGCTGTTTGATGATCACCGCCAGTTCTGCTTCATGATCCACCCGCCCAATTTTCCCCGCAAACCGGATCGGCACGTTTGGCCCAATCAACGCGCTGGGCGGCTTCAGAAAGAGCATCGGCTCTTCAGGCACATCCGCTTGATGTTCGGCAGCATGCGCCGCATAGTTGCGCCCCACACACACAATCTTGCTCGGCCATGCGGGCGGCATGAGTTGAATCTGATCAACGGGCATCATACTCGGTCCCGGCGTAAATGCTTTCGCAGTGAAAATATTGTCGCCTTCCCATGCATGAATAATGCCATCCACAACCACCCCATATTGCAGACCTTCAGGTGCGGCAAAACACGCGAGTAGTGGCATCTTTAATATCTCCTGACCTTTATGATTATTGCGCCTCGAAATATTCCTCGTACCCCAACGGGATAGCGGGTCCTGCCTCGACCACTACCGCCTCGTTCGCTTCTAACTCCTTTGGTGCAACCTTATCCGGCGTCAGGAAGAAAGCATCGCTCCCATGACAGGACTGGCAGCTTGAATTTTGAGGTGTTTTCCGCTGAATACTGTGGGGTGTAGCATAAACCCAGGTAGCAGCCAGCGAAACATCCGCGCCAAACGCTTCGAAAGTGTCCGCCGTAATGGGAATATGCCGCAGGGCAACATACCGGTAGGGGCGTTCACCGCTCGGCATCGGATTTCGCCCCAGGTAAATTCCCAGCGATGCCTCGTCCATCGTATACGTGGTTAATGCTTCATCCACATGACAGCCCGTGCAGTTGAAGTAGTTGGTCGTATGGCACGCTTCGCACGCGAGCAGGTCTGTGCCATGAATAAAATGCTGCGGAATATCCGAGTTCGCCCCAACCACGTCCTGATGGCAGGTCTCGCATTGCGGCGTCCGTGTGACATCATAGGGGTGGTTAACCAGATCGGGCACTTCTTCCGGCGCGACCAGCCGGTAAAGCTCAGCCTCCTGCACAACCAGTTTCCGATCATTGTCGTCGCTGCGCTGCACCCGCGGAAAATCGCCGCTCTCAGTCGGATACATGCCATGCATTTCGGCTCCCACATGACAATCGGTGCAGTATGTCACCATGGCATGAATACTCCGCCCCGTTTGTTCCCCTCCATAAAATTCTTCCGCGACAATGCCATGACAAACTGCGCAGGTCTGTTCGCTCGGTGGTGTCGTAACAAATGCATGCCCGGCTAACAGTCCATCTCCAGCGGAATTCGGTTGGCTGATATGGCAGCTTCCACACGTCGCCTGGCATCCCACACAATAAGTATTCTCAACCTGGGCAGCCATATCAGGCGCTAATCCTATTTCGGTTAAGCTGGTGATCAGACTCCGCCGCGTATAATGCAAACTCTGTTCATAATAGGGTGCTATATCTGTGTGGCAGGTCGCACAGGCGCTCTCCGGTCCTGCCGACGGATCGGCTGTAAGTCCATCATGTGCTTTCTCAATATTAAAAACATTTTCTCCGCCATGACACGCCGTGCAGTTGATCGCAGCATGAACATCGTCCGCATACTGTGCCGCATCAATCCACACATATTGCCATGTTTCCATCTCTGACGCCCTATGAATCACCGGCGTCTCGGCGGACTGCTCGCGTTCCGTTGCCAGACTCTGCATCAGGTTTTGGTTGCTGTGACAATCGAGACATGCTGTATCAGTAAATTCGGTTAATTCCGGGCGAACGGAACCCGCACCGGGTTCCAGAATATGAGCAGGCGTAGGTTGGCTGGTTGGGGTGGGTTCCCTGTATTCGGGCGCGGTGACATCAGGCGAACATGCAGCGAACAACCCTGCGCCGAATATCACCAGGACGTTCCATATGCAGTGTGGTTTTGCCATAAAATCTCCTGATTTTTTCGCCGTGAATTTGTCCACTATACCACAGTTTGATTGAATAATCTGATAAACAGCAATAACATTTATCCGCTTATCTTATGATATTCTGCTATACTGTATTTTATAGGAATCTGTTAAGTTAATATATAGTTGTCCCTGGATTAAAATATGCAGCCGGGCGTGTTTTTATTTTGGGTCGCTGCCCAAATTACCAACTAGCAGTAAAAAAGATCAGTTGCACACCCGGCTGTTCAAACGGAGCGAGCTTGGCATTACTGCTGAAGGAAGCGCAAATTGTAGAACAATTTGTGACCTTACGGCAAGGTAGTCTACCGGATTGGCAGTGGTTTGATACCGCCCAACATTACCATGCTGTCGGTGCGCGCTCTGGGATTTTACGTTTGTGCCAGCAAAATTTTGCATAAGGGAAAAACACGTATGGCTATTTTTTCTCGTTATTTCTTATATTTGCTGATCATCGTCGGTTTTGCTCTGATCGGTGGGGTGCTCGCCGAGGCCAGCGGCCCAGCTCAGGAAGGCACCCCCCAACCTCCCCCGCGCGCCGATTGCGCCCAGTGCCATCTCGATATCATGCAGGGTTGGCAAACAAGTGCCCATGCGCTCGCCTTTTCCGATCCGCTTTTCCAGGAATCCTGGTCAGCACAGCAAAATAACCCGGTCTGTTTAGGCTGTCATACGACGGGCTATAAAGCCAGTGAAGGCACCTATGCCCATGCGGGCGTTTCGTGTGAGGCGTGTCACGGTCAGACCCCCGAAAATCACCCCCCAGCGCCGATGCTGGTTGATCCGGGTGTCGAGGTTTGTGCCGACTGCCACACCACCACCCTTCAGGAATGGAAGTTGAGCGGGCATGGCGAGCAGCAGTTGGCTTGCACGACGTGCCACAAACCGCATCCTCAAACGTTGCGTTTTGAAACGGCCAATGAGCTGTGCCTCAACTGCCACCAGGATGGCACCGCTGCGCCCTATGAGCCAACAACCTTTGCTCACCAGACGCATGTTGATCAAAGTTGTACCGATTGTCACTGGTTCCGCCCCGATCCCGAAGATGTAGCCGAACATCTCGTAAGTGGTAACTTGTTCCCCACCGGACACACCGCCCACGTTGAAACCACGTCCTGCACAACCTGCCACGCCGAAGAAGTCCTGACCAGCGGCGCGACGGAAGAAGCGCCCGAAATGGTAGAGCCGCAGTTCACATCTGCCAATCCGGCGCTGGAAGCGGAAGTCCGTATCAAAGAACTCGAATCCGAAGTGGATACCGTGAAGGCCCAGGCGGCCAACAATTCGGCCCTGCGGGTGCTTCAAGGCGTAATCGTGGGGACTGCATTAGGTGGCATTGCGATTTTCACCGTCATGCGCTTCCGTCGCGTGGCTTCCAAAACACACATCCAACCCAAAGAAGAATAGCACGGGTAGCGAACAATGGCCGAAGAGAAATTTCTGACTCGACGTGAATTTATCACTGCCGTTGCCGCAGTGGGTGGCAGCATTGCGGCAGCCGTTGCCTTGAGCGATTTTGAGATGCTCAAAAAATTGATTGACGACGAATTAGCTATCGAACTCCCCAAAATCGAACGCGAAGGCGCAGCCCACATCGGGGATAGCCGTTTTAAATGGGGCATGTTGATTGATCTCAAAAAATGTATCGGTTGCCAGTACTGTGTGCATGCGTGCCAGGCCGTCAATGATGTCTCAGACGACATGCGCTGGAACGTCTATTTCCCTGAAATCACAGCGGAAACTAACGTACCCTTCCACATGACGCGCCCCTGTTTGCACTGCAACGATGCCCCCTGTACTGCCGTCTGCCCCACCAAAGCCACCTTCCGCCGCAATGACGGGTTGATCGTGATGGATTACGAATTATGCATTGGCTGTCGTTATTGTCAGGTGGCCTGTCCCTATGACGCTCGGCGCTTCAATTGGGAAGAGCGTACCGAACCCAGCGGGTATCAGGCTGAATGGGGTCAGGCCGAAGTGCCTCGTCGTCCACGGGGTGTGGCCGAAAAATGCACCTTCTGTATTCATCGCATTGATCGTGGCATGGCCCAGGGCCTCATGCCCGGCATCGACCGGGCCGCGACCCCGGCTTGTGTCAATATTTGCCCGGTCGAAGCCCGTGTCTTCGGCAATCTGAATGATCCCGAAAGTCCTGTTTCAAAGGCGATCCGTGAACGCCCGACTTTCCGCCTGCGTGAAGACTTGGGTACTGAACCGAACGTCTATTATGTGCCCCCGGAGGGTATGAGTTTATGACCACGATGATCAACACACTCCGGCGTGATGTTGAAGCCCGGCCATTGTTTTACGGTTGGTTGTCTTTTCTCGGTTTGTTGCTGCTGTTCGGCACCATCGCCGGGATCTCGGTACTTTTAAACGGCTTGGTGGTTACCAATCTGACCAATCAGGTTCCCTGGGGACTTTGGATCACGGTTGACCTCTCGGCCATTGCGTTGGGTGCAGGTGCTTTTTCGCTCTCGACGGTAGCCTATATTTTCCGCGTCAAGTCTTTTGAAGGCATCGCGCGCATGGCCGTTTTTGTTGGGTTCGTCGGTTATACCGCCGCCATGCTGGCCCTGCTGATGGATATTGGACGCCCGGATCGTTTTTGGCACCCCACTGTCTACTGGAACATCCACTCTGTCTTGTGGGAAATCACGATGTGTGTGGTGTTTTATTCGATGATCCTGGTCTTCGAACTGTCGCCTGCGGTGCTGGAAAGTGACATTGTAAGTCGCCGTTTCAAGCGCGCCCCACAGTTGGCCCATCTCATGCATCGTTTTACGCCGCTGGTATCCATCTTTGGCCTCGGCCTTTCCCTGCTGCACCAGTCATCGCTGGGGGCAACCTATGGCGTGTTGGCGGCTCGTCCCGTCTGGTTTAAGCCTTCCATGCCGGTGATGTTTATCCTGTCAGCAGTTGCGGCGGGGGGGACGTTTACGTTGGGCCTGACCGTTTTTTACGAGAACATCATCCGTAAACGCCAGATCACGTGGCGCTTGCGCAGCCAGATTGCTGCTTTTGCGGGCATCCTCATGCTGGCTTATCTCTATCTGAAGATGTGGGACTTCCTCGCCACTTCCTACTACAGCCATCTTCCGGCGCGAGTGAATGCGAATGCCTTGCTTCAAAGCACCACACCCTACGGAGTAACCTTTTGGTGGATGGAAGTCATCCTCGGCGCATTGGTGCCTGCCGTAATTTTGATGACCCCGCGCTTCCGCAGCAAGGATTCGTTGCTCATAATTGCCGCCGTCTTAGCCATCCTGGGTATCATTGTCAACCGCTGGAATGTCACATTGTCCGGGCTGGTTGTGCCGATGGATTGGTCCCCTGGCGTAGCAGACCTGTTCCCGGTCCATCGTTATACCCCGGCTTGGACCGAATGGGGGGTAGCGATTGGCGTATTAGGCTATGCGTTGTTAATGTTTACACTCGGTCTGAAATTTCTTCCGCTCTTCCCCAAAGCACACGGTGAACACGCGGAAGAAACCGAGTAATGTATTTGTCGGGCAAGATCATGTCACCTGTTTTGGTCGGGGCGCTGCTCCCCTTTCTCCGCGCGCGATACCGTTGGCGAACCGGATGGATCGAACGCGTAGGCATTGGTAAGGGCAGGTTTGCAAACCTGCCCTTATGCGCCCCGACCGGACATGCTCATCGGATTTTTAATTGTTTGTAACCCGATAATCCCCTGTCGCCAACAATATTGCTCGGGGAAAGGGGCCGGGGGAACTTCTTTCAATTGATGCCTATGGGGCAATTCACGCATTGCCCCGCCAGCGGGAAAAAAGGTCGCATTTAAAAGTTAATGTGCATGGCCCACTTATGACCTCTCTCAGCAGTTTACCCGGTATCGACACCCTCCTTCGGATGAGCGCAAGTGCGCCGCTCCTGTCCGCCTACGGCCATGATCGCACCGTAACCGCCTTGCGTTGGGTCGTTCAACAGGTGCGCCACGAGGTTCTCGCGGGTGGTGCCATCCCCGATCAGGCCGTTTTTATCGCACGGGCGGCAGCCTGGCTGGATCATGAATCCCGCCCCACTCTGCGCGCGGTGATCAATGCCACCGGGGTGATCCTGCACACCAACTTAGGCCGTGCCCCGCTCTCGCCATCCGCGCTTCAGGCCATACATGCCATCGCGGGCGGCTACAGCACCCTGGAATACGATCTCGAACTGGGTATACGGGGCAAACGTGACCGCCATATTGAACGCCTGCTGTCCGAAGTAACCGGAGCCGAAGCGGGCATGGTGGTCAATAACAATGCGGCGGCTGTATTGTTAGTTTTGACCGCGCTGGCGCAGGGTCGCGAAGTCCTTATCAGCCGGGGCCAGTTAGTTGAAATTGGCGGCGGTTTCCGCGTGCCAGATGTCATGGCCCAGAGCGGAGCCTTGATGGTCGAAGTCGGCACCACCAACCGCACCCGCCTGGATGATTACGCGCGGGCCATTACCGATCGGGCTGCTGCCATTGTGCGTGCCCACGCTTCCAATTTTAAACTCGTCGGTTTTACCGCCAGTGCCGAGTTATCAGACTTGACCAACTTAGCCCACCAACATAATTTGCTGCTGCTTGATGACATCGGCAGTGGGGCGCTGCTCGATACCGCGCCCTTCGGCCTTTCCCATGAACCCATGCCTCAGGAAAGCCTCACTGCCGGGGCCGATCTCGTGATGTTCAGCGGCGATAAACTGCTGGGCGGGCCGCAGGCTGGCCTCATCATTGGCCGCGCCGCCTTGATCGATACCCTCAAACGTCACCCATTGGCCCGCGCCATTCGCGCCGATAAACTCTGTCTTGCCGCCCTCGCCGCCACCCTCGACCATTACCGGCGCGGCGACGCCCTGGATCACATTCCGGTCTGGCGTATGATCAGCCAGCCGCTCGATCACATCCGTAGCCGGGCCGAAAACTGGGCCTCGCTCCTTCCCGGCGACATCCTCCCCTCAGAATCGACGGTTGGCGGTGGCAGTCTGCCCGGCGATACACTCCCCACTTGGACCTTTTCGCCCCATGTCGATCATCCCAACGCCGCCGCTGCCCTGCTGCGTCAGGCTGATCCGCCCGTCATCGCGCGTGTCTCCCAGGATCGGCTGCTGCTCGACCCGCGCACCGTTTTACCCGAACAGGATTCGCTTTTGATCGCCGCACTGAAAGAGTTGTAACCTATGCACGTTATCGGTACTGCGGGTCATGTCGATCACGGCAAGTCAACCCTCACCCAGGCGCTGACCGGCATTAACCCTGACCGTCTGATCGAAGAACAGCGCCGCGAAATGACCATCGATCTTGGTTTCGCGTGGCTCGATCTCCCCAATGGCGAGCGCGTCGGCATTATTGATGTCCCCGGTCATCGCGACTTCATCGAGAATATGCTGGCGGGCGTGGGTGGCATCGATGCCGCAATTTTAGTTATCGCCGCCGACGAAGGTATCATGCCCCAGACCCGTGAACACCTCGCCATTCTCGATCTGCTCGCCGTCCCGACGGGGCTGATCGCGCTCACCAAGATCGACCTGATCACCGATCCCGACTGGTTAGACCTCGTGCAGTTAGATATTCTCGACGCGGTACAGGGCACGCTTTTAGAGGGTAAACCTATTCTGCCCGTATCTGCCCGCACTGGCGAAGGTTTGGATCAGTTGTTGGCATCAATTACCGAAATGCTGGAACACCAGCCCACCCGCCCCAATCGCGGCACCCCGCGCCTGCCCATTGACCGTGTGTTTACCGTCGGCGGTTTTGGCGTCGTCGTGACGGGCACCCTGCGCGATGGCTCCCTGACCGTCGGTCAGTCTGTTGAAGTTCAGCCGGGCGGGCTTCAGGCCCGGATTCGCGGCCTTCAATCCCATGAGCAAAGTCTCGCCAGTGTGGAACCCGGTCAGCGGGTTGCCGTCAATCTGCGCAATCTGGAAAAATCCGATCTCGCACGCGGTCAGGTGCTGGGTTTACCCGGCCTCTGGCAGCCCGCAACGCTCCTGGATGCCTGGCTGCGTTATCTCCCCGATGCTCGCCTCCCCCTGGACCATGACGATCCCATCAAGCTCTTCATCGGTACGGCTGAAGTCATGGGCCATGTGCGCATTCTGGATCGAGAGCGTGTCTCCCCCGGCGACCAGAGCTGGATTCAGCTCCGCCTGGATGATCCAGTAGTCGCGACCTATGGCGATCATTTCATTTTGCGCCGCGCCTCGCCCCCGGAAACCATCGGCGGCGGCATTATCCTCGATCCCGCCCCTGGTCGCCGTTGGAAGCGTTTCCGTTCCGATGTGATCGAACGTTTTGAAACGCTCTACCAGGGTGATCCCATGCAGACCGCCTTGTTATTTTTGTCCCAGCAGCAGGCCCCTCTTCGCCGCGCCGCCGTCACCTTAACCCCCGCGCAGCTCGATCAGGCTGTAGCGGCGGGTGATTTAATTCTCCTGGCCGATTGGGTTTTCCATCTCGATCTCTGGTCCCGCCTGCTGGATCAAACAATCCGTCTGCTCACCGCCTTCCACACCGCCGAACCCCTCCGCGCGGGCATGCCCCCCGAATCGCTGCGCGGCCAGTTGCGCCTGGACCCAGAAGTATTGGACCTGTTCCTCCAGGAATTAGCCCGCCAGCAGCACCTTGTACTTGAAAACGGTGTGGTGCGGTTGCCCCACCACACGATCCGCCTGAGTTCCGCCCAGGAAGATCAGCTCCGCCGCCTGAAGCGCGACTTTGAACAATCCCCCTACACCCCGCCGACGTTCTCCCAGGCGCGTGACATCGTGGGCGATGCCCTTTTGAATTATCTTTTAGAACAGGGAGAATTAGTGCGTATCAGCACCGAAGTGTTGCTCGCGCCGTCCGTCTTGCGCGAATGGATCGATTTTTCCCGCCATCAGCTTGACCAGGGCGCGCCGCTGACCGTCGCCGCCCTGCGGGATCATTTCCAGACCACCCGCCGTTATGCGCTCGATTTCCTCGAACGCCTCGATGCGCTCAATATCACCTGGCGCAAAGGCGACGAGCGCCTACGTGGATCGGCAGATTGGAGCAAAATAGGATATAGTTAGGTATGGGAGTGTATGAGTCCCGGTGGGCTTCCCAGTCTTCAAAATTGGCGGCGGGTCGCGCAGAGCGGGTCGCGGTGGGTTCGACTCCCATACACTCCCGCCTTTAATCGTCTTCCTCTTTATCCTTTTTCCGTCGCGTCAGTTGCAGGAACCCGGTCATCGATCCCAGCGGGCCGGGCAGCACTTCAATCGGCGTCACATCATCCCATTCCCCGCTGAATCGTTTAACATCCCACTTTTCCCATTCCGCCTGCACCAGCGCCAGGTAAGCGTCCAGCGCTTCCGCGTTTTCATCCGCCAGCGTATCCCGAATCTGATCCAATAATCCGATATACGCTTCCAGATTCCGCAGCAGGTTCGCGCGGTTTTGGGTGAAGAGCGCCTGCATATCTTGTGCCGAAGTCGTCCGCAGGCTTTGCAGCATCAGGGCCAGGGTCGGGTTGACCATCCGGCGTTGTTCCTTCCAGCCATCTGACCGTTGCATCAGATAAAAGAGGGACGTCCCTACCAGCATCGGCAGTTCTTCCGTCATGGCGATCAGTCCATCATGTTCGCCAGGGTCCATAAATCGGGTTTTGCCGCCCACCAGTTGCAGCACATCCCCGGCCAGATCAATCGCTTCTGACGGTGTTTTTGCATCGGGCGTCACAAAAAATTCTGCCTTGTCAAACAGATCCGCGCTTGCCCCTTCCACGCCCGTATCGCCCTTGTACAGCCCGCTTGCGGCAATCACCGGGGTAATCCCCACCACATATGCCAACGGTTGCCCCTTGTCGTTCCGTGGAAAGTGTACATTTGCCAGTTCAATAATCGCTTCTTTATGCAGCGAAAAATCAAATACAACAGCCCCTGGTTTTAAGTTCGGGCCAATCGCTTCATACAAATCCCCAATGATGCCATACGGTGCGCTGATCACGACGAGGTTCGCGTTCCCAATCGCTTTTAACACCCCGCGCTCAAAGTCATCCACCGCGCCTAGTTTTTTGGCGTCCTTCATCGGCATAACTTTGGGATCATTGCCAATGATCGTAAATGTATGTTCCCCTTTTTCTTTTTCGTGGCGTTTTAATGCCAGCCCAAACGACGCGCTGATGCGATCCAGGCCCACCAGGGTGACATTCACATGCATGGTCTGTTATCCTTTTATCCTGTGTCTTTTTACGTAGGTTCTACCCTATTCTACGCGGTTCCAATTCAGTTGCGATCATCGAACTTTTGCAGCGCCAGCAGCAGTCGCTCACTTTCGGTCTGCGGTGGCCCGTCGAGCCGGTCTTGGTGCCGCCGGATCAGTTCGACTACACATGGTGTCCCGCCCGCCTGCTGCACCATCTCCGCCCCCCACGCCGGGTGTTGCACACTCACCGCGAAGGGTCGCCGCCACCCCCGCTCCGATCCGTTTCCCCACCGTTCGTACCGTTTGGGCGCGAAAGCTTTGACCAGCACCACCAGCACCTTCTCCGGCAGAAAAAATGCCGTTCGCACCTTGCCCACATCATGCAGCAGCGCGGCGGCCCATAGGTCCGGCTCTGCATGTCCGGCGTCCATAATC
This sequence comes from uncultured Anaerolineaceae bacterium, assembly GCA_964472565.1. Lineage (GTDB taxonomy): Bacteria > Chloroflexota > Anaerolineae > Aggregatilineales > Aggregatilineaceae > DATAMF01. Next base: position 33,373 of record CAYYNB010000052.1, read on the forward strand.
TCATGCAGCACGCGTAGGCTGTGCTGCCGTTCAGATCGGCGCATCTGTCGGTAAAGATCGAATAGCGTGGGGCTGAGGACATCCCGCGCTAGTTCATCCTCGACAGGCCGTGCCCAGGCTCCCAGCGCGCGTAATCCCTGGCGCAGTCGAGTCGAAACGCTCATACCAGTACATGATACAGAAATCGGAGCGGTGGTCCCAGCACCGTCCACAGCGGATCAAACCGCCCCCAACTGATTGCCCCCAGCATCAGCAGCACCAGCAGAATCAGCGTCGTATCGCGTTCATGCCGCACCATCTGGTAGCTTTGTTCGGCGGGCAGTACGCCCACCGCAATTTTATATCCATCCAGGGGCGAAAACGGCAGCAGGTTAAACACAAACAGCACGAGGTTAAACAGCACCACCGCGCCGAGTACGTTGTAAATAAAATTCCCCATCCCACCAATCAGGTGAATCAGCACCCCAAATACCACCGCAATCGCCAGGTTCATCAGCGGTCCCGCCAGCGATACGATCATCAGTCCCCGTTTTTCATTGGGATAAAAAGCGCGAGGATTAACCGGAACCGGTTTAGCCCATCCGAATCCAACCACAAAGGCCAGCATCAGCCCCAGCGGATCAATGTGTGCGCGTGGATCAACCGTCAGTCGGCCCTGGTTATACGCGGTATTGTCGCCCAGGCGATACGCTGTATACGCATGCGCCCATTCATGCAGTGCAAATCCCAACACAATCCCGATCACACGTCCCAGCAGCGTCTCAATCGACAGATCAAACAACTTATCGTGTCCTCCGCAATTCTATGCCTACCCCTCTTCCAGCTTGGCTGGAGAGGGAGACTGAGGGGGTGAGGTTCGTAGGGGCGTATTGTCATACGCCCCGCACTTTCCGCTCCGCTCACGACGCGCCATTTGTAGGGGCGCAGCAAGTGTCAGGCGACGTAGGGTTATACCAATAAAAACGACATAGGGTTTTACTCACCCTACAGGCTCAAGGCGTTACCCACAGGATGCTAAAAGCCAATTAATGAGGATCTATCCGGCGACTGGCCCGTTTCAAAGTCCATCATCGCGCCCTTGAACAACGAGGTTTAGGGAGCGACGGATCGGAATGTCTCCTCAAAAATTGGTAAAACCCGGTTGCGGATTCTTTAGCATAACCCTACAACGGGTGACACAAGCAGCGCCC